>NZ_CAXQQP010000008.1:0-335270 GCF_964226795.1 Mesoflavibacter sp.
TGCTGGATAAGGATTGTTAGTCGATGTTGTTGTACCATCTGTTGTTGGCCCTCCTGTTCCTGCTGGTTGTATCCAAATTTGCCATTCAGTCTCTGATCCGCCTGCTAACCATGTTATATCTGCAGTGCTCTCACTTAAAGTTGTAACCGATAAATTTAATGGCTCAGGGCATGTCACATCAAAAATAGACACATCATCAAAAGCAAATCCTTCATCTTGAACAGATCCATCTGATCCAAAAGCTATTCTTAGCTGAACACTACTTTCGCCTGCTAAGCCTACTAAAGCATGACGTGCAGTTACCCATCCATTAGACCCAGTACCATCTCGTCCTGTCCATCCTTCTTGTTGCCCTCCTGGATTACCATTAATTGTAGTATCTGTATACCAATTGTTAGGGTCTCCAAAAGCACCAACATTTTGCCATGTTGCTCCACCATCAATAGATGACTGTAATACAGTTCCATCCCAACTAAACTCTGATTCCCACCAAATACTCATTTCAATGCTTGGTGATGACAATGTTGATAGATCAAAAATTGGACTACTTACAAAAGAGTCCTCATTACTATTATAATTTCCAGTTAGATTTGTTACCCATGAGTTGCTACCAGATGCCGCACTATTTATGATAGTAGCTGCTGGTGTTCCTAAAGCCCATGTTCCTGTACCGTTTGCTGTCCAGCCACCATCTCCAGATTCGAAATCTTCTGAGTAAGGATAACTGGTAATTTGTGAAAATGATTGTATGCTCGAAAATAAAGCAATCAAACAAATTAGTAGAGTAGTTTTTTTCATATTAATTAATGAGATGTTTAGTTTTAGAAACATCTAAGCTATTAAAAAAAACCTACTACTACTTGCCCTAAATAGTTAATATAGATAAAATGTTTTAATTTATCGTTTAAAAGAAAACAGCGACTAATCCTTTAACGACTATCGATTAAGGGGCGGGATTAGGTGTTATGGAATGAATTTGATTTATTTTTTCTAAAATTTCTGAAGATAATTCAATATTAATGCTTGAAATATTTTCTTTAAGTTGCTCTAAATTAGTTGCTCCAATAATATTACTAGTTATAAATGGTCTTTGATTAACAAAAGCCAATGCCATTTGCGCTAAGCTAAGATTATTAGCTTCTGCTAGCTCTAGATATTTTTTTGTTGCAATTGTTGAATTTTCACTACTGTATCTAGCAAATCTTGGAAACAATTTTAATCTAGAGTTTTCTCCTGCAGTTCCTTTAATATATTTACCAGATAACACACCAAATGCCATAGGCGAATAAGCTAATAATCCTATATTTTCTCTTATAGAAATTTCAGCCATGTCTCCTTCAAAAACTCGGTTAATTAATGAGTACGCATTTTGAATGGTTATCGGTCTTATTAAATTATGCTTTTTAGACTCTTCTAAATAACGCATTGTTCCCCATGCTTTTTCGTTAGAAAGTCCTGCAAAACGGATTTTCCCTTCTTTTTTCACAGCCTCTAACTGCTCTAAAACGTCTTTAAAATTATCCTCCCATTGGTCATTTGGATTATGATTATAATCTCTTACACCAAACGTATTAGTTTGTCGTTCTGGCCAATGTAACTGAAACAGATCAATATAATCTGTTTGTAATCGTTTTAGTTCTTTTTCTACAGCATCTTTAACAGATCCTTTTTTAAATCCTGACGTACGTATGTGTGCTGTATAATCGCCTGGTCCAGCTATTTTGGATGCAATAACAACTTTTTCTCTATGTCCTGTTTTTTTAAGCCATGTCCCTATTATTTCACTAGTTCTTCCTTGTGTTCTTGCTTCAGCAGGTACTGGATATAGCTCTGCTGTGTCTATAAAGTTCACGCCTTGTTCTAACGCATAATCTAATTGCGCATGACCTTCTTCTTCGGTATTTTGATTTCCCCAAGTCATAGTACCTAGGCAAATTTTACTCACTTTTATATCTGTGTTTGGAAGCGTTGTATATTTCATTTTTTGGATAGTTTACTTTTTAACAAATATAAAAAGACCTTTAATTAAATAATTTAACTAAAGGTCTAAATGTTTGTTAAGAAATTTTTACTGAAAGTTAGCTAAAAACTTTAGTCCTATTTTTATGAAAGAACCTTTACTTAAGCCTGCACTTCGACTGCGCTCAGTGTGACTCGTTAGGGGTTATTCATTATTATTTATTTCAAATTAACGTATTCATGATTACTTCGTAGTTAAGCAATTGTTGGAGCACATCTTTGATTGCGACTTGAGAAAGCCCGACTACTTGCACTGAGCGTAGTCGAAGTGTGTGTTAACGCCCTAATTATTTAACAACTCTGTGATTTTGTCTAATTTTGGTGTTAAAATAACCTCTATACGACGGTTTTTTGCTTTTCCTTCAGCTGTGTCGTTAGTTGCTACCGGAGCATACTCGCCACGACCTGCTGCTGTTAAACTTTCTGGATTGATGTTTTTATTTTCTTGAAGTATGTTAACTATCGCTGTAGCACGTTTAGTGGATAAATCCCAGTTGTCTTTTACGTTTCCGTTACCAGAATACGGATCATTATCTGTATGTCCTTCTATCAATACTGAAATGTCTGGATTATCTGCCAACACTGTTCCTAACTGCTTTACTGCTTGTTTACCTTGTGTTCCTACTGCCCAACTACCTGATTGGAATAACAGTTTATTTTCCATAGATACATAAACTTTTCCGTTACGCTTTTCTACAGTTAAACCTTTACCTTCAAAATCTACTAACGCACTTGAAATAGCATCTTTTAACTCATTCATCTCTGCTTCTTTTGCAGATATTATTGCTTCAAGATCTGCTACACGTTGTGATCTTGCTTCTAGTTCTTTTTTTAACTGCTCTAATCTAGCGTTTTCTGTAGCTAATGCTTGTTCTTTAGCTTCTAATTGCGATAATAATTCTCTGTTCTTTTTTGTATTTGCTGCAATTGCAGAACTACTATTTGCTTCTAAAGCGTCATATGATGCTTTTAAAGTATCATAATTAGTTTTTGTTGCTGCTAGATCTGCTTGTAATTGATCACGTTTTGCTACTGCTTCGTCATATTTTGCTTGTAATGAAGCTAAGTCATTTTCAGCTTGGTTTTTTGCTTTTTGTAAATCGTTATTTTGATCTTTTAAAGATCTATTTTCTTTTTTTAAGTCTGCATATTTACTTTCTAGCTCTTTGTACACTTTTGGCGATACACAACTTGATAATACAAAAGTTGAAAGCATTAAAGTTAAAAAGGTGTTTTTCATTGTTTAATTAATTTGGGATTGTTGTTTATTAGTTTTCTAGTTCTAGCAAAATTGGACAATGGTCACTGTGTTTTGCTTCTTGTAATATAACTGCTCTTTTTATTTTTTGTTGTAATGGCTCGCTAACCATTGCGTAATCTAAACGCCAACCTTTGTTGTTTGCTCTTGCATTGGCGCGGTAGCTCCACCACGAATATTCTTGTCTTTCTGGATGAAGAAACCTAAAAGAATCAATAAAACCGCTATCTATAAAGCTTGTTAACCACTCGCGCTCTTCGGGTAAAAACCCTGAAACGCCTTTCATTTTTGGGTTATGAATATCTATTTCTTCATGACAAATATTGTAATCTCCACAAACAACTAGATTAGGTCGTTCTTGACGTAAATCATTTAAATATTGATGAATCATGTCCATATATTCAAATTTGTGTGATAATCTAGCATCGTTTGTTCCAGAAGGCAAATACATACTCATCACCGATAAATGTCCAAAATCAACACGCAAGTTTCTGCCTTCAAAATCCATAGATTCTATTCCTGTTCCAAACTCGACATGGTCTGGTTCGGTTTTACATAACACAGCTACACCGCTATACCCTTTTTTTTGTGCGCTAAACCAATAATTATAATGGTAACCAGCGTCTTTAAACAAGTCTAAATCTAGCTGTTCTTCCATTGCTTTTATCTCTTGCAAACACAAAATATCTGGATTTGCACTTTTTAACCAATCTATAAATCCTTTATTTATTGCTGCTCTAATTCCGTTAACGTTGTACGAGATAATTTTCATCTTAATTATTAATTTCTGCTAAAATAAATAATGCGTTACTTTTACAAGATGAATTATAGCCTTTTTAACTAAAAAATATTAACAAAATAAAGTAACAATTTTGCTGTTATAGTTGTAGATGAAAAATTGCTTTACCTTTTTTATTTTCTTGTCAGTCTTTTTTGCTTTTGGGCAAGACCAAGATGCTTTATTGGTAAAGAAAACCATCGCTGTCAAAGACACTATAAAAGTAGATAGCGTAAGTATAAATTCTAATTTTTTTGAATTAAAAACTAAAAGCAATCAGATTTTAGATACTACGTATTACACTATTGATTTTGCAACGTCAACGCTTCAACTTTTAAAACCTATTGAAGGAGATTCTGTAATAGTAAGCTACCAAAAATATCCTGAATTTTTAACTAGAACTTACCAACAATTTGACAAAAGCGTTATTGTAGAAAGTACTGCAAACGTTGATAAACTTGTACAACTTAAACAACCCAATATTACCAACACTTTTACACCTTTTGATGGTTTAACCACTACAGGTAGTATAAGTCGTGGTGTGACTATTGGTAACAACCAAAATTCGGTTTTGAATAGCGAATTAGATTTACAAATAACCGGTAAACTAAACGACAAAGTCTCACTGCGTGCCAGTATACAAGATGCCAACATACCATTACAAGAAAGTGGTTACTCACAACGCTTAGACGAGTTTGACCAAGTGTTTTTAGAGCTTTTTAGTGACCGTTGGGCGATACGTGCTGGAGATATAGACTTACAAAACAACAACTCTTATTTTGCTAATTTTTCTAAGCGAGTGCAAGGCTTACAAATAAGAGCTAACTTGGGTGACGACAACCATCAAACCAATATTTTTGCGTCAGGCGCTTTGGTACGCGGACAATTTACCAACTACCAATTCACCGCTCAAGAAGGTAATCAAGGTCCGTACAAACTGCAAGGTCCAAGTGGCGAGTTGTTTGTACTTATTGTTTCTGGAAGTGAAACCGTTTACGTAAATGGCCTACCGTTAAAAAGAGGAGAAAACGAAGATTATATTATAGATTACAATGCAGGTGAAATTATTTTCAACCCTACGTATCCTGTAACTTCAGAAATGAGAATTAGTGTTGATTTTCAATATTCTGAACGAAATTACTCAAGAATTGTGGCTTTTGGAGGTGGAAATTACAGTAGCGAAAAACTGAAAATTGGCGCTTCTGTCTATTCTGAAAACGATTCTAAAAACAATCCATTACAACAAAATATCTCTCAAGCACAAGCTGAAATTTTAAGCAACGCAGGTGATGATCAAAACCTAATGACAGCGCCTTCTGAAGTCCTAGAAGCATATAATGAAAATAGAATTTTATACAAAAAAGAACTTTTTAACGGAGAAGAGATTTACATATTCTCCAACAACCCAGATGACGAGCTTTACAGCGTTACCTTTACTTTAATTGGAGAAAATCTAGGTGATTATATACTATCATCGTCAAATGCCATTAATAATATTTATGAATACGTTGCGCCAATAAATGGTATACCACAAGGTAATTATGCACCTGTAGTACAATTAGTAGCGCCAACGCTTTTACAAATTGCAGTAGTAAATGGTGAATACACACCAAATGAAAAAACAAACATTAGTTTTGAATTAGCCGGTAGCAAAAACGACCTTAACCTGTTTTCTAATTTAGATGATGAAAACAATAATGGTTATGCAGGTAAATTAACCGTAGAACAGTCCATAATCAAACAAGATAGTCTTTGGAATCTTAATGCAATTGCTGATATAGATTACATCAATCAAGATTTTAAAACTATACAACGTTTATACCGACCAGAATTTAATCGTGACTGGAATTTAAGCCAAAACAGCACCAATCTTCAAAATACAACCTTAGGAAATCAAGCTTTAATTTCAGCAGGTTTTGAGGCTGTTCACCCAGAAAAAGGAAATGCAAGTTACAACTTTCAGCATTTAAACTACTCAGGAACATTTAGCGGAAGCAAACACAATTTAAACACCAATTTAAGACTTAAAAAACTTAATATTTCATCACAAACAAGTCTATTAAATTCGGATGCAACTTTTAACAAATCTAGATTTTTCAGAAGTTACAACAAAGCCATTTACGCCTTAAAAAAGCAATGGTTTGGGGCTGGTTTTTCAGCTGAAGAAAACAAAGAGCGCATTAAAGAAACACAAGCTTTTACAGACCTATCTCAACGTTTTACAGCTTATCAAGCCTTTACAGGAATTGGTGATAGCACCAATGTTTTTGCAGAAGTTGGTTATAAATTTAGAGTTAATGACAGTATTCAAAATCAAAAATTAACTCGTGTTAATACCTCAAAAACATACTATTTAGATTCGCGTTTGATAAGTAACAAAAACACCAATCTATCAATGTATGTTAATTACCGTACGCTGACTTATGAAGATGAAGACATTGCAGACGAAAACTCTCTAAACTCGCGTATATTATTCAATCAAAAGTTTCTAAAAAATGGTGTTATTTGGAATACTGCTTTCGAGACTAATTCTGGCTCTTTACCTCAACAAGATTTCACTTACGTGCAAGTAGAACCTGGTCAAGGCGCATACACTTGGATTGATTATAATAATAACGGTATACAAGAATTAGAAGAATTTGAAATTGCTCAATTTACCGATCAAGGTGAATATATTCGTGTGTTATTACCTAATCAAGTTTATATAAAAACACATCAAAACAGATTGAGTCAAACCCTAACTTTAAACCCAATAAATTGGGTGAATTCAGAGCAAAAAGGAAAAAAATTATTATCTAAATTTTACAATCAAACCAGTTATTTAATTGATAGAAAAATTAGAAGAAACGGTGATAATTTTGATTTAAATCCTTTTAAAAAAGACGAAGACAATCAATTGGGACTTAACCAAAACTTTAGAAATGTACTGTTTTTTAACCGAGGCAAGCAACGCTATACAACGTCTTACACGTATTTAAACAATCAATCTAAAAGCACACTAAGTTTTGGGTTTATAGAAAACAAATTGAAAAGTCACCAATTAAATTTCACGCACAAAATAGCTAATAGTTGGCTAGTTACTTTAACCTCTACTTTAGAAAATCAATTTAATAAAAGTCAAAACTTTAGCAGTAAAAATTTCGATTTAGATACTGAAGCTTTCAACCCAAAAATATCATATTTATTAAATGATAATGTTCAATTTGACGTGTTTTATCAATATACAAACAAAGAAAATACAATTAATAATTTAGAAACTTTACAGCAGCAAAAGTATGGTTTATCATTTGCGTTTTCGCCTAAAAGCAATGCACAATCTGGCGCAATTTCTGCTGAATTTAACGTATTCAATAACGACTTTACAGGCAACGCCAACAGTCCTGTAGCTTATCAATTATTAGAAGGTTTACAACCAGGAAAAAACTTTACTTGGACACTTTTAGCGCAAAAAAAACTAACCAAATTTTTAGATTTAAATCTTAATTATTTTGGTAGAAAAACTGAAACCTCAAAAACCATTCATACCGGTAACGTACAGTTAAAAGCTTATTTTTAAGCATTTACGTATTTTAAAAACTTCCATTTGCTAAAACCCTTTAAAAAACGTATACTATGACAATAACCACAATACGTTTTAATGAAAGATTTTATAATTATTGGTGCAGCACAAGCAGGATTATCTATGGCTTATCACTTAAAGAAAAATCAAAAAGATTTTTTAATAATTGATAAAGAGGATGAAATTGGTGCTTCTTGGCTTAACCGTTGGAACTCGTTAAAACTTTTTACACCAACCGAGTTTAATCATCTTGCAGGAATGCCTTTTCCTGCACCTAAAGGACATTATCCTGACAAATACGAAGTCGCAGATTACTTTAAAGCTTATGTAGAAAAATTTGACTTCCCAGTGCAATTAAACACGCTTGCAGAACGCATTGAAAAGAAAGACAATCATTTTATTGTAAAAACAAATAAAGGTGATTTAAAGTGCAAAGAAGTTATTGTAGCAACTGGACCGTTTCATATTCCTTACACGCCAAAATTTCATAATAATCTTTCCGAAGATATTTTTCAAATACATAGTAATTACTACAAAAATCCGGAACAACTTAAAGATGGCGCAACAATGGTTGTTGGTGGCGGTGATAGCGGATTTCAGATTTTAGATGAAATTTCAAAACAAACCAATAATAAAACTTATTTCTCAGGAAATACAGACATCAAAACTTTACCACAAGAAATCTTAGGAAAAACACTTTGGTGGTGGTTTACTATAACAGGCTTTTTAAGTTTTAGTAAGGACTCTTGGCTTGGAAAAAAGATTAGTAAATCTAAACAGCCAATTATTGGCACAGATGTAAAATCTATAATTAACAGAGATAACGTTATACCTGTCGGATACACACTTGACGCCGAAAAAAACACTATTAAAACATCAAAAAAAACACTTAACGATGTAAAAAATATTGTTTGGGCAACCGGTTATAAACCCAACTTTAATTGGATAAAAAATATTGAGTTAACCCAAAATGGTTATCCAAAACATCATCGTGGTATTAGCACAACAAACGGACTATATTTTATTGGTTTACCATGGTTACACACACGTGGATCTGCTACTTTAGGCGGCATAAAAAAAGACGCCAATTACCTAGCTAATAATATTTTATAAATAAAAATCCTTAATTAAAAACGTTCTATATTAACAGTCATATGTAACTTTTGTAACAGTTTAATTCCTTTAATTTTGTAATTTCGTAAGGCATGAACAAAATATTGGCATTAACATATTCGTTTCTGATTCTTATTCAAAGTTTCAATATTAACTTAGACGACATTTCTAAGATTAATGCCTTGATTGATCATGCTCAATTTCATAAAGAAATGTATGGCGATTCTTTTTTTGACTTTTTAGCTGAACATTATGGAGAAGCTAGAGATAATCACGAAAGCGAGCATAAAGAGCATGAAGACTTGCCTTTTAAAGACAACCATCATATGTGTACTCACGTTAATTTGTCTTTTATAAGTCCTAATATTTCATTTAAAATAAGCAATGAAGTCTTCATTGAAATCCCTTTCAACTTCTTCTATAAAGAATCCTTTACTTCTTTCGAAAAACCATCTGTTTTTCAACCACCAAAACACGCATAATTCATTTTAAAATTCATCCTGTTTTCAATAACAAACAGGTACTTTTCAATTTTATTATCATGAATTATGTTAGAAAAAATCATAAAATCAAGCTTAAATAATAAGCTTATTATTTTCCTTTTTACAGCATTTATTATTGGTTTCGGAATTTTCTCTTTAACCCAAATTCCTATTGGCGCTGTACCAGATATTACCAATAACCAAGTCCAAGTGATTACCACATCACGTAACTTATCTACGCAAGATGTTGAGCAATTTATCACCTATCCTGTCGAGCTAGAAATGGCTAATTTACCAGGTGTTGAAGAAATCCGTTCAGTTTCTAAATTTGGACTTTCGGTAGTCACCATTGTTTTTAAAGATGAAATGGGCACATATCTACCAAGACAATTAATTGCCGAAAAAATTAAGTCAGCTTCTGAGAAAATTCCAGATGGTTTTGGCTCGCCAGAAATGGGACCAATTACCACTGGTTTGGGCGAAATATACCAATACATTTTAGATGTAAAACCTGGTTACGAAGACCAATATTCCATTACCGATTTGCGCACCATCCAAGACTGGATTGTAAAACGACAACTCTCTGGTATTCCTGGTGTAGTAGAGGTTAATACTTGGGGCGGATTTTTAAAGCAATACGAAGTTGCTATTAACCCAAACAAGCTAAATGCTATGAATATTTCGGTATCCGAAATCTATGATGCATTAGAAAAAAATAATAGCGTTGCTGGTGGTGGTTATATCGAAAAAAATGATGAAGCCTATTTTATTCGTGGCGAAGGCTTGGTTAAAAACCTTGAAGATATTGAGCAAATCGTAGTCAAAAATGAAGGCGCGCCAATTTATATTAAAGACGTTGCTAAAGTTGGTTTTGGAAGTGCCACGCGTTTTGGTGCTATTACCGGTAATGGTGAAGGCGAAAAAGTGCTTGGGCAAATTATGATGCTTAAGGATGGTAACTCTAAAGCTATTATCGACGCCGTAAAAGAACGTGTAAAAGATATCCAAAAAAGCTTACCAGAAGGTATTTACATCAACGGATTTTTAGAACGTAGCGAACTGATTGGGAAAACCACCTTTACCGTGTCCGAAAACCTAATTTTAGGCTCACTCATTGTCATATTCGTTGTAGTGTTATTGCTTGGCAATTTGCGTTCAGGTTTGGTCGTTGCGTCTGTTATTCCGTTGAGTTTATTATTTGCCATTTCAATGATGAATATTTTTGGTGTAGATGCCAATTTAATGAGTCTTGGCGCGATAGATTTCGGAATTATTATTGATGGCGCTGTAATTATTGTCGAGTTTATTGCTTTTAGAATTATTACCGAAAGTGAAAAACTAAAATCACTCACAAAAGAAGCAAAACAGTCAGAAATCGATCAAATCACATTAAAAAGTGCCTCAAAAATGATGAATTCTGCCATTTTTGGACAATTAATCATCTTAATAGTCTTTATTCCAATTTTATCATTAAGCGGTGTAGAAGGCAAAATGTTTAAGCCTATGGCATTAACATTCAGTTTTGCGTTAGTTGGTGCAATGTTACTTTGTCTCACTTATGTTCCAGTAGTATCATCATTGTTTTTGAAACCTAAAGCACCAAGCGAAAAAAATGTTTCCGTTAGGTTAATGAAAGTGCTTAACTCTTGGTACAGACCTACTATTAATTGGGCTTTACATCGTAAAAAAACAGTAGTAAGTATAGCCGGAATTCTACTCGCTATCAGCATCTTTTTATTTAGTAAAATGGGTGGTGAATTTGTACCAACTTTAGACGAAGGCGACTTCGTAATTCAACCTGTTTTAAAAACAGGAACATCACTTGGAAAAACCATCGAAATCACGACTAAAATTGAGAATATTCTATTAGAAAATTTCCCAGAAGTTGACCAAGTTGTTAGTCGTATTGGTGCTGCCGAAGTCCCAACAGATCCAATGTCTATGGAAGAAAGCGATGTCATCATAAAACTAAAACCAAAAAACGAATGGGTAAGCGCGAAAAGTAAAGACGAACTAGCAGATAAATTTAAAGAAGCATTAAGCATCATTCCTGGTATGGAAGTGGAATTTACACAACCTATCGAAATGCGTTTTAACGAGCTAATCACAGGTGTTAGAGCCGATGTGGCTATTAAAATATTTGGCGAAGATTTATCCATTTTAGCCAATAAAGCAGACGAAGTCAAAGAACTAATTAAAAATGTAGAAGGTGCTTCAGATATAATAATTGAAAAAGTTGAAGGTTTACCTCAAATGAGTGTGTCTTTCAACCGAAGTAAAATTGCACGTTACGGACTTAATATTTCCGATGTTAATCAAGTAATTTCAATGGGATTTGCTGGCGGAACTGTTGGTCAAGTTTTTGAAGGCGAAAAGCGCTTTGATTTAGTGATGCGTTTAGACCAAAACAATAGAAAAAACCTAGCCAGTCTTCAAAATTTATATGTCGATACACCAAGTGGAACAAAAATTCCGCTTAGCGAATTAGCAGAAATCACATACACCACTGGACCTGCAAAAATTTCAAGAGACGACACCAAACGTCGTATAGTCGTTGGGATTAATGTACGTAACCGCGATTTGCAATCGGTAGTAGATGATGTCAGATCCATTCTAGACCAACAACTAAAATTACCTGTTGGTTACAACGTGACTTATGGCGGACAATTTGAAAATTTACAAAGTGCCAAAGCACGTTTAATGATTGCGGTACCAATTGCTTTAGCCTTAATTTTCTTACTGCTGTATTTTGCATTTAGCTCAGTAAAAGAAGCCTTATTAGTATACTCTGCTATTCCATTATCTGCTGTTGGTGGCGTATTGCTTTTATGGTTACGCGATTTACCGTTTAGTATCTCGGCAGGTGTTGGTTTTATTGCACTTTTTGGTATTGCAGTACTTAATGGTATTGTACTTATTGAGCATTTTAAAGAACTGAAAGAACACGGTATGGACGATATTGAAGAACGTATAAAACGAGGTACTTCTGAGCGTTTGCGACCTGTTTTACTAACCGCAGCAGCAGCAGCTTTAGGGTTTTTACCTATGGCGGTTTCGACCAATGCTGGTGCCGAAGTTCAGCGTCCTTTAGCAACGGTAGTGGTTGGTGGACTAGTCTCTGCAACCGTATTAACCCTAATCGTGTTACCTGTTTTATACGCTTGGTTTGAAACTAAAAAAGACATAAAAATGAATAAAACTGCAATTGTTACCATTCTCGGTTTCTTTTTTATGATGAATGCTAACGCACAAAATCCATTAACCATTGAAGAGACCTTAGCGTTAGCTATAGAAAATAATGCTAGTTTAAAAGCGTCGAATCTTAAGGTAGACGAAAGTAATGCTTTAATAGGAAGCGCATTTAGTTTTGATAAAACGTCTATTTATTACAGTTATGACGAAAATAATTTAGCCATAAACAATCAACCATTAAAGGTGTTTGGTATTGCTCAAGATTTTAAATTTCCAACGGTATATTTTGCGGAAAAGAAAACGAATAAAGCAAAAGCTAGTTTAGAAGAAACACATTACAATCTTCGATTTCTGCAATTACAGCAAGCGATTTACGCCAACTATTATCAGTTGAGTTATGCTAAAAACAAGTCAAAAACTTACAAATATTTAGATAGTCTGTATCAAGATTTTGCCAGTAAATCAAAACGCCGTTTTGAACTTGGCGAAACCAATTATTTAGAAATGATTACCGCTAAATCCAAACAAAAACAGTTAGAAACCTTATACAAACAAGCACTTAAAGAAGTTGCTTTTTCTAAAGAGCAATTAAAAAGTATTGTACAAGTTGATAGTTTAGATATAGTAGACCAACCGCTTGAACAGTTACAAATTGAAACTATTTCAATACAAAACAATGTTGGTTTTCAATACTTTGAACAAGCTAAAAACTATCAAAACGCCATCTATCAACAGGAAAAACAAAACCTGTTACCAGACATTAGTGTAGAGTATTTTCAAGGTACAAATGACCAATTAAATACCAATTTAAAAGGGTATCAATTAGGTTTGAAAATTCCGTTGTTGTTTTCTGGCAATGCTTCAAAAATAAAAGCTTCAAAAATTGCTAAAGACATTATTAAAGAGCAACAACAAGATTACAAAACCAAATTAAATACTAAATACAATGCGCTTTTGGCGACTTTAGCACAATATGAGGAAGCTGTCAATTACTATAATAATGAAGGTGAAGAGCTGAAAAATCAAATTATAAAAACCGCAAATCGTACGTTTAAAGAAGGTGAAATTGACTTTTTTCAATACATACAAAGTCTTGAAACCGCTAGCGAAATTGAATTATCGTATTTGGAAAATTTAAACGCTTACAATCAAACCGTAATACAAATTAACCACCTTACTCTAAATATTTTTTAACATGAAAGCCCATAATGGGCATTTGGCAAATAAAGACCAACAACTTTAGAAAAGTAAATAACCGAACCAATGATTCTTGAAAATTTTAAATCTATGAAACATATATACATACTTCTTTTTTCGCTTTTATTTTTAACCTGCGGAAATAAAGAAAACAACACTGAAACCGTTGAAAACACACCAACCAAAAGCAATGTAATAACGGTAACCAAAGCACAATTTAAAAGCGAGCAAATGGTTTTAGATACTTTGAAAACACTTGATTTTTCAACAGGAATTGCTGTTACCGGAATGATAGACGTACCACCAAAAAACAAATCGAGTATCACGACATTTATTGGTGGATATATTACAAATACACCACTTTTAGTTGGTGACGAAGTTAAAAAAGGACAACTTTTAGTAAGCTTAAAAAATCCTGAGTATGTTGAAATTCAGCAAAGCTATCTAGAAATCGCAGAGCAACTTAATTACTTAAAAGCTGAATTTAACAGACAAAAAACGTTGTTTGATGAAAAAATTACTTCAGAAAAAAACTATCTAAAAGCACAAAGCACTTATAAAAGTAGTCTAGCCACTTACAACGGACTAAAGAAAAAATTACAAATGATGAATATTAGTCCAGCTGCTGTAGAACAAGGGAATATTACCTCAACAATTAGTCTATATGCGCCAATTAATGGAAACGTCACTAAAGTAAATGTAAGTAATGGTGCTTATGTTGCGCCAAACGATGTAATATTAGAAATTGTAGATATTGATCATATTCATTTGGAATTATCGGTATTTGAAAAAGATATTATGCACATCAAAAAAGGTCAAAAAATACAGTTTAAAATTCCTGAAGCTTCAGAAAAAACTTTTGAAGCAGACGTACATTTAGTAGGTACCACAATTGATGAAACTACAAGACGTGTTAAAGTTCACGGACACGTAGATAAAGACTTAGCTAATTTTATTGTTGGTATGTTTGTAGAAGCTAACATTATTACAGACAGTAAAAAAGGTCTTGGCTTGCCAAACGAAGCTATCATAAGTGAAGACAAAAATAATTATGTGCTTGTTTTAGATGAAACAACTACTGATGGCTATCAATTTAAAAAGCTAAAAGTAAACATAGGACAACAAGACGAAAATGCTACAGAAATTTTAAATCCTGACATTTTACAAAAAAAACAAATATTAGTTAAAGGTATTGGAATGTTACTTGAAGAAAGTGGTGAAAGCGGACATAGTCATTAAACTAAAACGCCCAAAACATAAAGTTTTGGGCGTTTTTTTATTTATAAATTTCTGTTTTTACAGGAATTTTACATCTTCATTAACCATTCTTTTACATCAACTTCTTTTTTAATGATGTCGCGTAACTCTTCAACTTTAACACGTTTTTGTTCCATAGTATCTCTATGACGTATAGTTACGGTGTTATTTTCTAGACTTTCGCCATCTACAGTGATACAAAATGGCGTACCTGCTGCGTCTTGACGACGGTAACGTCTACCAACTGCATCTTTTTCGTCATAGGTAACGTTAAAGTCCCATTTTAAATCGTCTACAATATCTTTTGCCATTTTAGTTAAACCTTCGTCTTTTTTAACTAATGGTAAAATTGCTGCTTTTGTTGGCGCTAAGACTGCTGGTAATTTTAAAACGGTTCTTTCGCTTCCGTCTTCTAAAGTTTCATCTTGTAAACTGTTTGAAAACACTGCTAAAAACATACGATCTAAACCAATTGAGGTTTCTAAAACATAAGGCGTATAACTTGTATTATCTTCGTTATCAAAATATTGAAGTTTTTTACCAGAATATTCTTCGTGTTGTTTTAAATCGAAATCTGTACGTGAGTGAATTCCTTCTAATTCTTTAAAACCAAAAGGGAATTTAAACTCAATATCTGTAGCTGCATCTGCGTAATGTGCTAATTTTTCGTGATCGTGGAAACGGTAGTTATCCTCACCTAAACCTAATGATTTATGCCACTTAAGACGTGTTTCTTTCCAGTAATCAAACCATTCTTTTTGTGTTCCTGGTTTGATAAAGTATTGCATTTCCATTTGTTCAAACTCGCGCATTCTAAAAATAAATTGTCTTGCAACAATTTCGTTTCTAAAGGCTTTTCCTGTTTGAGCAATTCCGAAAGGAATTTTCATACGTCCTGTTTTTTGCACATTAAGGAAATTTACAAAAATACCTTGTGCTGTCTCTGGACGCAAGTATAAATCCATTGCGCTGTCTGCACTTGCACCTAATTTGGTCCCAAACATTAAGTTAAATTGCTTAACGTCTGTCCAGTTTTTACTTCCGCTTAATGGACATGCTATTTCTAATTCTTCAATTAAGGCTTTTACGTCTGCTAAATCTTCATTTTCTAAAGATTTACCTAGACGTTTTAGGATGGTATCAATTTTTTCTTGATAACCTAAAACACGACCGTTTGTGCTTAAAAATTCTTCTTTATTAAAAGCATCGCCAAAACGTTTTTCGGCTTTTTTAACTTCTTTTTCAATTTTAGCTTCGATTTTTAAGCAATAATCTTCAACTAAAACATCGGCGCGGTAACGTTTTTTTGAGTCTTTATTATCAATTAACGGATCATTAAAAGCATCTACGTGTCCAGACGCTTTCCAAGTGGTTGGATGCATAAAAATTGCAGCATCAATACCTACAATATTATCGTGCATTTGCACCATTGCACGCCACCAATAGTCGCGTATGTTTTTCTTTAATTCTACACCGTTTTGTGCGTAGTCGTAAACTGCGCTTAGTCCATCGTAAATTTCGCTACTTTGGAATACGTAACCATACTCTTTTGCGTGAGAGATTACTTTTTTAAATTGATCGTCGTTGTTTGCCATAATACAGCAAAGATAAACGTTTATAAAAAGTTTACAATATAATTTTTGGCTGATTTAAGCCTAATAATTAAGAAGAAAATTAGTCTAACAATATTGAAGTACTAGCTAAACGGTTGTCTTGGTTAAAAACGTTTACAAAATAAACACCTTGTTTAAAAGGTTCATCTTTATCAGCATCTATAAAAGTTGAAACTGCTAAATCTTTATTGTTAAAATTAACATCTAGCTTTTTGCTGTAAATTAAAGATTGTTTACCAAACTTAGCTTCGTCTTTGTTTGACACCACATTATTATTTGGATTAACTATTTGTATATAAATATCTTTTTTACCCTTAGTAATTAAATCATTTTTTGGTATTACAAATTCTACTAAAAGTTTGTTTGTTCTTTTTGCTTTATCTGTTGTTACAACCTTATTTTTACTAACACGTTTTACTGCTTTTGCATCTAACATGGTAATTTGCATTTGACTTGCCTTAACAATGTGTTTATTTAAGGTTTCATTGCGTTTTTTAAGCTTTACATTTGTTTCTTTTAATGTATTGGCTTTAACTTTTATACTGCTTAATTGTTGTTTAGATTGAGTAACTTCTGTTTGTAAAGTTTTATTTTGAGTCTCTAAACTATTAACTAAGTTAAGAATACGCGCCTTTTCTTCCTTAAGTAATTGTACTTTGGACTTATAATGAGTTAATAAATTGGCTGTGACTTCTAGTGTTTTTATAGAGTCTAACGCTTGTTCTAGTTTTAGCTTAGAAGCTTCTAATTGTAAACTTAATTCTTCGTTTTCAATATCTAAAGTATCAAATCTAGATATCATCTCTGACAACTCATTTTGAATTAAGCTTTTTTCTTGAGCTAAGTATGCATTATACTCTTCTAACTTATTTTGATTTTGAAATGTAAAAACTCCTAAAACGGATAACGCTATTATCAATGAACCAATAATTAACTTGTAGTTATATGTTTGAGGGAAAACTATCATTGTTAATTTTTTTTGCAAAGTAAATAAGAAGAATAAAGACCATCAATAATTATCGATAAAACGAAAAAATAATTGATTAACTATGTTAATTGGTTATCAAATTATAATTATTAAAACCTAAATTTAGAAATATGTTTAATCATAGGTTTTTAATATTAAACATTTATTCATTATTTTCATTGAAGAATAAAACGAATATTCGATGCAAAATTTAATAAGAGATTTTATTAATATTTTCTTCCCTTCAGTTTGTAATGCTTGCAAAAAATTACTTTCTGATAATGAAGATTTTATATGTACAGACTGTAGACATAAATTACCTATTACAGATTTTCATTTTAATAATGATAGAAGTATTGATAATGTTTTATACGGTCGTGTTGCTATAGAAAACGGTACTGCTTTACTTAGGTTTGAAAAACAAGGCACGGTACAATATTTAATACATCAACTTAAATACGGTGGCAATGAAAAAGTAGGTGAATTTTTTGGAAAATGGATAGGCACAGAACTTAAAACTATAAAAAGTTATAATGATGTAGATATAGTAATACCAGTACCCTTACATCCAAAAAAACTAAAAAAACGTGGTTATAATCAAGTTGAAAAATTTGGAAAAGAAATTGCTTACGCATTGCAAGCTGAATTTATAGATGATATTTTGATAAAAATTAGTGGTTCTTCAAAATCTCAAGCATCAAAAAAACGTCTTGAAAGATGGCAACTTAATAACGAACTTTTTTCTACTAAAAACATAGAAAAATTGAACAATAAACACATTTTATTAGTTGACGATATAATTACTACTGGAAATACAATAGAGTCTTGCTGCGTACAACTTCAAAAAGCAAATAATATAAAAATAAGCATTGCTTGTATGGCAATAGCATAAAGGATTTTTCGTTAAGACATAAATATGTTGTTAATTTGTGCTTCTATTTGATTTTTTATGCAAAAACGTTGGATAAATTTTAGTTTTTATTTAATACTAGCACTTACTGCTATTAACTGTGCCAACCGTGGATCTATTGGCGGCGGACCAAAAGATGTAACTCCACCTGAAATAGTAAAAACTGTACCTGAAAATTACTCGACTAACTTTAACGCAAACGAAATAAGAATCTACTTTAATGAATATGTAAAAGTTAAAAATTTACAGAAGCAGTTAATTATTTCGCCTCCAATGGATATTCAACCAGAAATAACACCTTTAAGTTCTGCTAGTGAGTATATAAAAATTAAAATTTACGACACTTTAAAACCTAATACTACATACGCCTTTAATTTTGGTAATAGTATTGTAGATAACAACGAAGAAAACCCTTACGAGTATTATCGTTACGTCTTTTCTACCGGAGACTATATTGATTCTTTAAACGTTAAAGGAAGTGTAGTAGATGGATTAGACCGAATAACAGAATCTTTTATATCTGTTCATCTTTATGAAGTAGATTCTACTTACACAGACTCAATCATATATAAAGAAAAACCTAAATACGTCACCAACACATTAGATAGCACAACAAACTTTACTATCGAAAACTTAAAAGCTGGAACATACCGCTTAATAGCTTTAAAAGACAATAACAACAATAATTTATACGAGCAAAAAAGTGATAAAATTGGCTTTTTTGAAGATTACATTACCGTACCAGATACTTCTGCTAATTATCAACTTAAGGTCTTTAAAGAAGATTTAGATTATAAAGCATTTAAACCAAGATTAGTTGCAGGCGAAAAAATAGCATTTGGTTACCAAGGTGATTATACAAAAACTAAAATAGATGTATTATCCAAAGTACCTGAAGATTTTAAATTTAGAATTGTAAAAGAGCAAGACATAGATACTTTAAATTATTTTTACTACCCAAAATTAGAAGACACAGACTCTTTAATTTTTAAAGTACAAAACGATAAAATAATAGACACATTTACTGTTAAGCTTAAGGATAATTTAAAAGACTCTTTAAATCTAAGAGCAGAACCTATAAATACTATTGCTATAAACGAAAGTTTTAAATTAAAAGCTAATATCCCTATTACTAAAGTAAATAAGGATAACATTAGCATTATGGATAAAGACTCTGTTTTTATTGACTTTGACACTAAACTTGACACATTACTAAATCATCTGGAAATCAAATTTGCAAAAGAAGATAAAAGCCAGTATAAAATAACAATTTTACCAGAAACAGTAATAGACTTTTTTGAAAACACTAACGACTCTCTAAACTACAATTTGCAAACTCCAGATCCTGATGCGCTAGGAGAAGCAAGAGTTTTAGTAAAAAATGCAACTTACCCTATTTTAGTACAACTTGTTAATGATAAAAGTGAAGTTAAATACGAAAAGTATAGTACAAAACCAGAACCATTAGATTTTTTCTATCTAAAACCTGGAAAATACTATTTAAGAGTTGTTTTTGACAGCAATAAAAACGGAAAATATGACACAGGTGATTTTTTAAGAAAAATTCAGCCAGAACGTGTAAGCTACCGTAAAAAAGAAGTTGAAGTTAGAGTTCGTTGGAGTAATGTTGAAGAATTTATTCTAAACTAAAACTATCTTTATCATCTAAAAAACGAAGTTTGCTTCTTACATCATCAATATGTTTTTTATTTAAAACTATTACTTCTACACCTTCAATATTTGGCTGTGTGTTTGAAAGTTTTTTACCTAAAGCATCATAAACTGCAGAGTGACCAGAATACTCATAATTATTAGCATCTAAACCAACACGGTTAACACCAATACAATAACTCATGTTTTCTATTGCTCTTGCTTGTAACAAAGTATTCCAAGCATGTACTCTTATTTTTGGCCAATTAGCAACATAGATTAATACATCATAATCTTCTTCTGCTATTCTTGACCATACAGGAAATCTTAAATCGTAACAAATTAGAGGTTGTATTTTAAAACCTTTATAATTTACGATGACTTTAGAATTTCCTCTTTTGTAAACCTTATCTTCGCCTGCTAAAGTAAACGTGTGCTTTTTATCGTAAGTGTCTACCAAACCATTTGGATGCACAAAAAATAATCTATTGTAATAATGGTTATTATCTTTAATTGCAACACTTCCGACAATAGCTGCTTGTTTTTGAAAAGCCATTTTTTTCATCCAGATAATAGTCTCTCCTTCTTCAGTTTCTGCAATATGTTCTGGCGTCATTGTAAAACCAGAAGTAAACATTTCTGGTAATACAATTAGATCTACATCTTGTGTGATTTCTTCAATTTTTTCGGTGAAATTTTCTCTGTTTTGATTGGGATTTTCCCACACCAAATCTGCTTGAATTATCGCAACATGTAGAGTATTTTGTTCCATTACAATTTTTTTAATTTCTTTTCTGCTTTGGCTACTTTATCATTAAGTTTTTCAATTTTTTTTAGCCATTTAGCTTCATCTTCTGTACTTAATTTTCCTTTTTTACTAAGTTTTTCATATTTAGATTGTGCTTTTTTAGCTTCTTTTTCTGCTTTTGCTAATTGCTTTTCGGCTTTAGCTTTTTTAGCAATTGCATTTTCTTTCTTTTTTAATGCTTTTTGAGTCTTTTTTTGTTGTTTTTCAAGCTTTTTTAATTGTTTTGCTTGTTTTTCGGCTTGTTTTTTAGCTTTTTCAGATGCCTTTTTCTCTAATTCAATTTGTTTTAATGCGTTTTGCTTTTCTTCAGCTAAATCATATATTTTTTGCTGCTGCTCTTCATTTAAAGCATTAGTAACATCTGTACCATTAGACAAAATTGTTTTATCATCTACTTGATATTTTTTATCGTCTAAAGTAACTTCTTGAGCAAAAGTAAAACTTACACCTAATAGGATAATAATTAAAGTAATTATTGATTTCATTTATAAAATATTTAATACCTAAATATAAGTAATTGATGTTTGCTAGCTTACGCCTTTAACTAATTTTTTATATTTGAGTTTTAATAAACTAAATATAATGAGACTTATAAAATTTTTACTGCTTTTTATCACTTTTAGCGTATCTGCACAACAAGGTGGTATGTGGATTCCTTCGCTTTTGGATGGAATGAATGAAACCGAAATGGCTAACCTTGGAAGCATGCTTACTGCTGATGATATATACAGCGTTAACAAATCTAGTTTAAAGGATGCTATCGGTCATTTTAATGGTGGTTGCACTACCGAAGTGATCTCGCCAAAAGGATTAATTTTAACCAATCATCATTGCGGTTATAGTCAAATACAATCACATTCGTCTTTAGAAAACGACTACATTAAAAACGGATTTTGGGCAATGAATTTAGATGAAGAATTGCCAAACGAAGGTCTTTTTGTTGAATTTATTGTACGTATTGAAGATGTTACTAACGATGTTTTAGCTGGTGTAACTGATGAAATGTCTGAAAAAGAAAAGCAATCTATAATTGACAAAAACAGCAATAAAGTTCAGACTTATTACGATAAAGAACCTTGGCAAGACTCTAAAGTTAAGGCGTTTTATAAGGGTAATCAATATTTTTTATTTATTACAGAACGTTTTGAAGATATTAGATTAGTTGGTGCGCCACCAGCAAGCATAGGAAAATTTGGTAGCGATACAGATAATTGGGTTTTCCCGAGACATACAGGTGATTTTTCTTTATTTCGAATTTATGCAGATAAAAATAACAGACCAGCAAAATATAGTACAGACAACGTACCATACACACCAAAACATTATTTACCAATATCTTTAGATGGTATAGAAGAAGACGATTTTACCATGGTATTTGGTTTTCCTGGTCGTACAAACGAATATCTTCCTGCAGTAGCTATACAACACATCACACAAGAATATAACCCAAGCAATATTGCAATACGCGAAGCTGCTTTAAAAGTTATAGATGCCAACATGAAAGCTAACGATGAGGTACGTATTAAATACGCCTCTAAACAAGCAAGAATTGCTAACGCGTGGAAAAAATGGATTGGAGAAAATCTTGGTATCGAAAAAAGTAATGCAATAGCAGAACGACGTGCTTTTGAAGCTGAATTTACAAAAGCTTTAAAAGACAAAAATTTAGAAAGTAAATACGGAAACATTCTTCCTGAATTTGATCAACTTTATAAAGATTTTGCAGCAATAAATATTAAAAGAAGAAATTTTATTGAAGTATTTATTGTTACCAACGAGTTAATGACCATGACGCTTAGAGCTTATCAAATGGAGCAAGCTATTAAACAAAATCCTGATAATTTTGAAAAAGCTAAAGCGCGTTTTGCTTCAACTTTAAAAGGTATTCATAAAAATTATGATGTAAATGTAGATAAAGGTGTTTTTAAAAACGTTATGCCTTTTTACACACAAAAAGTAGACGCTTCTATTTATGATAAAACAGCTCTTACAGATTTAGATGAAGCATTAAAACTTCTTGATGGTAAACCAAAAGACGTCCTTAAAAAGTTAAATAAAGACGCTGCTTATAAATATGCAAAACCATTTATTGATGAGTTTTACAGCACAATAAACCCAGAATTTGAAACTAAAAACGCACCTATCACTGCTTTAGAAAAACAATACATGAAAGCTTTGATGGAAGCGTTACCTGATGCTAGATATTTTCCTGACGCTAACAGTACAATGCGTGTAACTTACGGGAAGGTAAAAGGCTATTCGCCTAAAGATGCTGTTTACTATATGCCAGTAAGCTACTTAGATGGTGTAATTGAAAAATATGTACCTGGAGATTACGAGTTTGATGTACCACAAAAGCTTTTAGACCTATACGCTGCAAAAGATTTTGGACAATATGCAGATGCAAACGGTAAAGTACCTGTTTGCTTTTTAGGTACCAATCATACCACTGGAGGAAACTCTGGTAGTCCTGCAATAGACGCAAATGGAAATTTAATCGGACTAAATTTTGATCGCGTTTGGGAAGGTACAATGAGTGATATGAATTACGATCCAGAAATTTGTCGTAACATAATGGTTGACGCTAGATATGTTTTATTTATCATAGATAAATTTGCTGGTGCCAAACACTTAATTGAAGAGATGAAATTGGTTCATCCTAAAAAATAATAAAGTTAGAATTTTAAAAAGCCTGTAATAAAATTACAGGCTTTTTTATACACTTCACACATATGTACTACTAATCTAAGTATAATATATTGTATATAATATTGTCTTTAACCCTAAAGATAACTTAATGATTTACAATACAGTTATTTATGTTCTAAACGAACGTATATTGTTCTTAACAACCCATTTAAATAATTAAAAACTAATTTATATTTATTTTTTGTAGTATTTTATTTTTATAACTTTTACCAATTGGAATTTCGGAGTTGTTTAAAAACAATTTATTGCTTTGTATTTGATCTATATAATTAGAATTAACGATATAACTTCTATGTATTCTAATAAAGTTTTTATTTAGCTTAGTTAATATATCATTTAAGCTTGTTCTTATTACATGCTTTTTTTCTGAAGAAAGAATTACTTCAATATAAACATGGTCACTTTTTATATATAGAATATCTTCAAGCTTAATTTTGATAAAAATTCCTTTTTCTTTTAAGAACAACACCTTTTTACTTTTATCATTATTCGATGTAGCCAAGTTATGCTTAATATGGTTAGAAAGAGCTATCTCTATTGAAGAGTATAGTTCTTCTTGTGTAAACGGTTTAACTAAAAAAGCTTTGGGTTGTACTTTTTTTGCTAAACTTACTGTGTTTTTATCTGCGTTGGATGTAAGAAAGATAAACGGTATGTCATATTGACTTTTAATTACTTCAGCTATTTCAATTCCAGATTTTTCTCCTGACAAATTAATGTCCAATATTACTATATCTGGTGCTTCAGTTTTTAAAGATAATATTGCTTCTGTATAATTTAATGCTGGTTCCAAAGTAAAGTAACCTAAATCTGTCAAGGTATCACATATATTATCTGCTATTAGTATTTCGTCTTCAACTACTAAGATTTTTATTTGGCTCATTAAATCAAAATTTTCTAAAAATATTTATAATATCCTTAATCTACCCAAAAATGTTCTAAGACTACAATATCTTGTTCTAAATAGACAACTTAACTAGTTTGCTTTCTTAAAAAGAAATCTTTAAATGTTATACTAAATACAGCTCCGTTTTGATATTTATAAGATAAAGTACCTTGTAATTGCCTTGTTAATCTACTTATTAGTTTTAAACCTAAACTTTTTGATTTTTTTATATCAACACCTTTAGTTAATCCACGTCCGTTATCAGAAAAAACCATTTTATAAATACCGTTTTCTTGTTTATTTACCGTTATGCTAATGATATTTTTTTGATCGCTTAAAAGTCCATATTTAAATGTATTAGTCAAAAGTTCATTTACAATTAAACCTAAAGGTAAAGCAGTATCTACATCTAGTTTTAAATTTTTTGTTTCAAGTTTTACTTCTACACTCTTTTCATTTTTAAATAAATATTTTATTTGATTGACTAAATTTGTTAAATAATCTGAAAAATCTATTAATCCATCTTCTTTTTGATACAGCTTTTGGTGTATAAGCGCCATAGATTTTATACGGTTTTGTCCTTCTTTTGCCAGTTCTTTAGCTTTTTCATCTTCAATATCTCTAGTCTGTAAATCTAAAAGACTTGACACCATTTGGAAGTTATTTTTTACACGGTGATGTATTTCTTTAACCAATAGCTTATTTTCATTTAAGGCTTTATTTATTTGCTTATTCTGTTTATTAAGTTGTTTTGTCTGTTTTTTATTTTTGATTAAAAGTAGAGCTGTAAAAAATAGAGCTAATCCAATTAATGATGCTATTACCACATAGAGTTGAGATTTTTTTTGAGCAAACCGTAACTCTAATTCTTTTTCTTTAATTGCTTGTTGTGTTTGGAAATTTGCTAAAGCTTTTGATAAATCTTCAGAATATATCTGCCTATTTAAAGCTACTGCATCCCTTTGGTATGCTAAAGCCTCCTTTAAAAATCCGTGTTGCTCTAAAGCTTCACCCATTTCATAATAGATATAATAATAATCATTAGAGTTTAATTTGTTTTTTGCAAGCGCTTTAATTTTTTCTCCAAACTCAATTATATTATCTACCTCAAATTGTTTAAAAATTTTCTTTATCCTTTCACTTTCCAAAGGTAAATAGGTAAGATATTTTGCATAAAACGCATAGCTATCTGCTCTTGTTTTTGGATTATTATATAGTTCTAATAATAATTTATCTACTTCGTTTTCATGATCACCTTTATATATATAAGCATCTAAAGTATTCATAATAGTCCCTTTATAATAATTTGAATGTTCTGGCAATTGTTGTTCTAAATCTAAAATTGCTTCACAAGTATTTATATACTCTTGAAGGTTTTTCTTATTCAAATAATAATTACATGTATAATATAGCGTAGCTATTTGTAACTTTTTATCATTATATTTTTTGGCAATATTTAAATTTTTATCTAATATTTTTTTTGCCTCTTCATCTTTATACTGAATGAGAAGTAATACGATTTTATGAAAATCTAAATACGTATTTGCGATTACTATTTCTTTATTTGTTTGATCAAATTTTAGAAGGTATTTTTCTAATTCTTTATTTAATGTAGTAGATTGATCTATGGTTTTTGAATCGTCACGTAATACAGATATCTGATCTAATTTTATTTGAAAATAATTTTGATTGAAATTATCTGAAGTTGGTTGATTTATTGAATTATTTATAAAATTTGAAATTAATCCATATTGATGATTGCCAGAATTACTAATATTATCAATAAATTTTTTATAATTAGAATAATCTGATTGATTGTTTGTGATTTTTCTTAATACTGAAATATACGGTGTAGTTTCTTTAATTTTTGAAAGATATATTGAAGCCGAATCTTTTTGTTGATTTAGTATAAAATTCTCTATCTTTTGTATACTTGCATTATTAGTTTGCGCATTTAGCTTAAAAGCTATAAAGCTTATAAGTATTAATAAATTAAAAAATTTCATAAGTATTTACATTTACACAATATTCATCTTCTTTAACAAGAAGCTAGCATTCATGTTTTGACAAATTCCCTTTTTAAAGGTGTAATCAAAAAATAGCTCATCATTAACAATTTGAGCATCGAAATAATAGTTTTTAACTGCTTGTAACTCATTTTCTATTTCGCACAAACTTAAATCGTGTGTAGCAATTATTCCTGTTGCTTTACTTGCCACCAATTTCTCTACAAACTTTTTACTACCAATAGCTTTATCTGTACTGTTTGTTCCTTTTAATATTTCATCTAAAATGATAAAATAATCGTCGGTTTTAATAGCTTCAACTATATATTTAAGTCTAGTTAGCTCACTAAAAAAGTAGGAACTATCATCTGTTAAAGAGTCTGTTGTGCGCATACTTGTTATTAACTTTACGGGACTATATTGACTTGACTTTGCGCAAACGGGCAAACCTACATTTGACATTACAATATGCAAAGATACAGTGCGTAAAAAAGTACTTTTACCAGCCATATTAGCGCCTGTAATTATAAAAAATTGTTGATTTTTAATTTCAAAGTCATTATCAACTCGCTTTTCTGACTTTAATAAAGGATGACCTAATTGCTCAACTTTAGTCGTTTGCTTGGTATCTAATATTTCAGGAAAAATATAATCTGGATTATTAAAAGTATAATTACCAAAACTGTTATAAGCATCAAAAAAGCTAACCACTTCAAACCACTGTTCTACGGTATCATGATAATTTTCTATCCATTTTTCTATGGAGAAACTGTGTTTAATATCTGTCAAAAAATAACCGTTACCAAAAATGGCAGAAATGAAGTTATTACGATTATCTAATGCGTCCATTGCTTTAGATAATTCTGTTAAAATCTCAGAAGCTTTTTTTGACTCTTGTTTTATTTTTTGTTGTTTACCTTTTAGTAAAGAGGCGTTAAATTTTTCGTTTTCAATTAACTTAAGTAGCAAAGCGTATTGTCTAAACGTATCTCTTATTTTATCTGTGCTTGAAGCTAAACTGCTTATCTTTTTTAAATATTTACCAGTAATAAAAAAGCCAACAAAAATCCAGTATCCAAAATATTGTGGTTGTAAAATTTTAAAAATGACTAGTGCTAATAACACTAAAGATGAAATTCCGAAAACTAATGGAATATGCTTCATCCATTTTGGCAAAAAATTTTTATGATTATTTAAAAAATAAACAACTTGATTAACATCGGTTTCTACGTGTATTAAACTTGCTGTTGCTTGATATTCTTGACGCCAATTAGGTTTTTCGGCTAACTCTTTTATGGCTTGTTGTCTATCTTTTATATTTGTTATTTGATTAGCTTTTAATGCATCTGCTAATTTTTCCTGTCCTTCTTTTGTTGCTGTTCTATCTAAAAACTGAAAAAATGATCCTCTACCAAACAAATCAATATCTAATGCATAATTATGATTAACATTTTGATATTGTTCTCCTTTGTCTTTATAGAAAAAATCTCCTGATATAATTCTAATTTCTTCCTCATTAATTGAAACTAACTGTTTATATAACAACAGTTGTTTTTTTATATTGGTATATTTAGATAATAGCAATAAAAACAGGCTCAATCCAAGTGTAGTTATAATTGAAAAAAATATCCATTCTCCAAAAAAACTATACAATCCAATTGTGGTAAGAATAAAAATCGAGAAGCGTAATAGACTTAAACCAAATAATTGCTTACTTAGTTTTGACATCTGATTAGAATAGTTTGTAATATTTTTTTGGTAAAAAGCAGAAGGTTGTTGCATATTCAAAATTAAAAAGTAAAGAAACAAAAAAATCTCAAGAAGCAAGCCTCTTGAGATTTTACTAATTATATCTTATTTTAGGTTATAAACTAACCTTTAAGACTTGCTTTTAAGTATTCGCTATTCATACGAGCTATGTTTTCTAAAGAGATTCCTTTAGGACACTCTACCTCACATGCTCCTGTATTTGTACAGTTACCAAAACCTTCTTCGTCCATTTGCTTCACCATGTTCATAACACGGTCTGTAGCTTCTACTTGTCCTTGTGGTAATAAAGCAAACTGAGATACTTTAGCACCAACAAAAAGCATTGCACTAGAGTTTTTACAGCTAGCTACACATGCACCGCAACCAATACATGTTGCTGCAGAAAATGCATCGTCTGCATCATGTTTATTTACAGGTATTGCATTAGCATCTATAGTATTACCAGATGTATTTACAGAGATAAATCCTCCTGCGTGCTGTATACGATCAAAAGCACTTCTATCTACAACTAAATCTTTAATTACAGGGAACGCTTTTGCTCTAAATGGCTCTATAAAGATTGTGTCACCATCTTTAAACATACGCATATGTAATTGGCATGTTGTTACGCCTCTATCTGGTCCATGTGCTTCTCCATTAATATATAAAGAACACATACCGCAAATACCTTCACGACAGTCATGATCAAACGCAACAGGCTCTTCACCTTTGTTAATCAACTGTTCGTTTAATACGTCTAACATTTCTAAAAAAGACATATCTGGAGAAATATCGCTGACTTGATAGTCAACCATTTTTCCTTTATCGTTGGCGTTTTTTTGACGCCATATTTTTAATGTTAAATTCATATATTCAGATTTTAGTATTGAGTATTGAGTATTGAGCGTTTAAATCTGTGTCTAACATCTCTTACCTCAATACTTAATCTATTTATAACTTCTTTGTTTTAACTCAATATCGTTAAATTCTAATTCTTCTTTATGTAGTTGAGCTTCACTTGGCTGCCCTTTGTATTCCCAAGCAGCAACATAAGCAAAGTTTTCGTCATCACGTTTTGCTTCACCTTTTTGTTCTCCACTTTCTTCAACAAAATCTTCTCTAAAGTGTCCACCACAAGATTCTTCACGATGTAATGCATCTTTAGCAAATAACTCTCCTAACTCTAAGAAATCTGCTACACGACCAGCTTTAGCTAACTCTTCATTAAATTCATTAGCTGTACCTGGTACTTTAACTTCTTTCCAAAATTCTTCACGTAAGGCTTTAATTTCTGAAATAGCTTCAGTTAATCCTTTTACGTTACGTGCCATTCCTACTTTATTCCACATGATTTTTCCTAATTTCTTGTGGAAATAATCTACAGAGTGCTTTCCTTCATTGTTTACAAAAAACTCTATACGTTCTCGAACGTTTTTTTCTGCTTCTTCAAATTCTTTAGATTCTGTAGAAATAGGTCCTGTTCTAATATCGTCTGCTAAATAATCACCAATTGTATAAGGCAATACAAAGTAACCATCTGCTAATCCTTGCATTAATGCAGACGCACCTAAACGGTTAGCTCCGTGATCAGAGAAATTAGCTTCACCAATTGCATATAATCCTGGTACTGTTGTTTGTAAATTATAGTCTACCCAAAGTCCACCCATTGTATAGTGTACTGCAGGATAAATCATCATTGGCGTTTCGTATGGATTTTGATCTACAATTTTTTCGTACATCTGGAATAAGTTACCATATTTAGTTTTGATAACTTCTTGCCCTAATTTTTTTACTAAAGCAGCATCGTTTTCGTCTAATCCTTTAACGTGTGCTTGCTCTTTACCGTAACGTGTTATTGCAGAAGCAAAATCTAAGTACACTGCTTCTCCTGTTGCGTTTACACCGTACCCTGCATCACAACGTTCTTTAGCTGCACGAGAGGCAACATCACGAGGTACAAGGTTACCAAATGCTGGGTAACGACGCTCTAGGTAATAATCTCTATTTTCTTCAGCAATTTCTGTTGGTTTTAATCGTCCTTCTCTAATTGCTTTTACATCTTCTATATTTTTTGGTACCCAGATACGTCCATCATTACGTAATGATTCTGACATTAACGTTAGTTTAGACTGATGATCACCTGAAACAGGAATACAGGTTGGATGTATTTGAGTATAGCATGGGTTTGCAAAGTATGCACCGCGTTTATGTGCTTTCCAAGCTGCTGTTACATTACTTCCCATTGCATTTGTTGATAAGAAAAATACGTTTCCGTATCCTCCTGATCCTAAAACTACTGCGTGTGCCGAATGACGTTCTATCTCACCTGTAACTAAGTTACGTGTTATGATACCTCTTGCTTTACCATCTACTACTACAACATCAAGCATTTCATGACGGTTGTACATCTTTATCTTTCCACGTCCTATTTGACGGTTCATTGCAGAGTAAGCTCCTAATAATAATTGCTGACCTGTTTGTCCTGCAGCGTAAAATGTACGAGATACTAATACACCACCAAAAGAACGGTTGTCTAATAATCCTCCATATTCACGAGCAAAAGGTACTCCTTGAGCTACACATTGGTCAATGATATTTGCAGAAACTTCTGCTAAACGATATACGTTTGCTTCTCTAGAACGGTAATCTCCTCCTTTTACAGTATCGTAAAACAAACGGTAGTTAGAATCACCATCTCCTTGATAATTTTTGGCAGCATTAATACCACCTTGTGCTGCAATAGAGTGCGCGCGTCTTGGTGAATCTTGAAAGCAAAATGCTTTTACGTTATAACCTAACTCTGCTAAAGTAGCAGCAGCAGATCCACCAGCTAATCCAGTACCAACAACAATAACATCAATAAGACGCTTGTTAGCTGGGTTAACTAAATTAATATTATTTTTATGATTAGTCCATTTGTCTGCAATTGGACCCTTAGGTACTTTTGAATCTAAACTCATAGTCAACTATTTTTTAGTGATTAAAATGGTGAAACAATGCAATAAAAATAAATCCTAACGGAATTAATATAGCATAGGCTTTACCAAAACCTTTTAATCCTTTTGTATATTTATTGTTAGCTCCAACTGACTGGAATGCCGAGTTAAAACCGTGAAGTAAATGCAGTGCTAAGAATACAAAACCTAGACAGTATAAAGCAACTCTCCAGATTGGTTCAAATTTATGCACTAACTCTTCGTAATATCTAAACTCACCATTAGGTAATGTTCCAGACATATCACCAACAATATACTTAGTATTGATTTCTGGAAACCAAAAATCGATAAAGTGAATAATTAAGAATACTAAAATGAAGCCTCCACTCCAGATCATATTTCTACTCATCCAAGTAGAATTTGCACTACCATTGTTTTTAGCATAGCTAATTTGACGTGCTTTCTTATTTTTAATTTCTAAAACAAATCCCATGATGAAGTGAAAAACTACCCCAAAAATTAAAACAGGCTGCAATACAAACTGTATTAACCAAAACGTACCCATGAAGTGTGATACTTCATTAAACGTATCTGGGCTAAAAACAGATAAGATATTGATTGCGAAGTGTTGAAGAATAAAAATCATAAGAAAGAATGCCGAAAGTGCCATAGCAACCTTTCTTCCTATTGAAGAATTTAAAATTCCGCTCATTGTGTATATGGTTATTTTTTCTTTTTACAAAGATAAGCCTCAGAGCAATTTATAACAAATTAAAAGCTTTATTTACGCTATTTAGAATGAGTTTAATTAACCTGAGTTTTACTTTACTTCAAACGTTTTAGATGTATTATTGATTTTTACAAAATACTTACCTTTAGGCAAATAAAATTTTCCGTTTTTAGCTTTATTAATAACAAGGGAAGCGTTTTCCTTTAAAAGCTTTTTCTTTGCTTTTTCTGTAATCTCTAAACCATAATCTACATAATTAAATCCTTTATTTAATTTAACATTGTCACTATGTAGAACTGTACCTTTTTCTGTTACTATATTAAAATCTGCTTGACCTGAAATATTACTATAAAACTCAACAATTACTTTTGGTTCAAAAGGTTTAGCCCATTTATTCCAACTACTTCCCCAACGTCCAGAATATCTAATATTATTTATATCAAAAATTGAAATGTTTTGAGATGCACTTTCAACATCATTATACTTTTGAAGATTTGCTACATTAGTTTTGTAAATACTTCTTCCGTGTGTTGCCAACAACAAATCATTAGTTTCTTCATGAATCACTAAATCATGTATAGCAACTGCTGGTAAACCTTTAGAAAACGCTTGCCAAGTTTCACCTTTATTAAAAGACACATATGCACCATTATCGGTTCCTAAATACAATATATTTTGATTTACTGGATCTTCTTTAATCACGTTTACTGGAGACATTGGTACGTTTGAAGAAATGTTTTTCCATGTTTGACCATAATCATCAGATTTATAAATATAGACTGAAAAATCATCCCAACGGTAACCATTTAATGTAGCGTAAACACGTTCTTTTTTATGCGAAGATGCTATAACACGACTTACCCATAGATCTTTAGGAAAAGATGTAGAAATATTTTGCCAAGATGCTCCTCCATTTTTTGTTATATGAAGTAAACCATCATCACTACCTGCATAAATTAACCCAAATTGAAATGGTGATTCACTAATACTGGTTAATGTACCATAGGCTACGTTTCCTTTTTTACCACCTTTAGTTAAATCGTCGCTAATAGCTTCCCAAGTATTTCCTTGATCTAAAGAACGCATTAATTTATTCCCTCCTAGATACAAAATATCCTGATTATGACTTGATAGTTGTATCGGAGTTTGCCAGTTAAAACGATAAGGACTTTCGCCTAATTGATGCTTTGGTTGTATGTAAGTTTGCTCTTCAGTTTCTAAATTTAGACGGTAATAATTCCCAAACTGATAACCTGTATAAACAATATTTGGATTACGGTTATCAATTTCAATTTGCATACCATCTCCTCCCATAATCACTTCCCAAGGGTATTGTCCATATTGTTGCCAACTTCTGTCTTCTGGTGCGTTGTTTGCACCTTTCCATACACCATTATCCTGCAAACCTCCATATACATTATATGGTGTTTGATTATCTACATTAATAGCATAAAATTGTCCAACGGATGGTGAATTATTTTTTATCCAAGTTTCACCATCATCATATGTAATATTTACTCCACCATCATTACCATTAATTAAATGATTTGGATTCTTTGGATTAATCCAAAGCGCATGATGATCTGCATGTACATTTTCTGCAGAAATCGAAGTAAATGTTTTACCTCCATCCTTAGATTTTAAAATAGGCACACCATAAATATATAGGTGTTCTTTATTAGCAGGTGATACATAAATATGTCCAAAATAGTATCCGTAACTATAATATAAATCGTCTATATAATCATCGTGAGTTTTACTCCAAGTTACTCCGCCATCAATACTTTTATATACTTCTGCGCCAATAACGGGCGTATCAAACAACATAGAGTTTGCATCTTCTAGATATGTTGCTATATCTGCAGGTTTTACATTACCGCTTCGCACCATTTGTTTAACGTTTTCTGCTCTGTATTTTTCTTGAAACCCGTTAGTCTTTAAAAAATTATTCAGCTTCTTATCTTCTAATTTTAAAAACATATCTGTAGTCATAGATTTAAAATCGTCTTTCTGCAAGCCGTTACTTTCATCTTTTTTACCTTCAGAAGGTCTTCTAAATTGACTATCATGTATAGCATAAACAATATTACTGTCGTAAACTGCTAATCCTATTCGACCAACACCATTCCCAGTAGGAAAACCACTTTTTTCTGTAGATACTTTTTGCCAAGTTTCACCTGCATCAGTACTTTTATAGATTGCCGAGTTATTTCCGCTTCCATCAAAATTCCAAGCTTTTCTATCTTTAGTCCAAGACGTAGCAAACATGATATTATAATCGTTTGGAGCATGTTGCATGTCAATAACTCCGCTAACATCATCTATATACAATGTTTTGGTCCATGTTTTACCTCCATCTTTAGTTTTGTAAACACCTCTATCTACGCTTTTAGAATACAAACTACCCGTTACACCAACAACCACTTCTTCTGGATTATTAGGATTAATTAATATACGTCCAACGTGTTGAGAGTTTGGTAAACCAACATGTTGCCAAGATTTTCCGTTATCAGTAGATTTAAGCATACCTATACCAGCGTAAGACGATCGTGAGGCATTGTTCTCTCCAGTTCCTACCCAAATAGTTCTAGTGTTCCAATCTACAGCAATATCACCAACATTTTGGGTTTGCGCATTGTCTAAAATAGGCGTAAAAGATGTACCATTATTTGTAGTGTGCCAAACGCCACCAGATGCGTAACCAACATAAAATTCGGTTGGATTTTCTGGATTTACAGCCAAATCTACCACGCGACCACTCATAACTGTAGGTCCAATATTTTCAAAAGGTACATTTTTAACTAAAGAAGCGTTTACAAGTTCTTTTTTATTAATTAAAGCTTGTTGTACCTCTCTTGAAGTTGTTAAGTTTTGTTGTGCTTCAACACTAAAAGTAAAAAGTGCTGTTAAGATTAACAGAAGTTTAAGTTTCATAGTTAGTATAATTTTCTTTAAAGATAATTAATCTTCTTATTTTTGAAGTAAATAAATAGATAATAACTTTTCGCTTTCGCGGAAAGTAAAACAATATCATAATGAAATACCATAAAATAGAGAAAGAACTTTTTATAAAAAACCGTAAAAATTTTGCTGCAAAAATGCTTCCTAGCAGTTTAGCAGTTTTTAATTCTAACGATATTTATCCGATTGGTGCAGATAGCACGTTACCATTTCAGCAAAATCGAGATCTTTTTTATTTAAGCGGCGTAGATCAAGAAGAAAGTGTACTTGTTATTTTTCCTGATTGCCCAAACCCAAAACATCGCGAAATCTTATTTTTAAAAGAAACTAACGAACATATTGCTGTTTGGGAAGGCGAAAAATTAACCAAAGAAAAAGCGTTTGAAACTAGCGGTATCAAAACCGTATACTGGTTACAAGATTTAGATAAAATTTTATTCGAAATCATGACGCAATGCGATACTGTTTACATTAATACTAATGAGCATTACCGCGCTAATGTTGAAACTGAAACACGCGAAGATCGTTTTACAAAAAAAATTAAAGACCGTTTTCCTGCACATCGTGTAGCAAAAAGCAACCCGATTTTACAACGTTTACGCTCTGTAAAAGATCAAATTGAAATTGACTTAATACAAAACGCTTGTAACATTACAGAGAAAGGTTTTAGACGTATTTTAGAGTTTGTAAAACCTGGCGTTATGGAATTTAACATTGAAGCCGAATTTATGCATGAGTTTTTAAACAATCGCTCTCGTGGTTTTGCATATACGCCAATTGTTGCATCTGGAAACAATGCTAACGTATTACACTACATAGAAAATAATCAAGAGTGTAAAGCTGGAGATTTAATCCTATTAGATGTTGGTGCAGAATATGCTAATTACAGCAGTGACATGTCACGTACCATACCTGTCTCTGGTAAATTTACAGCACGTCAAAAAGAAGTATACAACGCTGTAAACCGTGTAAAAAATGAAGCTACAAAACTACTTACACCAGGAACCATTTGGGCAGATTACCACGTAGAAGTTGGTAAATTAATGACTAGCGAGTTAATAGGTTTAGGCTTATTAGACAAAGCAGATGTACAAAACGAAAACCCAGATTGGCCAGCTTATAAAAAATACTTTATGCACGGTACGTCTCACCACATGGGATTAGACACACATGATTACGGTATTTTAACCGAGCCTATGCAAGCTAACATGGTCTTTACTGTAGAGCCAGGTATTTATATACCAGATGAAGGTTTTGGTATTAGACTAGAAGATGATGTAGTTATCCAAGAAACAGGAGAACCATTTAACTTAATGAGAAATATCCCAATTGAAGCAGATGAAATTGAGGAGATTATGAATAAATAATAGTCTTTAGTAAAGATTTTAAAAAGCGAACCGAATGGTTCGCTTTTTTTTCAAATCAACTTAAACTAAAACTTGGTTATTTTCAAAGACATAGCGTTGTAGTTTTTTAAGGGTTTCTACTTTATCGCTAGTATTAATTAATAGTGAGATATTATTATTGCTTCCGCCGTAAGAAATCATTCTTACATTAACATCTTGTAAAATCTGGAATAAATTAGGTGTATCAGGATGATAAACAATTGCGTTTCCTACCAAACATACAATACTCATAAAATCGTCTACCTCAACATGCGCAAAAGCATTAAGCTCATTTACAATATCTTGTAAATAGGTAGTATTATCTATGGTTAATGACACTGCAATTTCAGATGTGGTAATCATATCTATTGAGGTTTCGTAACGCTCAAAAATTTCAAAAACTTTCTTTAAAAATCCGTGCGCTAATAACATTCTTGCCGACTTAATTTTGATTGCCGTAATACCATCTTTTGCAGCTATTGCTTTAATACCTTCACCATGTACTTGGTTAGTAATTAACGTGCCGTGTGCATTTGGCGACATGGTATTTTTTAATCGCACAGGTATATCAAAAGCGCTAACTGGCATTACCGTTTGTGGATGCAAGATTTTGGCTCCAAAATATGCCAACTCAGCAGATTCGTCAAAAGACAAATTAGAGATTGCTGTTGTGTTTTCTACAAAACGTGGATCATTATTATGAAACCCATCAATATCGGTCCAAATTTGTACTTCTTCGGCTTTTAATATCGCACCAATTATAGTTGCTGTATAATCGCTTCCGCCACGTTGTAAATTAGCAATATTACCGTCTGCATCACGACAAATAAAACCTTGTGTGATATAGATTTGAGATTCGGAATTCTCAAAAAGGATGCGGTTTAAATTCTGTTGAATATAAAAATTATCAGGCTCGTTAGTTTTATCAATTCGCATAAAATCTAATGCCGAAATCAAACAAGCATCGATACCTTCTTGATGTAAATATCTAGTAAAGATATAGGTTGATAATCTTTCGCCTTGTGCTACAAATGTATTGTAAGTTAAGCGATTATACTCATTATTGGCATTTTGCGTTAAAACCTCAAAAATATTAGACACATACGCATTAACTTCTGCATTAAATGTTGGATTAGTTATTAACTGATCTATAGTATTTTTATATGTTTTATGTAATTGATCAAGTAACACTATTGCTTTTTCGGCACTATTTTGCTTTAATTGCTCAGAAATATTAACCAACGCATTTGTTGTACCAGACATTGCAGATAATACAACCACTTTTTTCTTACCATCATTAATAATGTTTTTTACATTAATCATGCTTTCTACACTACCTACAGATGTACCTCCAAATTTTAATACTAACATTTTTTTATTATTTAGACTGCTAAACTACTATTAACCTTAGCAATAGCCTTAAAAATGAAAAAACTATACTACTTTTACACAAATTGTTAAATAATTAACATCATGAAAACTATTTCATCTTGCGTTGAAGATATCTTAATTGCTCAACCATTTTTAGAAGAAGCTTTAACACGTAGCATTATAAACTATTCTGCTTTAGCAGAAGAGCTACGCGAACCTATTAGCAATATGCTAAGAAAACCCGTAAAGTCTGGCGCTATTATGATGGCATTAAGACGTTACAATACACCAAATAATTTACGTCATTCTTTAAAACTAAAAACGACGCTTCAAAAACTTGGTGATATTACGGTACGTTCTAACCTTAGTGATTTTACATTTCAAAACTCTGAAACCTTAATACAATGTCACACCAAAATTTTAGAACAAGTCGAAACGAACAAAGACATTTTTTATGCATTTACTAGAGGAATTTACGAAAGCAACATTATTATTTCTAGCTCTGAAAACAAGCAAGTTTTAAAACGTTTTAAAGATGAAATTCAAATAGGACTGCAAGAAGGTTTATCTGCAATAAGTGTACGATTACCTAAAGACAACTCTAAAGTATCTGGTTTGTATTATCAAATTTTTAAGCGCTTAGCTTGGGAAAACATCCCAATTTACGAAGTAGTTTCTACTACCAATGAGTTTACTGTATTGGTTGAAGATCACGTGGTAGACAAAGCGTTTTCTGTGATTAAAAATTTGAAGAATTAACTATTCTGTCCTCTTTAAAAACAAATCTTCAAAATCGTAACTAAAATCTGTTATAGGTGCAATTGGTTTTAGTGTAGCGCTTTGTGCTTTACCCTTTTCATCAAAAGTAAATTGCATAAAGCAATCGGCATCATAACTACGATTATCCCATTTTACAACAAATGTAGTCCCGTTATATGGTAATAATTGACCTTTAATAGTTTTAGAGTTTTCCGATGAAATTAACAAATCTTCACCTTCTTTTTTAATCACCATATCACCAAACCAAGCATCGGTAAACGTACCTGTAATTTGTTCTGGCTTAGGCACGATTGGGCTTGATTTCATCATTTCAACTTTATTAAATACTTCGGTTTTGATACTATCGTTGTACTTATACCAATCTTTGTTGCTTTGTCCTAATTTGTCTAACCAATGTCTGTCTTCGTAACCTAAATACGTATCTTTAATGGTGTTGGTTATAGTGGTAAATGCAGAACCATTCATTTGATTAGTTAAAACAACTATTCCTAAATTTAGTTCTGGTATGATAGTAAATTGTGTCACTGTTCCTAATAACCCGCCAGTGTGATATACTTGTTTATATCCGCCTTTTACATCGGCTACAAACCAACCTAAACCATACCCTCTAAAATTAGAATTGTAACTGTCATTGGCTCTAACTTTTAAGGGTGTTTGTAGTTGCCAAAGCTCGTGTAATTGATCTTCACTTAATAATCGTGTTCCGTTTTCGGTTACAGCATCATTCATTAAAAATTTTGCCCAAGTTAGCATATCGGTAACGTTACTTACAATTCCTCCAGCAGCATTAGCAGTATCATCCCAATCATGCGGAATTTCTTCTAATTTACCATCAGCCATCGTATGCGCTTCGATTATATTAGACTTATCTGTCACACGACTGTAAGCAGCTTTACTGTTAGTCATCCCAACAGGTTTTAATATTTTAGTTTCTATAAAATCTTCCCAAGATAATCCGCTTACACGTTTTAAAACTTCTCCAGCAACGATAAACATATTGTTATTGTATTCAAACGTACTTCTAAACGAGGTACTTGGCTCGATATACTTTAAATTATCAATTATTTTTTGCACATCAAAATGGTCGTTTTCTGGAAAAAACATTAAATCTCCCGCACCTAAACCAAGTCCACTTCTGTGCGTAACCAAATCTCTAACCGTAAAATTTTGGGTTACCCAAGCATCGTATAGTCTAAATTCAGGAATGTGTTTTGTAACTTTATCGTCCCAACTTAATTTACCTTGGTCTACCATCATTGCTAATGCAAAACAGGTAAACCCTTTACTGTTTGACGCAATACCGACTAAGGTGTTTTCATTCATTTCTTTTTGGTTAGACAATGCTCTAACACCATGTCCTTTTGCGTAAACCACTTTTCCATCTTTTAAAACACCAACAGAAATACCAGGAACATCAAAGGTTTTTAAAGTTTTTTGTACTAATTTATCTAATTGCTTTTCTTCGATTTGAGCTTGTAAAAACAAACATGTAAAAAAGGCAAAAATGAAAGTGATTTTATTAATTTTCATTTTAAAAATTTTAAGTTGAAAGTCTTCAAATATAATAAATCCTTGAGCTACTTTTTACGCTCTTAACTTATATTTGCAAACTATGACAACAACCTACAAAAACATTACGGTTTCTTATAACGATATTGGTAAAGGTGATACAATAGTATTAATCCATGGATTTTTAGAAAACAGCACCATGTGGAATGCTTTAGTTGACACATTAAAATATACTAACAGAATAATAACTGTAGATTTATTAGGTCATGGTCAAACCGATTGCTTGGGTTACATTCATACTATGGAAGATAATGCAGACATGATACATGCATTAATTACCCAATTAAATATTAAAAACTTTACAGTAATAGGTCACTCTTTAGGCGGTTACGTTGCTTTGGCTTTCGCCGAAAAACATCCCGAATACATTAATGGGTTATGCTTAATGAACTCGACACCATTTGCTGATAGTCAGTTACGTTATGATACTAGAACACGAGCTATAAAAGCAGCAAAGAGAAACTACGAAAGCTTGGTTAGTATGTCTATTAGTAATTTATTTTACGAAAAAAATAGAGAATTATTTAGTGAAGACATTGAAGCCTTAAAAACAGAAGCCTTAAAAACACCTTTGCAAGGTTATATTGCCACTCAAGAAGGTATGAAGCTAAGAAAAGATAGAACCGAAGTTTTAAAACAGCTTAACTGTAAAAAACTAATTATTGCCGGTAAAAACGACCCAATTTTAAGCTTAGAAGACCTTGAATCTTTAAAACCTATTAATCTTCTAGATATTAGCATTTTAGAAGGCGGACATATGTCTTATATTGAAAATGAAGGTGATTTCTTACAAAAAATAGTGCATTTCATCGAAAAAATATAACTTTTTATCGGTGTTTTAGATTTTATTATTTACATTCGAAATGTTAACTACTACATTTTTAATCTTTTAGCCCCAAAGCTATCTAAAACAAACATATACCGATGAGAAAAGTAGACAACCAAACAACTAATCGCAGTAGTCTATACTGCGCTATTTTTGGACACAACTTTCAGGTGAGTAAAAACATCACCTACCATGTTAAAGAGTACAAATGTTGCAATTGCAAAAAAGAAATGACCACCAATAGCAACGGTGACTTAACAGAATTAACTCCTAAATTTAAAGAAATTAATTCCGTTTTAGAACGAATACATAACAACAAACTAATTAGGTTATCTAGACAAAGGATTGATTACCCTCAATTTAAAATGACGTCTTAATCTTCTGTAGATTTAAAACTTTTCCATCCTTGAGCTTGTAACTCAATCTTTTGATCTGCTCTTGTAACTAAATGTGCACCTGCATTTTTTTCAGTAATATAACCAATGACAGTTAAATTTGGATTTGCTTTTATTTTCGGGAAATCTTCTTGGCTTATCGTCATTAAAAGCTCATAATCCTCACCTCCGTTTAAAGCTATTGTAGTACTATCGATATTAAATTCTTCACAAGTAGCAATAACTTGAGGATCTAAAGGTATTTTGGTTTCGTATAGATCGCAACCTACGTCACTATTTTTACATATATGAAGTATTTCTGAAGATAAACCATCACTAATATCAATCATAGATGTAGGTTTTACATCTAACTCCTTTAATAACTTAACAATATCCTTTCTTGCTTCTGGTTTAAGTTGTCTCTCTAATAAATAAGTATACTGATCTAAATCTGGTTGATTTTGAGGGTTTACTTTAAACACTTCTTTTTCGCGTTCTAAAACTTGAAGTCCTAAATAAGCAGCTCCTAAATCTCCGGTAACCACAAGCAAATCGTTTGGTTTAGCTCCACTACGATATACCTCATTATCTTTATCTACATGACCTATTGCTGTAACAGAAATTACTAGTCCAGATGTTGAACTTGTAGTATCTCCTCCTACTAAATCTACGCCATAAATATTGCAAGCAGTTTGTATACCTGCGTAAAGCTCTTCTATAGCCTCTAACGGAAACCTATTAGAAACTGCAATAGACACAGTAACTTGAGAAGCTTGTGCATTCATTGCATAAATATCAGATAAATTAACCATAACTGCTTTGTAACCTAGGTGCTTTAAAGGCATGTAGGACAGATCAAAATGCACACCTTCAACTAAAAAATCTGTTGATACTACAACTTTATCTCCTTTAAAATCTAAAACAGCAGCGTCATCGCCAATTCCTTTAATAGTTGATGATTGTTTGATTTCAAAATTTTTAGCTAAATGGTCTATCAAGCCAAATTCTCCTATTTGACCTAAATCTGTACGTTGTTGATTTTTATCTTCTATCATAGTGCAAAAATACTAAGGCTATTTTAAAAGGTAGGTTAAAAGTAAGATTAATTGTTATAATTAATAGTTAGCATAAATCTAAATTAACTACAAATTTTATTTAATTGTTAGTATTTCTGTTAAATTTGCTAAAATCTCAATATCAGAACTTAACCTAAATGAATTATTTAAAAAAATTACCATTTATAGCTTTTAGTCTTTATATCTGTTTAGCTCATGCACAATCTCCATGTGAAAATGGATTTGCTTCCCATACAATAAATGGCGTAACAACATCTTACCCTTGCGACGGTTACGACTTGCTATCTAGAGTACCTATTTCTGTCTTAGCAACTACACTAGGGACAGAAGAAGGTAGTGATATTTGGGGATGGACAGATCCTTTAGACGGAAAAGAATATGCTATTATTAGCACAACAAATAGCACTGCTTTTGTTGACATTTCTGACCCTTTAAATCCAACTTTTTTAGGAAGAATAGAAACTGCAAACGGAAACACATCCTATTGGCGAGATGTAAAAGTGTATAATAATCATGCTTACATAGTTGCTGATGGCGTAGGTAATCATGGCATGCAAGTTTTTGATTTAACCAATTTAAGAAATGGTCCAAATCCGGATTTAACATTTACTAGTGCTATAAATGATGGCGGAGTTGTAGTATTTAGTGGCGATAACGGAATTAACATTGGCAGCTGTCATAATATAGTTATTAATGAAGAAGACGCAACCGCTTATCTGGTAGGCTGTAACGCAGTTAGTGGCGGACCTATATTTGTAGACATTTCTAACCCTAGCACGCCAACAATTAGTGGTAGTTATTCTGCAAGCGGATATACACATGACGCACAAGTTATAACTTATAATGGCCCAGACACAAACGCTAGTAATGTTACTGGAGTTTCTAGTTATATAGGTAGACAAATTTTAGCAGCTAGTAATGGAGGATCTAATGATAAAGTTGTGTTTTTAGATGTTACAGATAAAAGCAATCCGCAGTTTATTTCAGAAATTACATATCCAAGTCCAGGTTACGCACATCAAGGTTGGTTTACAGAAGATCATAAATATTTCATTTTTGGAGACGAAACAGACGAAATGAATTTTGGAAACAATACACGAACTTTAGTGTTTGATGTTAATGATTTAGATAACCCATCATTGTTATCAACATATTATGGACCTTCAGATGCAATAGACCATAATGGCTACATTAAAGGTAACAAGTTTTACTTAGCAAATTATCGTGCTGGCATGCGTGTAGTAGATATTTCAACAGTAAACACAACTTCTAACTCCATGACAGAAATTGGTTATTTTGATACTTACCCATCTAGCAACAGCACAGCTTTTAATGGCGCTTGGAGTATATATCCTTATTTTGCTAGCGGAAATATCATTATTAGTGATATTGAAAGAGGCTTATTTGTAGTTAGAGAAAGTGATAATGCATTAAATACTAAAGAATTTGAAATTGCTAATAATTTTTCAATGTCTCCCAACCCAACAAAAGGTAAAAGTAAATTAACAAGTAACAGCACAAAAAAAATAATGACTGTTCAAATATTTAATGTACTTGGTAAAAAGGTATTTGATAAAAACAATATCAATGCCAGAACCTTCGTTTTACCAACAGATAATTATAACAATGGGATTTATATTGTCCGAATAAACGATAGAATATCTAAAAAACTGATAATCAATAAATAAAAAAATGAACAACTATAAACTTAAAATAAAACACTATTACAAAACATTAAGTTTAATAGTTATTCTTTTATTAAACCTTAGCTGTTCAGAAGATGAAGAGCTTACATCAACACAGCCTAACAACAGCACACAAAGCTCTCAATCACCCTGTATTGATGGATTAGCAGGAAATTATCCCTGTAATGGCTTTGATTTAATGGGAGAAATAGATGTTCTAACTTTAAGCGGATCTACTGCAGCAAGAGGTAATGATATTTGGGGATGGACAGACCCATTAACCCAAAAAGAATATGCAATAACCGCTTTAACTAACAGCACAGCATTTATAGATGTTACTGATGCAACAAACCCTATATTTTTAGGTAGACTTGAAACAAACACAACCTCAAGTATATGGAGAGATGTTAAAACTTATAATAACTACGCTTTTATAGTTGCAGATAATGCAGGCTCGCACGGCATGCAGGTCTTTGATCTTACAAGATTAAGAAACCTTACTTCTACACCAGTAACATTTACTGCAGATACAACCTTTAACGGTGTAGATAGCTGTCACAACATAGTCATTAATGAAGAGGAAGGTGTAGCTTACCTTGTTGGATGTACCAATAATAATGGAGGTCCTATATTTGTAGACATTACTGATCCTTTAAATCCCACATACTTAGGCGAATATAACTCAGCAGGCTACTCTCATGATGCGCAAGTTGTTACTTATAACGGACCAGACAGCGACTACACTGGACATCAAATATACATAGGTAGTAATGGCAATACAGATCAAGTTGTAATTTTAGACGTTACAGATAAGTCTAACATTACTCAAATAAGCAGTATATCTTATCCTCAAACAGCCTACGCACATCAAGGTTGGTTTACAGAGGATCAAGCCTATTTTATTTTAGGTGATGAGGTAGACGAAATCACCTATGGCTTTAACACAAAGACTTTAGTTTTTGACTTTAACGATTTAGACAACCCTTCATTATCTTCAACATATTTTGGACCAACACCAGCAATTGATCATAACGGTTATGTAAAAGGAAACGAATATTATTTAGCCAACTATCGTGCAGGTCTAAGAGTATTAGACATCAGTAATGTGTCTGCAGCATCCAACGCTCTTGTAGAAAATGGTTTTTTTGATACTTATCCTGCAGATGATAATCCTGATTTTAATGGCGCATGGAGTGTATATCCTTATTTTGAGAGTGAAAATATTATAATAGGAGATATTGATGCTGGACTTTTAATTATTAGAAAAAGTAATTAAATGAAACATATTTATCTAAAAATAATTGCCTTAGCTTTCGTTTTAACTTCTTGTAAAACTGAAGATGACACACCTCAACCTCAACAAGAACAAGAAACTCCAGAAGTAACAACAACAGGCAGCATAGAAAACATATCAACTTTTGGCGGTTCAAAAAATGATAGCGCAGAAGCAGTAATAAAAACATCTGATGGCGGATACGCTGTTGTTGGATATACACAATCTGTAAATGGCGATATCACAAACAAGTCTGACGAAAGTTATGATGCATGGTTATTAAAATTTGACGCTAGCAACAATTTACTATGGAACAAAACTTACGGAGGTAGTAATGATGAAAAAGCTAATGATATTATCCAAACTAACGATGGTGGATTTATTGTAATAGGATACACTTTTAGCAACGATGGAGACGTAAGTAATAATGCTGGTCAACAAGATTTTTGGGTGTTTAAAACAGATCCTCAAGGTAATATTGAATGGGAAAAAACTTATGGCTATTCTGGTTTAGATTACGGATTATCAATAATACAAACAAATGACAACGGTTATTTTTTAACAGGTGTTTTAGACGTTACTGCTTCTGGAGGAGAAGGTAACACCAGAAGCAATCAAACCTTACATGCTGGCGGCGACTATTGGGCTTTAAAAATAGATGAAACAGGCAACCTACAATGGAGTAAATATTTTGGCGGTTCCTTCTCAGATACGCCTTACGACACTTTACAAACAGAAGATAATGGCTTTATTATTATAGGATCCTCAGATAGCACCGATTTTGACGTTACAAACAACATCGGTTCTTACGATTTTTGGGTTATCAAAATAAATAGTCAAGGTATTTTAGAATGGAAAAAAAATTATGGTGGCTCTCAAATAGATGAAGCACGTAAGATAATAAAAACAAATAATGGTAATTATCTAATTATTGGTGACACAAGAAGTGAAGATGCAGATATCTCAAACAGTTTAGGTGCTGCAGATGTATGGTCTATTATAATTAATGATTCTGGTCAACTTTTACAAGAAACCAATTATGGAGGAGAAAGTTTTGATGTTGGTCGGGCTGTTATTTCTGATTTAGAAAACGGATATCTTTACTGCGGAAGCTCTAGAAGTGGCACAGGACAACTCACCCAAAATAATGGACAAAATGATATTTGGGTTTTTAAAACTAATTCAAATGGTGATTTAAATTGGCAAACATCAATTGGAGGAAGCAACATAGATTACGGACATGGAATTACTCAATTAGACAATGGTAAAATTGTAGTTGTTGGCGTCTCTAGCAGTAACGATATTGACATACCAGAAAACAAAGGTTTTGAAGACTTAATTATAACAACATTAAATTAAATGAAAAAAATAGCAACATTAATAGCTTTATTTTTAACCCTAACTGCATGTAGCGAAGATGCAGACGACAATGCTGTAGCAGAAACAAATGCTAGTGTTAGTTTTAAATTTACACACAATTGGAATGACCAATTATTAGATAGCTCTAACTTTGAAAACTTAGACCTTACAAACGAAAACGGAGAAGTAATAAACATTGACAGAATAAGATACCTTATCTCTCGTATTGAATTAATTAATACAGATAACAACCTTAGCTATGTATTTGATGGTTATAAATTTACAGATTTATCAAACGAAGATACATATGATTTCTCTCCAGAAACCAATGCCGTTCCACTAGGTAATTATCAACTTAAATTTATTTGGGGATTTAACCAACAAGATAATATAAACGGTGCTTATCCAGATTTAAATACTGCTTCTTGGAATTGGCCAGACATGCTTGGTGGCGGTTATCACTTTTTACAATTTGATGGCATGTATAATGTTAACACAACTAACCCTGCACCTTTTAACTATCATAATGGAACTGCAAGAGTAAGCGAAGGTGTTTTTGAGCAAAATTTTGCAACAATAACATTTTCAGAGTCATTCACTATTTCAAACAATGCAACGATTGAAGTTAAAATGAATATTGCCCAATTTTTTACCAATCCAAACACTTGGGATTTAAACGTATTAGACACACCACTAATGCCTAATTATACCGCACAAAAAATGATGCAAGAAAATGTATTATCTGTATTTAGCTTAGGTGAAATTATACAATAAATATTAATGAAATATTGGATTACATATTGCCTATTAACAATTATTATTTGTTCGTGTTCAAAATCTGAAGACACAATAAACAATAATGATGCTTATGTACCTATACCTTATCAATTAGAAGTACCGCAACATTTTGACCAATTGTTAATAGATCCAATTATTCCTTTTGACAACCCAATGACAGAAGAAGGTGTTTCTTTAGGAAAACGCTTATTTTACGATCGTATTCTATCTGTAGATAACACAAAAGCTTGTGCAAGTTGCCATATGCCACAAAATGGATTTTCAGACTCTAATAAATTTAGCGTTGGTGTTTCAGGTAATTTTGGTAATCGCAATAGTATGCCTTTAATTAATTTAGCATGGAACTTTGATGACAAATACTTTTGGGACGGACGCGCATTAGGACTAGAACATCAAGCATTAGAACCAGTTACCAATCCAATTGAGCTAGAAAATCCTTCATGGAGTGATGTAGAACACAGACTTAACAACCATCCAGAATATCCAAATTTATTCAACCAAGCGTTTGGTACTTCAACTATCACAAAAGACTTAGTGACAAAAGCAATTGCACAATTTGAGCGTACTTTAATTTCTGGTAATTCCAAATTTGATAAATTTCTAAATGGAGAAGCCACCTTAACTGCTCAAGAACAAGAAGGTTTAAATGTGTTTATGGATGAAGAACGTGGTGATTGTTTCCATTGTCATGGTAATCCTAACAATCCGCTTTGGACAGACAATCAATTTCACAACAATGGTTTAGATGCTACTTTTACAGACTTAGGCTTGGGTGCAGTTACAGGCAATCCTAATGATAATGGTAAGTTTAGGTCACCAACACTACGTAATTTAGCTTACACTGCACCATATATGCACGACGGTAGATTTCTAACTTTAGACGATGTTATAGAACACTACAGTAGCGGTCTTCAAAATTCTTCAACTATTGATCCTTTAATGAAAAAAGTAGAGCAAGGTGGCGTTCAACTTTCAGAAGAAGACAAGAACAACTTAAAAGCTTTCTTGTTATCACTTTCTGACCCTTCATTTATAAACAATCCCGCATTTCTTCCTCAATAAGAAAAATCAATCTGCCTATTTATTAATATAATGTTACTAAATATGGTAAACAGAGACTTAAATTGTATCTTTGCATTCTATTTAGATAAACTCTAATAAACAGGTATGATAAAAGTTTCTGATACAGCAAAAAAGAAAGTCATCGAATTAATGAATGATAATGGCTTTAATCCTAGCACTGACTACATAAGAGTTGGTGTAAAAAGTGGTGGTTGCTCTGGTTTATCTTACGATTTAAAGTTTGACAAAACCAAAGCAGAAGAAGATAAAGTTTTTGAAGATAATGAGGTTAAAATTATTGTTGACAAAAAAAGTTTTTTATACCTAATAGGTACCACTTTAGAATATTCAGGAGGATTAAACGGAACTGGTTTTGTGTTTAATAACCCTAATGCCAACCGTACTTGCGGTTGCGGAGAAAGTTTTTCACTTTAAAAAAAGAAGACAAAAATTACTATGTCAAAATATACTGAAGACGATTTAAGAGAAGAATTAAAAACTAAAGAATACGAATACGGTTTTTACACAGATATTGAATCTGACACCTTTCCTGTTGGTTTAAACGAAGACATTGTTCGTGCCATTTCGGTTAAAAAAGAAGAACCTGAATGGATGACCGAGTGGCGTCTTGATGCCTTCAAAACTTGGAAAGAAATGGTAGAACCAGAATGGGCAAACGTACATTACGAAAAACCAGATTTTCAAGCTATTTCTTATTACTCGGCTCCAAACAACAAACCTAAATACGATAGTTTAGACGAAGTAGATCCAGAATTATTAGACACTTTTAATAAACTTGGAATTTCTCTAGACGAACAAAAAAAATTAGCAGGTGTAGCTATGGATGTTGTTGTAGACTCTGTTTCTGTTGCAACTACATTTAAAAAGACATTAGCAGAAAAAGGTATTATTTTCTGTTCTATCTCTGAAGCTATCCGCGAATATCCTGATTTAGTAAAAAAATATATTGGTACCGTTGTACCTAAAAAAGATAATTTTTACGCAGCATTAAATAGCGCAGTATTTAGTGATGGTAGTTTTTGCTACATCCCTAAAGGTGTAAAATGCCCAATGGAATTATCTACCTATTTCCGTATTAATCAAGCAGGAACAGGACAGTTTGAGCGCACATTAGTTGTAGCAGATCAAGGTAGTTACGTAAGTTATCTAGAAGGTTGTACAGCACCAAGTCGTGACGAAAACCAATTACACGCTGCAGTTGTAGAGCTTATAGCATTAGATGATGCCGAAATAAAATACAGTACCGTACAAAACTGGTTTCCTGGAAATGCCGAAGGAAAAGGTGGTGTTTATAACTTTGTAACCAAACGTGGTTTATGTGAGAAAAACGCAAAAATTTCTTGGACTCAGGTAGAAACAGGTAGTGCTGTAACTTGGAAGTACCCAAGCTGCGTATTAAAAGGAGACAACTCTGTTGGTGAGTTTTACTCTATTGCAGTAACTAATAATTTCCAACAAGCAGATACAGGAACTAAGATGATCCATCTTGGTAAAAACACAAAATCTACAATTATTTCTAAAGGGATTTCTGCAGGTAAATCTCAAAACTCTTACCGCGGATTAGTACAAATAGCAGGTCGCGCAGAAAATGCACGTAACTTCTCACAGTGTGATAGTTTACTAATGGGTAACGAGTGTGGCGCACATACATTCCCATACATTGAAGCAAAAAACAAATCGGCACAAATAGAACACGAAGCTACAACCAGTAAGATTGGAGAAGATCAAATCTTTTATTGTAACCAACGTGGTATTGATACCGAAAAAGCAATTGCTTTAATCGTCAACGGTTTTAGTAAAGAAGTATTAAATAAATTACCTATGGAGTTTGCTGTAGAAGCACAAAAACTTTTAGAAATTTCATTAGAAGGATCTGTAGGATAATCAATTTTTAACTATGAAAAAACTAATCATTCTTCTTATTACCCTTTCTTTAGTTGTTGCTTGTAAAAAAGACAAAAAAGAATCTGTTGTAGAGCAAACAGAAACAGAGGTTAAAAAAGAGCCTATCAAAATGTTTATGCTTGATGGTGGTACTGTTCAAGTTAACATGCTTGAAATTTTTTCTCAAGATGATGCTTATAAAGGACAATCAAAAACCTTTGCAGATGCATTTTATTTAATTCAGCATCCAGACGGTAACTTATTATGGGACGCAGGATTATCTGAAGATTTAATAGGGAAAGAACCATTTACAACTCCAGAAGGCGCTTTTACTGTAAGTAGAAAAACAGGAATTGAAGAACAACTAAAGTCAATAGGCTTATCAACAGATGATGTAAAATATATTGCCCTATCGCATACACATTTTGACCATTCTGGATCTGCATCTAAATTACCAAACGCCATTTGGATCGTTCAAGAAAACGAGTATAACTTTGTAACTAGCGAAGAACAAAAAAAACAAAGTCCAGACAACTTTAACGCGATAAAAAATTTAAAAGCTTTAAAGAAAATAAATGGTAATTATGATGTTTTTGGTGACGGAAGAGTTGTAATAGTATCAACTCCAGGTCATACACCAGGTCATCAGTCTTTATTTATAGATTTAGAACAAGAAGGACCATTAATGCTTACAGGAGACATGTATCACATGGAAGAAAGCAGAAAAAACTCTAGAGTACCAATCTTTAATCATGATGTTGATCAAACTTTAGCATCAATGGAAGTTTTTGAAACATTTGCAAAAGAAAAAGGAGCACGTGTTATTATACAACATTCAACAAAAGATTATAACAGTTTAAATCCAGCACCAGAACCAATTAAATAGTAAAAAATGAAAAAAATAATTCTTATTTGTACTATCATATTAGCTTTTGGTTGTAAAGACGAAAAGAAAAATACCGAAACCACTTCAACAGATAAAAAAGTTGAAACCAAAAGATTAGTTGGAGAGTTTGTATACTATGCAGACGCAGCAGTTTTTCAAGTAAAAAATGATATTTACGGTGTTATTTTAGATGAAAAATCTGAAGCTTTAAATAAAGAAGCAGAGCCTTACAAAAAAGAAGCAACAGATATGGTTATAGCAGATGTAGAGGCACAAATTATCCCAAAAGATAAAAATGAAGAAGGCTGGCCATACAAACTAAAAATAGAAAAAATACATAGTGTTAAAGCACTAGACCCGAATAAAAACGACGTTATTAAATTAGGAAAATAAACAGTATGTTAAAGATAAATAACTTACACGCAAGCGTAGAAGACAAATCTATATTAAAAGGTATTAACCTAGAAGTAAAACCAGGTGAAGTACACGCCATTATGGGACCAAACGGTTCTGGTAAAAGTACATTAGCTTCTGTAATTGCTGGTAAAGAAGATTACGAAGTTGAGGATGGAGATATCTTTTTAGAAGGAGAAAACATTAACGAGCTTGCAGCAGAAGAGCGCGCACATAAAGGTGTATTTTTATCGTTTCAATATCCAGTAGAAATTCCTGGAGTTTCGGTAACCAACTTTATGAAAACTGCTATAAACGAATCTAGAAAAGCAAAAGGGCTAGAAGATATGCCAGCTAACGAGATGTTAAAGCTAATTCGTGAAAAATCAGAATTACTAGAAATAGATCGTAAATTCTTATCTCGTTCTTTAAACGAAGGGTTTTCTGGAGGAGAAAAAAAGCGTAACGAAATTTTCCAAATGGCAATGTTAGAACCAAAATTAGCTATTCTTGACGAAACTGATTCTGGTTTAGATATTGACGCTTTACGTATTGTTGCAAACGGTGTAAATAAATTAAAAAACAAAGATAACGCTGTTGTAGTAATTACGCACTACCAACGCTTATTAGATTACATCGTACCAGATTATGTACACGTGCTATTAAATGGACGTATTGTTAAATCTGGAACTAAAGAATTAGCACACGAGCTAGAAGAAAAAGGTTACGATTGGATTAAAGAAGAAGTTGGTGCATAAGCACTTTCTAGCAAATTAAAATTATGTAGAATAATACAGCTTTAAGCAGCATTTAAAATGCGTTGAAGACTGAATACTGAAAACTTAACAAATGAGTTTAAAAGAAAAATTAGTTTCATCTTTCATGGCTTTTGAAGACCATGTAGACGTTGATACTAAAATACATGATATTCGTACAGAAGCTATAAAACTTTTCGAAGATAAAGGCTTTCCTACAAAAAAAGATGAAGCTTGGAAGTACACATCTTTAAACAGTATATTAAAACATGACTATAGCGTATTCCCTAAACAAGAAAACGCTATAGAATATAGTGATATAAAACAATATTTTATTCACGATATAGATACTTACAAGATTGTTTTTATCGACGGTAAATACTCATCTCATTTATCTCAAACTACACACGAAGGTCTAGATGTTTGTTTAATGTCTGCTGCATTAACAAAACCAAAATACCAATTGGTTATAGAAAATTACTTTAACAAAGTAGCAGAAAAAGATGGCTTATCATCTTTAAACACAGCATTTTCTCAAGAAGGCGCGTTTATTCACGTCCCAAAAAACAAAGTAGTTAACAAACCTATTCAAATTGTACATTTTTCTACAGGTAACGAGTCTGCACTTATGCTTCAACCTCGTAACTTAATTGTAGTTGACGAGAATAGTCATGTACAAATTATAGAACGTCATCAAAGTCTTACAGACAATCCTGTATTAACCAATAGTGTTACAGAAATATTTGCCAACAAACGCGCAATTGTTGATTATTATAAAATTCAAAATGATAATCTAAATGCCTCTTTAATAGACAACACTTTTGTAGAGCAAAAGCAAGAAAGTTTTGCTTCTGTTCATACCTTTAGTTTTGGTGGTAAATTAACCAGAAATAACCTTAATTATTATCAAAACGGAGAGCGTATAGATTCTACATTAAAAGGAGTAACAATTATTGGTGAAAAACAACATGTAGATCATAACACATTAGTACATCATATAGAACCAAATTGCGAAAGTCACCAAGATTACAAAGGTATTTTTGACGATAACGCAACCGGCGTATTTAATGGTAAAGTAGTTGTTGAAAAAGAAGCACAAAAAACAAATGCTTTTCAATCTAACAACAATATTTTAGTTAGCGATAAAGCTACAATTAACACCAAACCTCAACTAGAAATTTTTGCAGACGATGTAAAATGCTCTCACGGTTGTACAATTGGTCAGTTAGACGAAAGTGCTTTATTCTATTTAAAATCTAGAGGTATCCCAGAAAAAGAAGCAAGAGGATTATTAATGTTTGCATTTAGTAACAACGTATTAAGTTCGGTAAAAATACCAGAACTTAAACAACGCATTACTAAACTTATTGCACTTAAATTAGGCGTCAATATAGGATTTGATCTATAAAAAATTATTAGAAGCTAATCCCGCTATTCGCTATATCTTTTTTTCGTACCTCAAAAAAGGATGTCGCTACTATCGGGGCTAAACAAAACAGCTATGATTAATGTTGAAGACATACGAAAAGATTTCCCTATACTTAATAGACAAGTAAATGGTAAACCTTTAGTGTATTTTGATAATGCTGCAACGTCGCAAACACCACAACAAGTTATAGATGTAATAGTAGATTATTATTCTAATTATAACGCTAATATACATCGCGGTGTACACACACTAAGTCAAGAAGCCACAGATAAGTACGAAGCTGCACGTAAGACTATTCAAAATCATTTTAATGCTAAACATACTTATGAAGTTATTTTAACTTCAGGAACAACACACAGCATTAACTTAGTTGCTAATGGCTTTACTTCACTTTTAAATGAAAAAGATGAACTTATAGTCTCTGCATTAGAACATCATAGCAACATTGTTCCTTGGCAAATGCTTTGCGAAAAAACAGGAGCTACACTTAAAGTAATCCCTATGACTAAAGAAGGCGAATTAGACATGAATGCCTATGTTAATTTACTTTCTGAAAATACTAAATTAGTCTTTGTTAATCATATATCTAACGCATTAGGCACCATTAATCCTATTGAAGCAATTATTGAAAAAGCACATCAAGTTGGCGCTGCTGTTTTAATAGATGGTGCGCAAGCTTGTCCACATATAAAACCAGATGTACAAGCATTAGATGTAGATTTTTATGTAACCTCTGCTCACAAAATGTGTGGACCAACAGGCGTTGGTATGCTTTATGGTAAAGAAGAATGGTTAAAAAAACTTCCGCCTTATCAAGGTGGTGGAGAAATGATTGACCAAGTTACTTTTGAAAAAACAACTTACGCAGGTTTACCTCATAAATTCGAAGCAGGAACACCAAATATTTGTGGAGGCATTGCTTTTGGAGCCGCAATAGATTACATGAATGCTATTGGCTTTGATAACATTGCTAATTACGAGCATGACCTTTTAGAGTACGGTACTAAAAAACTTTTAGAAATTGAAGGTCTAAAAATCTACGGAACTTCTAAAAACAAAACATCTGTAATATCATTTAACTTAGATGGTATACATCCTTATGATGTTGGTACATTATTAGATAAAATGGGGATTGCTGTTCGTACTGGTCATCATTGTACGCAACCAATAATGGATTTTTATAAAATACCAGGTACAGTAAGAGCTTCGTTTGCATTCTATAATACTAAAGAAGAAATAGACGCTTTAGTTACTGCTGTAAAAAAAGCAAAGATGATGTTAAGTTAAACATGATTTACATATATTTTTTTTAAAGCACTTCATAAAAGAGGTGCTTTTTTATTGAATAAAATTGTCATTTTGTCTAATAATTAAGATTTTGTTTGAAAAATATTTAATAATTTATGATTTATACCATATATTGACCAACATAAACTGATTAAATATAGCAAAATGAAAAAATTATTTTTAGGAATAGCTAGTGTAGCACTGCTGTTTATGTCTTGTAACGACAATCAAAGTGAATCATTAAACGAAGAACAAGCTAAAGTAGACATGTCAGATTTTTATTTGTATACAGATGCAGATAATGATGAAACTGCAAGAGCAGCACAAGGAAAAGCCGTTTGCTACTCGATGGTAAACCTAAACCGTCTATTAAACGAAAATCCTGGTTTAGATAAAAAAATGTATGACATAGAATACAATACTAGAAGTTTTATTGCTTCAAAAAAACCTGATGGTGCAGGTAACGGAAATGGAAATGGCGGCGGATCTGGAGGATCTGGCGGCGGTGGTGGAGACACTTCCGACAATTTAGGCGTGGTAAATATTCCTGTTTACGTACATGTAGTTTACAGTAATTCTGCTCAAAATGTTAGTGATCAACAAATTAATGCTCAAATCGCTGTGTTAAATGATGATTTTAGAGCTTCAAATAACGATGTTAACCAAGTCCCTTCAGAATTTGCTAATTTAGTAGCTGACACTGAAATCAACTTTACATTAGCTGGTACATTTAGACACTCAAACTCTACATCTGCTTGGAGTACTAATGATGCTGTAAAAGCTGCTTACCCACCAGTAACACCTTCTACTCACTTAAATATTTGGGTATGTAACATTAGCGGTGGTATTTTAGGATATGCACAATTCCCAGGTGGACCATCTGCAACAGATGGAGTTGTAGTATTATACTCTAGTTTACCAGGAGGATCGTCAGCACCTTACAACCAAGGAAGAACATTAACTCATGAAGTTGGACACTATTTAAACTTACGTCATATTTGGGGAGACGGAAGATGTAAGCAAGACGATTTTGTTGCAGACACTCCATCATCAGATGGACCAAATTATGGTTGTCCTTCTTATCCAACTGTTAATTGTCGTTCTAATGATATGACTATGAATTACATGGATTATGTAAATGATGAGTGTATGTATATGTTCTCTCAAGGTCAAAAAGAAAGAATGAGAGCTATCTTCCAAGCTGGCGGATCAAGATCTGCTTTAGTAGGAAACTAATCCATTAAAGTCATAAAATTCTAAAAGACGCCATATTTGGCGTCTTTTTTGTATTATTATAGTAAATAATAAATTTCAATAAAGATGAAAACCTATATTCTTATTTTTTTAACCTTGTTTTTAAACGCATGTAATGCTTCTAAAAATATACAATCTGACTTAGCTAAAAGTAACACAGAAATATCAAAAAACGCTAAAACAACACAATTAGACGTTACGTCATTTGAATATACTGCGGTTACAAGAGGCGGTTATTTAATGATAAAAGCTAATAAAGATAAAATTACATATCAATTATCTCGCACGTCTAAAGAAGAAACAAAAGATTGCACAACTAAGAATTGGGAAACTTTAACCAACTTAGCTAGTAATTTTGACATTACAAAAATTAATGAATTTGAAGCTCCAAGTAAAGCACATCAATATGATGGTGCTGCAATTGCTAACTTAAAAATTTTTATTGGAGAAAAAACATACGGTTCTCAATCTTTTGATGCGGGTAATCCTCCAAAACAAATTGCAGAAGTAGTTAACTATCTTTTAAACTTAGTGCCAAAAAATTAAGACTGGTTTAACGACAAGTCAAGGCTTACAATAGAAGAATATTCATTAATTTTGTAACTGAAAAAGACAGAAACGACTTATGCCTAGTATAAAAGAAATTCAAGAAGACATCATAGACGAATTTTCAATGTTTGAAGATTGGGAAGAGCGTTACCAATACATGATAGATCTTGGTAAAACCTTACCATTAATTGACGAGCAATACAAAACCGACGATCATATAATTAAAGGTTGTCAAAGCAAAGTTTGGGTACATGCTCAAATGGATGAAGATAAAGTAGCCTTTACTGCAGATAGCGACGCTATAATTACCAAAGGGATTATTGCTATTTTAATTCGTGTGTTCTCAAACCAACACCCAAAAGATATTATCGAAGCAGATACCGATTTTATTGATAAAATTGGATTAAAAGAACACCTATCTCCTACAAGAGCAAACGGATTAGTTAGCATGATTAAGCAATTAAAGATGTACGCAATTGCTTATCAAACACAATTAAAATAATTTCGCTTTCGCGGAATAACAAAAGAAAAAGAAAATGAGCACAATAGATACAGCCGAATTAGGAGAAAAAATAGTAAAGGTTTTAAAAACCATTTACGATCCAGAAATACCAGTAGATATTTACGAACTAGGATTAATTTACGATGTATTAGTAAACGAAGATTACGAAGTAAAAATCCTAATGACCTTAACAACACCAAACTGTCCAGTTGCAGAAACTTTACCTCTTGAAGTAGAAGAAAAAGTAAAATCTCTTAACGATATTAAAGACGCTGAAGTAGAAATTACTTTTGATCCACCATGGTCACAAGACTTAATGAGTGAAGAAGCAAAACTAGAATTAGGAATGCTATAAAAGCAATCAAAATGGCAGACGAAATTATAAACCGCGTAGCCAATAGCAAGCTGCAAGTAATAGATCTAGAAGATTATTATCCATCTGGTAAACGTGTAGTTTTTGACATTAAAGATTGGCTTTATGAAGGATTAGTCCTTAGAGAAAAAGATTTTAGAGAACAAGTAAAAGCATATGACTGGTCTCAACACAAAAACCAGTACGTGGCAATAACTTGTAGTACAGATGCCATCATACCTGATTGGGCATTTATGTTGTTGGTCGTTAATTTAGAGCCTTTTGTCGAAAAGTGCCATATTGGAAATTTAGAGGATTTAGAAACCTCAATTTACCAAGATAAAATTGACCAGATAGACACTACAATTTACCAAGATAAACCAGTAATCGTTAAAGGCTGTAGCAACAAGCCAGTCCCTATAAACGCTTACACTATGCTTACTTCTAAACTAAAAAAACACGCCAAATCAATTATGTATGGAGAAGCATGTTCTTCTGTGCCATTATTTAAGCGTTAACAACTTTATTGATTATTTAAATTACTGAATAACAGACCGTTAAGTTGTTTTGGTAATTTCACATAAATCAAAAGTAAAACTTACCTTTGCATCCGTTTTATTAAAAACTAAAAATAATTAGAAATGAAAAAAGTATTACTTATTGGGGCTATATTTTTAGGAATCGTTTCCGTAAATGCTCAAACAAAAGAAGAATTAAAAGCTGAAAAAGCTGAAAAACAAGCACAAGCTGATAAGTTTCAAGCAGAAGCAAATGCTATACAAGCTCAAATAGATGCGTTACCAGGTTGGAGAGTTGGTGCTTTTGGTACCATTGGAGGAAGTATCTCTGAATTTAACAATTGGTATGCTCAAGCAGCACCTAACAACAGTTCTGGTAATATTGGTTTTACTGTAAATGGTTACGCAAATTTAATTGAAGAGAAATTTTTCTGGCGTAATAACTTAAATGTGAATTTAGGTTGGGTAAAATTAGATGATAAAGACGATCCTACAGACAGCGATAAGTTTAGAGAAAACACAGACGTTTTTAATATCACATCTCTTTATGGTAGAAAATTAAGTGATAAGTGGGCAATTTCTGGATTAGGAGAATACAGAACAACATTATTAAACAACTTTAATAACCCAGGTTATTTAGATCTTGGTGTTGGTGCAACTTGGACACCTATAGAAAACTTAGTAGTTGTAATACATCCATTAAACTACAACTTTGTTTTTGCTGATGAAGGTACTGTTTTTGAATCTTCTTTAGGAGCCAAGTTTGTAGCAGACTATACAAGACAAATTGGTAAAGTAAACTTTAAATCTAACTTCTCTGGTTTTGCTAGCTATAAAAGCGGTGACTATTCTAACTGGACTTGGATTAACAGTTTTGGGTATACATTATGGAAAAACATAGGTGTTGGTTTTGACTTTGGTTTAAGAAGTAACAAACAAGAAGCAGCAGCTTACCAAGGTGTAAGTTTAGATAATGCAGATAATGATTTACAATCTTACTGGTTATTTGGTTTAAACTATAAACTATAATAAATACTCTAGATTTAGATATAAAAAAAGTGCTTCCCAAAAAGGAAGCACTTTTTTTATGCGTTAGGGATTGAGCTATTATTGGAGCACATCTTTGATTGCGACTAGCGAAAGCCCGACGCACTTTTGTCATTAAAAACAAAAGTGGGTAACGCCCAAGTTATTTTACTCTTCTTCTCCTAAATTTTCATAATCGTAATCCGGATACAAGAAGTGATTATAAGGAAAACGTGTAACGTGTATTTCTCTTACTTCATTATATACACGCTTTTTAAATTCTTCTAAGTTTTTCTTGTTTAGCGCAGAGATAAATAAAGCATTGTCTTCTCCTACTCTATTCATCCAAGTCCTTTTCCATTCAGCCAAACTATAATGTTCTGTGGTACGTTCAGCAGTTAAATCGGTTTCATCAAACGGTTCTGCCTTATAAGCATCAATCTTATTAAACACCATAATTGTAGGTTTGTCTGCGCTATCTATTTCACCTAAAATTTTATTTACAGAAGCAATATGCTCTTCAAAATTTGGATGCGAAATATCTACAACATGAAGCAATAAATCTGCTTCACGCACTTCATCTAACGTACTTTTAAAACTTTCTACCAATTGTGTTGGCAGCTTACGTATAAAACCTACAGTATCGGTTAATAAAAATGGTAAATTCTGAATTACAACTTTTCTAACCGTAGTATCTAAAGTTGCAAATAGTTTGTTTTCTGCAAAGACTTCAGATTTACTAATGGTGTTCATCAAAGTAGATTTACCTACGTTTGTATAACCAACTAAAGCTACACGCACCATTTTACCACGGTTACCACGTTGCACAGCCATTTGCTTATCAATAGTCTTTATTTTTGCCTTTAACAATGCTATTTTATCACGTACAATACGTCTATCGGTTTCAATCTCGGTTTCACCTGGTCCACGCATACCAATACCTCCTTTTTGACGCTCAAGGTGTGTCCACATTCCTTTAAGTCTTGGTAACAAGTATTCGCATTGTGCTAATTCTACCTGCGTACGTGCATAACTGGTTTGAGCACGTTGTGCAAAAATATCTAAGATAAGGTTAGTACGGTCTAATACTTTTACACCTAAAATCTTACTAATATTGCGTTCTTGCGCTGCGCTTAACTCGTCATCAAAAATGGCTGTCCCAATTTCATTATCATCAATAAACTGCTTTACCTCTTCCATTTTACCTGTACCAATAAATGTTTTGGGATTAGGCATCTCCATTTTTTGGGTAAAACGTTTTTTTACTTCTCCGCCTGCTGTATAGGTTAAAAACTCTAGTTCATCTAAGTATTCTTTAGATTGTGCTTCGTCTTGTTCTCTTGTTACTACACCAATTAATACGGCGCTTTCTAATTCTATGTCTTTTTTCTCTAGCATATAAATATTTATATTGCAAATTTACATAATTGTAGCCACAATAAATTTGCTATTTTTAGACTTTTAAAATTCTATCCTTTTGAAGTTTAATATATTTAAATCTAAAACTAATAAACAAACTGTTGCTTTTTATAATATCGAAAATCTTTTTGATATTTATGATGACGAATTTACTCGTGATGATGATTTTATTCCTACTTCTAAAAAGCGCTGGACAGTTAAACGTTATAAAAATAAGCTACGTAAAATTGGTTATGCTATTTCTAACATAGGTAGAAAAGAAACCAACAGTCATCCAGCAATTATTGGTTTAGCAGAAGTAGAAAATGATGCTGTATTAAAGGATTTAATTGCTTCAAAACATCTTAAAGAATATCCATATCAATTTGTACATTATGATAGTCAAGATGAACGTGGTATAGACGTAGCATTTATTTACGATAGTAAAAAGTTTGAGGTTTTACATTCTGAAATTTTCACCTTTACTTTAACCGATGAAGATGGATTACCCGACTACACAAGAGATATCTTATTAGTATCTGGTTTGTTTTTTGGTGAAAAAATACATTTTATAGTCAACCATTGGCCATCAAGAAGAACTGGTGATGTTGCTACAGAATTTAAACGTATTAAAGCATCAGAACAAGTACAAGCTATTATTTTAAGACTACAAGAAGATTATGACAATCCTAAAATTGTAGTAATGGGAGATTTTAATGATGATCCTTTTAGTAATAGTATAAAACAGTTGGTAGATAATATAGGTTTGTTTAACCCGATGGACACTCTACTATCTATTGATAGAGGTACAACAAGTCATAATTTTGAGTGGAATTTATTTGATCAGATTATAATTACACACAATTTTTTTGAAAGAAAGCCAAAAACACTACGCTACGTAAAAGCAGATATTTATGATGCAGATTTTTTAAAACAATATGACGGTAAGTATAAAGGTAGTCCTTATCGAACTTATGTTGGTAAAAATTATAAAGGCGGTTACAGCGACCATTTTCCTGTATATCTGATCTTAAATAAAAAATAAGTTTTTAAAATGAAATTAAAAACACTTTTAGTCTTTATTTGTATTCTGGCAAGTCCTTTTGCTAACGCTCAATTTACACCATATTTTGAAAATTATTCACTTTCAAAATATAATGCAAGTAACCAAAATTGGGGAATATCTAAAGGAGATGACGGTAAAATTTATGTTGCTAACAACAACGGACTTTTAATTTATAATGGATTAAATTGGAAAATTAAATCGTTACCTAATAAAACAACTATAAGATCTGTTTTAGCGGTAAAAGACAAGATTTACACTGGTTCTTATGAAGAATTTGGATATTGGACTTACAATGACAAAGGTCAAATTATCTATCATTCATTATCGCATTTACTAAATAAAACTAAATCAACAAGTGAAGAGTTTTGGCAGATATTAGATTACAACGATAAGATCGTTTTTAGATCGTTTCAAAATATTTACGTTTATGAAAATGATAAAATCACTAAAATTAATTTACCATCTACAGTTATTTCTTGCAGTATAGTTAATAACACTTTATATGTTTCAACTTTAAACAAAGGTGTGTTTATACTTAACAATCAATTAAAATTAACTCCTTTCATTCAAGATGATATTATAGCAGGAGATAGAATAATATCTATTTCTAACTATAAAAATCAATTGCTACTTACAACAGATTTAAAAGGTTGTTTTATTATTAAAAATAAAAAGTTAGAACCATTAAACTTACCCATAAACGAAACTTTAAAAAAATATCAACTTAATCGTTTTGGACAGCTTGATAACGGATATTTAGTTTTTGGAACTATCAAAAATGGACTTTATATAACCAATCATAATGGTGAAGTTGTTTATAATATAAACAAAGAAAATGGACTTGCTAACAATACTGTTTTAAGCATTTTAATTGAAAAAAATGAAAACATTTGGCTGTGTTTAGACAATGGTCTTTCTAAAATTAACTTAAAAAACAATATCTCTTATTACAATGATGTAACGGGTAAATTAGGAGCTGTTTATGATGTTATAAATTTTAATAACACCATCTATATAGGAAGTAATACTGGTCTTTATTATCTAGACCAAGACCATAATCTTAAATTTATTGAAGGTACACAAGGACAAGTTTGGGATTTAAAAATAATTGATGATCAACTATTTTGTGGTCACAATAACGGTACATATCTGGTTTCAAAAGACAAAATTGAACTTATCTCTAACTTCACTGGTGGTTGGACTTTAAAAAAAATACCAGATACAGACATATATACCCAAGGTACCTATGGAGGTTTAGTTAAATTTAAAAAAGAAAATAATAAATGGCAAGTTAACCATTTAGGTAAAACGACTAATCCTACGCGATTTTTAGAATTTGAAAACAAACAACAAGCATGGGCTGCAAACGCTTATAAAGGATTAAGTAAAGTTGTTTTTAATACTAATCATGATTCAATAACAAAAGTTGTAGACTATAATCATAAAGGTTTAGAAACAGATTATAACGTAAGAGTTTATAAACTTAAAAACACCATTTGTTTCAAGACAAATAATGGTTGGAAAAAATACGAGCCCTTATTAGATAGCATAGTACCATATCCTTTTTTAAATGAAAAGATAGGCAAAAACTCAGATGTAATTTCAGAAGCATCAACAAACAGTATATTTTTTAAAAACAATAACGGAATTATTAAACTAGATGAAGATAATTCTGTAAAAGAAATTTTAACAAGAAACTATTATGACAACCGTATTATCTTAGGTTATGAAAACGTATCAAAATTAAACGACTCAACATACACATTAAATCTTAACGATGGTTTTTTAATGTTTAATCCTAATCATAACTTTTCTGCTCAATCACCAAAAACTCCAGCTATAGAGCAAATAAAAGTTAATGATACTTATGTGAGTTTAGAAAATAAAGTTATAGACATACCCAACAATGGTAATATCAATATTACTATATCATCACCTGGTTCAACTAGCCATAGTTTTGAATATAGCCTTACTACAGATCCAAATAAATGGGAAAAAGTAGATAATGAAAACCTGGTACTATCTAATCTAAAAAATGGTGATTTTGGAGTGCTTTTTAGAACCACTAATAAATCTGGACAAACATCTGATGTAAAATCATTAAAATTACACGTACTTCCACCTTGGTATAAATCTAGTCTTGGATTTATACTATACTTTATTGCAGCATTAATCCTTACGGCTATTTTTTATTTTTTACACAAGCGTAAAATGTATAAAGAACAAAGAAGACTTGAAATTGAATTAAAAAAAGAACAACAGCACTTATTAAGAGAAAAAAACATAGAAAACGAACGCAAATTAGTAGAAATTAAAAATGAAGCTTTAGAAAGCGAAATTCAATTAAAGAGCAAACAACTAGCAAATACCGCAATTGCACTAGTTAAAAAGAACGAAGCTTTACTAGAAATAAAAAAAGATCTTCAAATTAACGAAGGGCAGTTTAGCAATAAATTAATTAACAGAAGAATTCAGAAAAAAATAGATCAAACCATTGGTAACAAAGATCAATGGGAAATATTTGAATATAATTTTAACCAAGTACACAAAAAGTTTTTCAATCAGTTAAAAGAAAAACATCCAAAATTATCACCTAAAGATTTAAAGCTTTCTGCCTACATCAAAATGAATCTAACCACAAAAGAAATTGCACCTCTAATGAACATATCTACACGAGGTGTAGAAACGCATAGATATCGTCTTAAAAGAAAACTAAAACTAGATAAAGAAGACTCTCTTACCGAATATTTACACAGTTTTAATTAGTACTTTTTTTAACAAAATAAGTCATTTTTAACATACGTCAAAACTACGTCACTATAACGTTTTAGTTGCGTATTTGCTAATTTTTTAATAGTTTAACAGTACGTCATACCTGTGTTTTTAACATTTTTACAATCATGACGTAATCAAAATGTATTTCCAAATAAAAGATTTAGTTAAATAGCTGTTAATTTTACTTCACTAACATTTAAAAACTAAAAGTAAATGAGAACAAAGATTAGCGTTTTATTCTTCTTCCTTCTTGGCATTACTTTATATGCACAAGACAGAACTATTACAGGTACTGTAACCAGTATGGAAGACGGATTGCCTATACCTAGTGCTAATGTCCTAATTAAAGGCACTAGTACAGGAACAAGTACAGACTTTGACGGCAATTATACAATTAGCGCCAAACAAGGTGATGTAATAGAATTTAGTTACATAGGCTTTAAAACAGTAGAAATAACTGTTGCAAACCAAAACACTTTAAACATAGCTTTAGAAACTCAAGTTTCAGACTTAGAAGAAGTTGTTATTATAGGATATGGTTCACAAAAAAAATCAGATTTAACCGGAGCAATAACAACTGTAGACTCAGAGGTTATTGAAAAAACACCTAACAGTAACGTAATGCAATCTTTACAAGGTAAAGTACCTGGTGTGCAAATTACAAGTGCAGGATCACCAGGAGATTCTCCTAATGTAAGAATTCGTGGTATTAACACTTTAAACGGTAGCCAAAATCCGCTTTACGTAGTTGATGGAAACTGGTATGATAACATTGACTTTTTAGATAATAGCCAAATAGAATCTGTTTCTGTTTTAAAAGACGTTTCTTCTACAGCAATCTTTGGTCAAAGAGGTAGTAATGGTGTTATAATTATTAAAACTAAAGGCGGTAAAAAAGGTAGTAAACCTGTTATTACCTATAATGGATATACAGGTATTCAACATGCACAAAACGTATTAAAAATGGCTAACGCAGAACAGTTTGTAACTATGGTTAATGAGTCTGGATCTGCTGCAGATATACAATATGTAGAAAATGCTATACAACGTTTTGGTAGAAGTCGTGTTAATCCTAACATCCCTAACGTAAACACAGATTGGTACAGAGAAGTTTTAAGAGATGCACCAATTACAAACCATAGTTTAGGTATTACAGGTGGTGGAGAAAACTCTAACTACGGTATAAACACAAGTTATTTTGCCCAAGAAGGTATCTTAGACATGAAAAACGAATACGAACGTTTTAATATTCAAGGTAATATAGACATAGACGTATCAGATCGTTTTAAAGTAGGAGTAAATAGTGCGTTTAGTAATGCTACTAAATATAATCCAGAAAACGGAGCATGGTTTCAAGCTTATTTTGCAGTACCTATTTTACCAAAATATGATTATGCAAACACAGCTGCAGACCCAATACCTTTTTCAGACGCTACTTTACTTGGTTATAGAGGATCACAAAACCCATTTCCGGCTATGACGTTTAATGATAATCAATTAAGAATAAGAAAACTACTTACAAGCATCTATGCAGAGTATTACCTTATTCCTGATAAATTATCGTTTAAAACAACCTATTACAATGATTATTCAACAATATTAGAAAGAAATGTAAGATTACCTTACTTCATATCTGGTCAATCTCAAAGACAAGTTTCTAGTATTAGAAGAGCTAATTTAACAACATCTAACCAAATGTGGGATAATCTTTTAACTTACTCTGATACATTTGGTAAACACTCTGTAAAAGCAATAGCTGGTACATCATATAGAGATTTACATTCTAACAGTTTCTCTGCAACTGGAGAAGATATTAGCGCTGTAGATTTTGAAAGTTCTTGGTATTTAAATTTTGCAGATCCAGATTCTTTTAACGGTAGAGTTTTTGAAAGTGCTAGCAGATTTTATTACATGTCTTATTTAGGTAGACTAGAATACGGTTTTGATGATAAATATTTATTTAACGCAACCGTAAGACGTGAAGGAGACTCAAGATTCCCAAGAGAAATTTGGAAAACAACTCCTCAATTTGGTTTAGGTTGGGTAGTTTCAAAGGAAAAATTCTTAAACGATAGTAATTTTATAAACTTCTTAAAATTAAGAGCTACATGGGGACAATTATCTAACGGTTCTTTATCAGGAAGCTCAGGAACAAACACAATAAACACAATCGTTACAGCAATAGACGATACACAAACTAATGGTATAATTGGTAGTACAACTTTTCAAAATCTTAAAAGAGAGATTATGGAAGAAACCAATATAGGTATTAGTGCTAGATTATTTAATAGTAGATTAAGTCTTGAAGCTGATTATTACATAAGAGACATTAAAGATTTAGTAGCATCTAGAGAAGTACCGATTACTGGTAACTTTGTAAGAGATAATATTGGAGAAATGAGAAACAAAGGTTTTGAATTTGCTGCTAATTGGAATCAAACTATCAATGATAACTGGAAATTCTCAATCGGTGGTAACATCGCAACTTTAGATAACGAAGTTACTAAACTAGATAACGGTCGTGGTTACATAGATACTGGTAGTGCAGAATTTAGACAAAGAATTGAGGTAGGAGAACCTGTAAATTACTTCTTCGGATTAGAAGTTGCTGGAGTATACCAAAACGACACAGAAGTTGCTAATGATCCTGTTGCTGTAGATAATGGATTAGTACCAGGAGACTTTAAATACGTAGACCAAAATAATGATGGTGTTATAGACGATAATGATAGAGTAAACATAGGCTCTTATCTACCTACATTCAATTATGGTGCAAATCTAAAAGTATCTTACAAAAACTTTGATTTATCAATAGACATGCAAGGTCAATCTGGTAACCAAATACTAAATCGAAAAAGAGGTGAAGTAATTTTTACAAACGATACTAATATGGATGCAGATTTTGCTATCAATAGATGGCACGGAGAAGGTACAACAAACTCATACCCTTCTGCAGCAGGAAGAAGAAGAGCTTGGAACCAAAAATTAAGTTCATTTTTCATAGAAGATGGTGCTTACTTCCGTATCCAAAACATTCAATTAGCTTATACTATAAAATCAGGAACATTACTAGGCGATAATATGCCAGAAACAAGAGTTTACTTTACTGCAGACAGACCATTTACTTTCTTTAATTACAATGGGTTTAATCCTGAAGTAGCAAATGGTGTAGATAGACAAACATATCCTGTACCTGCAGTGTACACCGTTGGAGTTAACGTAAAAATTTAAAAAAGAAAAGCTTTATGAAAAATTTAAAACAAAACTTTAAACAACTAACTTTATTGTTAGCAGTTGGGTTTACTTTCTTCAATTGTAATGACAAATTAGAAGAAATTGAAGGTCAAGTAGCCACAGACGATTTAGATTATACTATATCTAGTGATATGATTTTACCATTAATTGGTGCATACTCTACAACTTATACAAGAGGTTGGGAAGACCCATTATTAGTTGGTGTTAGAGGTGATGATGTTAATGCTGGTGGACTTGGTGATCAACCTTTATTTGCAGAAACAGATTTATACAATTATGATAATGGATTCTGGATGTATAACCAAGTTTGGAAAAACTTCTACGGAGATATTGTAGACGTACTTAATGCTGGCGAAATAATACAAAGATACGGTGATTTAGCTACTGGCTCATATGTAGACCTAGCAAACCAATATGTTGCAGAAACTAAAGTACTTAGTGGTTTCCAACACTTACAAATGTCGCGTCTTTGGGGTAATATTTATATTATTCAAAACCCTGCAGATCCTCAAATAGATATTGATAACGGAATTGATTCAAAAATGGAAGTTATGCAGTACGTATCAGATCTAATGGATGAAGCTATACCTTACCTACCAGATGCAAGACCTAACGAACGTGAAGATGTACCTGGTGGTGTAACAAAATATACTGCACTAGCAGTAAAAGCTTTAGCTAATTTAGAAATGGAAGATTACCAAGGAGTTGCAGAAGCTACAGAAGAAATTATTAGCTCAAACAAATTCTCTTTATTCCCAGATTATTACGAATTATTTAAAAAACCAGGAAAACTTTGTAACGAAAACTTATTTGAATTACAATTCTCAGATTACAATACCGATTCTGGAGATGTTAACAATCACCTTTTTGCGCCTTTTGGTCCTTCTAGCTGGACACCAGTTGTAGAAACTGCATCTGGAGGTTGGGGATTTTATGAGCCAAGTTTAAAATTTATCAAATTTATGCTAGATAGAGGTGATCAAACTAGATTAGTAACTAGTGTATGCTTCACACCAAGAGGTATTGACGAAATCATGGAAGATCCAGCATACGCAACGCTTCCAAACTATGTATCTAACACAACTCCTTCTGGAGACATTTTTAACGACTACCCAAGAGCTATGTTTGCTAGTGGTAAACACTACCTTCCTTCTACTCAATTAACACCTGGAAGAAACAGCTACGGTTCTAGTAAAAACCTAATTGCTATTAGATATGCAGAAATCTTATTAATGTATGCAGAAGCATTAACACAAGGTGCTACAGGAACAGTAATGACAGCAGACGAAGCTGTAAATAGCGTTAGAGCAAGAGTAAATATGCCTGCTCTATCTGGAGTAACTACAGACGACGTCATTGACGAAAAATTTGCAGAATTAGCAATGGAATGGGGAATCAGATACTTTGATATGATCAGATTAAATAGATATGACGAGTTAAGCTACGAAGGAAGAACTTTTACTGCTGACGACGAGTATTTACCATATCCACAAGCACAAGTAGACTTATTACCTCTTGAATAAAACACTAAATTATGAAAAAACTAAGCACATATATTTTAGCCTATTTAACCTTAGCGCTTACTGCGTCATGTTACGAGGGTATAGATCCAATAACACAAGTAGATCCAGGTCCTGACGCTGGTGCTCCTATTGTTACGATAGAAAAACCTGTTGATGGTTTTCAAATTCAAGTAGCAGATCTTGTTACTTCAACTCCTATAGAGTTTAAAGCTGAGGATGATATAGAACTAACTTCTGTAGTTGTAGAACTTGATGGAGATGTTATAGCTTCATACAACTCATTCTTAGATTATAGAATTTTTAATGAAGAGTTTGTTTATGATAATATAACCACAGGTGATCACTTTATTACTGTTACTGCTACAGATATAGCAGGAAACACAACAAGTGTAACTAACAACTTTAGCAAACAACCACCATATACACCAGAATATCAAGGCGAAACATTTTATATGCCTTTTGATGGTAGTTACACAGAGCTTGTAACTGTTACAGACGCAGAAGAATTTGGAGCTCCAAGTTTTGCTGGTGAAGCAAGAGTTGGATCAAATGCATATGCTGGCGCACCAGATTCTTATTTAACATTCCCTACAGATGGTCTTCTAGCTAACCAATTTAGTGCTGCTTTCTGGATGAAAGTTAACGCTACACCAGATCGTGCAGGTGTATTAGTTATTGGTCCTCCAGATTCAGCAAACCCAGATGCGCAAAATAATCGTACTAGCGGTTTTAGACTTTTTCGTGAAAATGCTGGAGGAATGCAACGTTTCAAATTAAATATCGGAACAGGATCTGGAGAAGCATGGTTTGATGGTGGTGCAGCTGCAGATGTAGATCCAACTTTAGACGAATGGGTTCACTTAGCCTTTACAATTTCAGAATCTCAAGCTACTGTATACATCAACGGTCAAGTTGTAACTCAAAATAGCTTTTCTGGAATAGATTGGACAGGTTGTGATATATTATCTATAATGTCTGGTGCTCCTAGATTTACAGGTTGGGGACACAATGCTGACCAAAGCTATATGGATGACTTAAGATTATTCAATATCGCTTTAACACAGAATGATATTACAGAATTAATTGCCAATAGCGATCAAGTTTTTAAACTAGCATTTAATGGTAGTTATACAGAAAGCTTCAGTGATCAAGACTGTACAGAGGTTGGTAATCCAGGATTTTCATCTGATGCTTTTGAAGGTAGTAGCGCATACCAAGGCGCTACAGATTCTTACTTAACTTTCCCAACAGAAGGTTTATTAAATGAAGAGTTTTCAGCTGTATTTAGATACAAAGTTAATGCAACACCAGATAGAGCTGGCGTATTAGTAATAGGTCCAGAAGACACTGCTAATCCTGATGCTCAAAATGATCGTACTAAAGGATTTAGATTCTTCCGTGAAAACGCTGGTGGAATGCAACGTTTTAAATTAAATGTAGGTAGCGGTTCATCAGACTCATGGTTTGATGGTGGTGCAGCTGCAGATGTAGACCCAACTATTGACCAATGGAAACAAATGGCTTTTACCATTTCAGGTACAGAATGTGTAGTCTATATAGATGGTCAAGTTGTTAGTCAAAATGCTTTTGCAGGTGTAGATTGGACTGGTTGTGATATTATTTCAATTATGTCTGGTGCTCCAAGGTTTACAGGTTGGGGTCATAATTCTGACGCTAGTTTAATGGATGACTTAAAAATTTATAAAAAAGCACTTACTCAGGCTGAAATACAAGCCATGTTGTAACCGTAGATTAATTAATAGCAAACATTAACATTTTAGATTAGTCTATTTTTTCACTCTTTAGCTGTATTTATAATCGCGTAAATGCAGCTAAAGTTTATCTTAATTTTTTCTAATGAGATTAAACCTTCAAAATAATATCTTTGTTTTGACAGCTATACTATTATCAATTTTTAGCTGTAAAAACAATACCAAAAACAAAGAAAACTCTGAGTTAGCTTTAGCTAATAATACTAAAGTTGAATTAACCGAAAATCAACTATTAGACACTATTCAATATCAAACATTCAATTACTTCTGGGATGGTGCCGAACCTAATTCTGGTATGGCAAGAGAGCGTATTCATTTAGATGAAAATTACTCAAGCTCACCTAAAAACACAGTAACAACCGGAGGAACTGGCTTTGGTCTTATGGCTATTTTAGTTGGTGTAGAACGCGGTTGGATTACAAGAGAACAAGCTTTTAAAAGATATACTAAAATCGTTAATTTTCTTGAAAACGCAGACCGTTTTCACGGTGCATGGTCACATTGGATAGATGGTGAAACCGGTAAAGTTTATCCATTTGGAAAAAAAGACAATGGTGGCGATTTGGTAGAAACAGCTTTTCTAATTCAAGGGTTACTTACAGTTTCAGAATATTATAAAGACGGAAATACACAAGAAAAAGAATTAGTAGCCAAAATAGATAAACTTTGGAAAGATGTTGAGTGGAATTGGTACACCAAAGGAGGCGAAGACGTATTGTATTGGCATTGGTCACCAGAATACGGTTGGGATATGAATTTTCCTGTTGGTGGTTATAACGAGTGCTTAATTATGTATGTGCTTGCGGCAGCATCACCAACACATCCAATATCTAAAAAAGTTTATGAAAAAGGTTGGGCAAGAAACGGTGCTATCGTTTCTAAAGATTCATATTATGATGAAGAATTAGTTTTAGACTATTTTGAACATAGCGACGCACCAATAGGTCCGCTATTTTGGGCACATTACTCTTATCTAGGTTTAAACCCTAAAGGCTTAACAGATCAATTTGGTGATTATTGGAAATTAACTCAAAATCACGCTAAAATACATTACAAGTACGCTATAGATAATCCAAAAAACTATAAAGGATACGGTAAAGATATTTGGGGATTTACCTCAAGCTATTCAGTAAATGGTTACGCTGGTCATAGACCAGGAGACGATCTTGGTGTTGTATCACCTACAGCAGCACTATCTTCTTTTCCTTACACACCAAAAGAGAGTATGCAAATGCTAAAAAATCTTTATAAAAATCATGATAGTTTGATTGGAAAATATGGTCCCTATGATGCTTTTAGTTTTGAGCATAATTGGTATTTACCAAGATATTTAGCAATCGATCAAGGTCCAATTCCGGTAATGATAGAAAATCACAGAACAGGTTTATTCTGGAAATTATTTATGAAAAATAGCGATTTACAAACAGGATTAAAAAAGTTAGGTTTTAAACACGAAAATAAAAATTAGATGAAAAATTTCAGTTTACTAGTTTTAATTATGTTTTTTCTAAGTTGTGGTAACGATGATGGTCCTGGCTATCAAGAACCTTACAACCCAAATGATGACGATCCTGTGATGATAGAACCCTTAACGGATGAAGAAATTCTGGATTTAACACAGCAAGAAACCTTCAAGTATTTTTGGGATTTTGCAGGCTCAAATTCTGGAGCAGCAAAAGAGCGTTACCATCCTAACAATCCGTCAGACAGCCAAAACGTAATTACAACTGGAGGAAGCGGTTTTGGTCTTATGGCTATTATAGTAGGCATAGAACGTGGTTATATTTCTAAAACTGAAGGTGTACAGCGTTTAACACAAATACTAAACTTCTTCCAAAATGCAGATCGTTTTCACGGAGCTTGGTCACATTGGATAGATGATGCTTCTGGCGCTACAATACCATTTAGCACTCAAGATAATGGAGGAGATATTGTTGAAACAGCCTTTTTTGTACAAGGCTTAATTTGTGTGAAAGAATATTTTAAAAACGGAACTACCGAAGAACAAGTTTTAGCCAATCAAGCTGATACACTTTGGAAAGGTGTCGAGTGGGATTGGTACACCAACAACCAAAACAAATTATTATGGCATTGGAGTCCTTCTGATGAGTTCGCCATAAACTTAGAATTAAAAGGTTATAACGAAACATTAATAGCATTTATTCTTGGTGCAGCATCGCCTGATTATCCAATTTCAGCAGATGTGTACCATCAAGGTTGGGCAAGTAATGGTAATATAGTGTCATCATCAAGTCAATATAATATTCCATTAATTTTAGATCATGCTGGCACTGGTACTGGTCCTTTATTTTGGGCACATTATTCGTATTTAGGACTTAATCCAACTGGATTAAACGATCAATATGCTAATTATTGGGATTTAAATGTTAATCACACTAATATTAATTATCAGCATTGTGTTAGTAATACAAATAATTTTGCAGACTATGGTCCAGATTGTTGGGGACTAACAGCAAGTTACACACGTAATGCTGATGGTTCTGTAGGGTATTCTGCTCACGAACCAGAAAATGATAACGGTACGATTTCGCCAACTGCAGCAATAAGCTCTATTCCATATACACCAGAAAAATCCTTAGCAGCAATGCATTATTTCTATGAAAATGAATTAATGGGACCTGCTGGTTTTTATGATGCATTTAGCCCGCAATATAATTGGGTAATAGAGCGCTACTTGGCAATAGACCAAGGTCCACAAATCATCATGATAGAAAATTACCGTACAGGTTTACTGTGGAATTTATTTATGCAAAACGAAGACGTACAAAACGGATTAGACACACTAGGATTCACCTATTAAACTCACTAAAAATGAAACACATTAAAACACAAATTACTTTTTGTCTGCTACTAATTACATCACTAGCATTTGCACAAAAAGATCTTTATAAAGAAAAGGTTCATATTAAAGGCAAAGACACGCTTAAGTACCGTATTATGTACCCTGAAAATTTTTCAGAAGACAAACAATATCCTGTTTTATTATTTCTTCATGGTGCTGGCGAACGTGGAAATGATAACCAAAGACAGTTAGCACACGGAAGTAAATTATTTGCAGACAAAACCAATCGTGGTGCATTTCCTGCAATAGTAATTTTCCCGCAATGTCCAAAAGATAGTTACTGGTCTAATGCAGATGTAGATCGGTCATCTTTTCCAAGAAAATTAGTGTTTCCTAAAGATAAAGAAGCTACAAAACCAATGCAATTGGTTATAGATTTAATGCAAGACGTTACCAACAAAGACTATGTAAATACAGACAAAGTTTATGTTGGCGGATTATCTATGGGTGGAATGGGAACATTCGAAATTCTATCAAGACAACCAGATATGTTCGCTGCTGCTATCGCTATTTGCGGTGATGGCAATGCCGAACTAACAAAAAACTACGCAACAAAAGTAGATTTATGGGTGTTTCATGGTGCAAATGATGATGTTGTAGACCCAAAAGGTTCAATAAAAATGGTTAATGCTATTCTAGAAAATGGCGGAAAACCAAATTTTACTTTATACTCAGATGCAAATCACAACAGTTGGGATCCTGCTTTTGCAGAACCTGAATTATTAACATGGCTTTTCTCTAAATCAAAAAAATAAATAATGACAACGCTTAAACTTACTAACATAAAATCCCTAGCAATAGGTTTTGGGTTACTAACTGCTATATCTTGTAATACCAATAGCAACAAAACAATATCGTCAAAAAGCGATAACCCTTATCAAACTAAAGTAGATTCTATTATCGGGTTAATGACTTTAGATGAAAAAATTGGTCAATTAAACCTTCCTGCTACAGGTCCAATTACAACAGGTGCTTCAAAAAGTACTGATGTTGTAAAAAAGATTGAAGACGGAAAAATTGGTGGTCTTTTCAATATTAAGGATCCAAAAAATATTTATGAAGTTCAGAAAATTGCAGTTGAAAAAAGCCGACTTGGTATTCCGCTTATTTTCGGAATGGATGTTATTCACGGTTTTAAAACCACATTCCCAATTCCTTTAGGTTTATCTGCCTCTTGGGATATGGACATGATTGAAAAAACAGCACAAATTGCAGCTAATGAAGCAAGTGCAAACGGTATTAACTGGACCTTTTCGCCAATGGTAGACATTTCTCGCGATCCACGTTGGGGACGTGTTTCCGAAGGAAATGGTGAAGATCCTTTTTTAGGTAGCGCTATTGCTCGCGCTATGGTTCGTGGTTATCAGCAAGATGATATGGCTGCAAATAATACCTTAATGTCTTGTGTAAAACACTTTGCTTTATATGGTGCGCCAGAAGCAGGTAGAGATTACAATACGGTAGATATGAGCCGTATTCGAATGTATAACGAATATTTAGCGCCTTACAAAGCTGCTGTAGACGAAGGTGTTGGTTCTGTAATGGCATCGTTTAATGAAATTGATGGTATTCCTGCAACTGGAAACAAATGGTTATTAACAGATTTACTTCGTGATGATTGGGGATTTGATGGTTTTGTAGTGTCTGATTATACTGGTATTTACGAAATGCGTGCACACGGAATGGGTGATGAATACGATGTAACCTCGCTAGCATTAAAAGCTGGATTAGATATGGATATGGCTGGTGATTCGCCAAATATTAAAGCCTCTTTTACCCATGCTTTAAAAGGTGCATTAGACCAAGGTAGAATTTCTATAGAAGATATTAATACTGCTGTTGCACGTGTGTTAACCGCAAAATACCAATTAGGTTTATTTGACGATCCTTACAAATATTGCAGCGAAGAACGTGCTAAAAATGAAACCTACACACAAGAAAATAGAGATTATGCACGTCTTGTTGGTGCAGAATCTTCAGTATTATTAAAAAACGACAATCAGCTTTTACCATTAAAAAAATCTGGTACTATTGCTGTTATTGGTCCGTTAGCTAAAGCTAATAGTAATATGGCTGGTACTTGGTCTGTATCTACAGATCATCAAAGTTCCATTTCGGTTTGGGACGGTTTACAACAAACCGTTGGTAACAATGTTAATTTGTTATATGCCAAAGGAAGTAACGTAGATTATGACTTAGACTTAGAAAAGCGTGTTACAATGTTTGGTAAAGATATCCCAAGAGATGGAAGAACAGATCAGCAAATGCTTGATGAGGCTTTAGCAATCGCTAAAAAATCTGATGTTATTGTAGCTACTATTGGTGAGTCTGCTGAGTTTAGTGGCGAAAGCAGTAGTCGTACAGATTTAGGTATTCCGCAAGTACAAAAAGATTTATTACAAGCCTTATTAAAAACAGGAAAACCGGTTGTCTTAGTACTGTTTACAGGTAGACCTCTAACGTTAGTTGAAGAGAGTGAAACCGTTCCGGCAATCCTTAATGTTTGGTTTCCTGGTAGCGAAGCTGGTTTATCTATTTCAGATGTGTTGTTTGGTGATGTTAACCCTTCAGGAAAATTAACGGCAACATTCCCAAGAAATGTTGGTCAAGTTCCGTTATTCTATAATCACAAAAATACAGGTCGTCCATTAGGAAACGACGAAGGTCATTTTGAAAAATTCAAAACCAATTATTTAGATGTTCGTAACGAGCCTTTATATCCGTTTGGTTTCGGGTTAAGCTACACCACTTTTGAATATGGCGAGCTTAAACTAGATAAAACATCGATGTCTCAAAACGATACAATTAATGTTTCAGTAGATATTACAAATACTGGTGACTACGACGGAAAAGAAGTAGCTCAATTATACATAAGAGACTTAGTTGGTAGTGTAACAAGACCTGTAAAAGAACTTAAAGGCTTCCAAAAAGTATTCATTAAAAAGGGTGAAACTGTAACAGTTACTTTTGAAATTTCGGTTGAAGACTTAAAATTCTACAACTCTAATTTAGATTTTGTTGCAGAACCTGGTGAATTCCAAGTTGCTATCGGAACAAGCTCTGATGTTGCATTAAAAAATTCATTCAAACTTTTAGATTAATAGCTAATTATTATGCCACACATAAAATATAAGACGTTTTCCCTAGTTTTAATGGCGTGTGTGGCTTCCCTTTTTTTAAGTCACGCACAATCTAAAATCATCAATTCTGGTTGGCAATATTCCGAGGATAAAACCCATTGGCAAACCGTAAATATTCCACATACATGGAATGATAAAGATGCTTTTGATGACGAGTCTGGTTACCGTCGTGGTTTGGGCTATTACAAAAAACAAATCTATGTGTCTTCTCAAGATAAAGACCAGATTTTCTATCTAAAATTTAATGCTGTAAATCAGGAAGCTACTGTTTTTATTAATGGAAAAAAAGCAACCAATCACAAAGGTGGTTACACAGCGTTTAATGTTGAAATCACATCGCTTTTAAACTTTGATGCTTATAATTTAATTGAAGTTGAAGTCGATAATGCTCACAACGATGATATTCCACCATTAGATGCCGATTTCACCTTTTATGGTGGTATTTATCGTAATGTGGAATTGATCAAAGTCCCAAAACAGCATTTTAGTTTAAAGGATTTTGCATCCGATGGTTTTTATGTCAATTATTACAACGTTTCCAACGACAAAGCTGGTGTAAAAGTTGACGTATTAATAGATAATTTTGAAACCAAAACCGATGCACATTTATATCTTGAAATTTTAGATGCAGAAGGAAATCGTATTAGAGAAGAACATCAAGGATTAACTTTGAAATCTAATAAAACCGAAACCGTTAAGGTCAAGTTTCCTGAAATTAAAAATCCAAAATTATGGTCGCCAGACAATCCATATTTATACAAATTACAACTAACCTTAAGTGATAAAAACGGAACGGTTTTAGACCAAAAACAATCTAATTTAGGCTTTCGTTGGGTAGCTGTAGATCCTGAAAAAGGCTTTTTTCTTAATGGAAAACCAATAAAATTAATAGGTGTTAATCGTCATCAAGATTATAAAGATTATGGTAATGCAGTACCAATCGAATTGCAAAAACAAGATATTCATCTTATTAAAAATATGGGTGCAAATGTGATACGTTTTGCACATTATCCACATGCTAGAGAATTATACAAGCTTTGTGACGAACTTGGGGTTTTGGTATGGACAGAAATACCTATCGTAAATAAAGTGACGGATTCTGAAACCTTTTTTGAGGTCTCAAATACAATGCAAAACGAGCACATCAAACAATATTACAATTACCCAAGTGTAGTAATGTTTGGGTATATGAATGAAATTTTTCTGCGATTGGCATTCGATAAAAAATCGACAGATAAAGAAAAAGAGGATTTAAAAACCACAACTTTAAAATTGGCCAACCAGCTAGAAGATTTAACCCGAAAATTGGCACCTAACCACATTACAGTTATGGCTGGTCATTTAAACGAAGTTTATAACGATACTAGCATAGCAGATTTACCAATGCTGTTTGGTTGGAATCTGTACTTTGGTTGGTATGATGCACAAATTGAAGATTTAGGTAAATTCTTAGACGAGCAACATCAACGTTATCCTAAGCGATCATTATTATTATCAGAATATGGTCCTGGTGCAGACGTTAGAATTTTTACCAAAACACCTAAAAAATTTGATTTTTCAACCAATTATCAAGCAAAACTGCATCAATCGTATTACAAACAGATTAAAGACAGACCGTTTATGACAGGAATGACAGCGTGGAATTTTGCCGATTTTGGTTCAGAATTTCGTGGTGATGCTATTCCGCATGTTAATCAAAAAGGACTGGTGCAATACGACAGAACACCAAAAGACATTTACTATTGGTACAAATCTGTTTTAGATGATAAAAAACCATTCATTCATATCGCAACAGATTATTTAAAACAACTAACGGTTTTAGAAAATGAAACTGTTCCTATCCAAATTTATTCCAATCAAAATGACGTCAATGTCAGTTTGAATGGTCACAATTTAGGTGATTTTAAAGTTAAAAACAGTGTTGTTTCTATTGATATGTCTTTCAAAAATGGAAATAATTCTATCAGAGTTTCAACTGAAACTATTTCCGAAGAAAAAAAAATAAAAGTTAATCGTATTGAAGTTTTTGATTTTAAAAACTTTAAACGTTTTGGGATCAATTTAGGTGCGCATTTCAACTTTTATGATAAAGCACAAAACATCACATTTGTACCAGACCAAGAATATAAAAAAGGATGGTTTGGATATAAAAATGGTTCAGCTTTTGGGATGACCAAAGATAAAAATCAAGGTCTGCCACATAACATTAAAAACACCGATGCAGAACCGTTATTTCAAACCTTGTTAGAAGATTGTACAGAATATCAACTAGACGTTCCTGAAGGCAACTATAAGGTGAAATTATACTTCGTAGAACCACAAATTAAGCCAACTGAAAATATTTATAACCTTTCAGAAGTAACTTCAAGAAATACTAAAACACAGCGCATTTTTGATGTGTATATTAACGATACATTAATTGAAAAACGATTGAATTTAGCCCGAGCCTATCCAGAAAAATATGGTGTAACGCTTCAGGCAACTATTCAAACAAAAAAAGGATTAACTTTAAAACTCAACGCTATTGAAGGTTTACCTGTAATTAGCGGTATTTTAATTGAAAAACTAGATTAAATGAAATTAGTAATAAACGTATTTATTTTCTTTTTTGTGTTAACAATTTCGGCACAAAACAAAGCGACTTACACCTACTCGATCAAAGGAAAAGACACATTAAAACTAGACGTTTACACACCAGAAAACATCAAAAAAACAGATACGTTACCTGTATTGCTTTGGATGCATGGTGGCGGATTTTCAGGTGGTCATAGAGAATATATAGACGATGAAAATTTAGTTAAATATGCAGCGAAAGAGCAGAATTACATTGGTATTTCCATTTCGTACCGTTTACTAAGAAAAGGTACAAAAACAGGTTTTGGTTGCGATTGTACAAAAGACGAAAAATTGGAAACCTTTAAACAAGCTGCTATCGATTATATGGATGCTGCAAAATATGTAGTTGAACATGCTAACAAACTTCAAATTGATACTACAAAAATCATTGCTGGTGGTAGTAGTGCTGGTGCTGAAGGTATCTTAAATGCAGTTTTTATGCGCGAGTATTTTATAGATAATGCCGAAGCGTATAGCAATGTAAAATTCGCTGGTGCTTTTTCTTGCGCAGGTGCAATCGTTGATGCAAGTTATATGACGTCAGAAAACGCTGTACCAACTGTGTTGTATCACGGTACAAAAGACCAATTGGTACCTTACGGAAATGCGCCACATCATTATTGTGCACCAACAAAAGACGGTTATATAATGCTAGATGGTTCTAAAATTATTGCTGATAAATTAGAGGAATTTGAAACGTCTTTCTATTTCAATATTGTTAAAGAAGCACGTCACGAAATTTCAAGAATTCCTTATGAAGAATTAGATATTGTGTTCAACTTTTTTGAACGTACAGTAATTAACGATGAAATCATTCAGACTAAAATTATAAAAACTAAACAGTAATGCGACACATCTCTTTTATATTAATCTTATTATTAATACTTCAGTCTTGTAAAGAAAACAAGTCAGAAGCTGTCAATACAGATGTAGCTGAAAACTCAAAACGACCAAACATCATTTACATTATGGCAGACGACCATGCTGCACAAGCCATTAGCGCGTATGGTCATCCTATTGGTCAACTGGCACCAACACCAAACATTGATAGATTGGCAAAAAACGGTGCAATTTTCAAAAATAACTTTTGTACCAATTCTATTTGCGGACCAAGTCGTGCTGTAGTGTTAACAGGAAAGCATAGTCATATTAATGGATTTAGAATGAATGGCGACCGTTTTGATGGTTCACAACAAACACTTCCAAAATTATTGAAAGAGTCAGGTTATAACACTGCAATTGTTGGTAAATGGCATTTACACGGTTATCCTGAAGGTTTTGACCACTGGAATATTTTAAACGACCAAGGTAACTATTATAATCCGCAGTTTATTAAGATTCAAGATACAGTTCACATAAACAAAAAACACATTGATACCACTGCGCATTGGACAACCAAATTACCAGATACCACTGTAGTTAAAGGTTATGCAACCGACTTAATTACGGATTACGCAATTGACTATATAGATGAAAAGAAAAACAGCGACCAGCCTTTCTTTTTAATGGTACATCACAAAGCGCCACATCGTAATTGGATGCCAGCGTTGCGTCACGTTAATAAGTACGATTCGGTGCAATTTCCGTTACCTGATACGTATTTTACAAAGCATGAAAACTCTACTGCTTCAAAAGAGCAATTGCAAACTATTTATCGTGATATGTACGAAGGTCACGACCTTAAAATGACCAAGGAAAAAGGCAGTCCAGAATTGGCTTGGAATCCTTGGAAAACAGATTTTGAACGTATGACACCAGAGCAACGTGCTGCTTGGGATAAAGCCTATCAACAAAAAAATGATGCCTTCCACGATGCTAATTTATCAGGAAAGGCATTAGCGGAATGGAAAGGACAACGTTATCTGCAAGAATATTTATCAACAATAGCTTCGGTAGATGAAGGTATTGGGAAGATTTTAGATTATTTAGATGCTAATGGTTTAACCGAAAACACCATTGTTGTGTACACGTCTGACCAAGGTTTTTATTTAGGCGAAAAAGGATGGTTTGATAAGCGATTTATGTATGAAGAATCCTTAAAAATGCCATTATTAATCCAATATCCTGAAAAAATTAAACCAGGAACTGTTGTTGAAGGCTTAACCCAAAACCTCGACTTTGCTGAAACCTTTTTAGATTTTGCAGATGTTGACATTCCTAATGATATGCAAGGAAAATCCTTTGCAGGTTTATTAGATGGCACTGAAAACGACAAAGATTTTAGAGATGCTGTTTACTACCATTATTACGATTATCCAGCATTTCATATGGTTAAAAAAATGTATGGTGTACGTACCAATCGTTATAAATTAATTCACGTGTACGACGACATTGACGAGTGGGAATTATACGATTTACAAACCGATCCAAAAGAGTTAACTAATCTTATCGATGACAAAAATTACGACGAGATTGAAACCAAACTAAGAACACGTTTAGCCGAATTACAACAACAATATAAAGTTACCGAAAAAGAATTTGAAAAAGCGCCAAAGCAACGTGTAGATAATGCTTACAAGCAATTTGACAGATTAAGAGGTAACACAGGATCAAAATATCATCATCATTAAAATGAAATTAAGACACACTATACAACTCGCATTCGTAATTATAACAATGGTATCTTGTAAACAAAAGCAAGAAAATACTATTATTTCAGAAGATAATAAAACTGAAACAACAGTAATAGATACCACACAAACTTACATCAATCCGCTAGACATCGATTATACCTATATGGTTTACAATTCTGCCAGAAATCAATCCTATCGTTCTGGTGCAGATCCGGCGGTTATAGAGTTTAATGGCGAATATTATATGTTCGTCACACGTTCGTTTGGCTATTGGCATTCCACAGATTTAGTCAACTGGACATTTATAAAACCGCAACAATGGTTTTTTGAAGGCAGCAATGCGCCAACAGCTTTCAATTATAAAGATTCACTAGTTTATTTTGCTGGCGATCCTGCTGGTTACGGAAGTATTTTATATACCGATGATCCTAAAAAAGGATTATGGTCACCAACTGCTTCCATTTCAAATAACATTCAAGATTCCGAATTATTTATTGATGACGATGGTAAGTCGTATTTATATTGGGGAAGTTCTAACGTGCATCCAATTCGCGTAAAAATGTTGAATAAAGACGACCGCTTTTTAGAAACTGGCGTTAGAAAAGAGCTAATAAATTTAGATGAAGAAAAGCACGGTTGGGAACGTTTTGGTGAAAACAACTTTCATCCAACTTTAAAAGAAGGTTATATGGAAGGTGCGTCAATGACTAAACACAACGGAAAATACTATTTACAATACGCAGCACCAGGCACACAATTTAATGTGTACGCAGATGGTGTTTATGTTGGCGATTCGCCACTTGGACCTTTCACCTATATGAAAAATAATCCAATGAGTTTTAAACCTGGCGGATTTACCAATGGTGCAGGTCACGGTATTACAGTAAAGCAAACCAACGGTCAATACTGGCATTTTGCGACGATGGCGTTGGCATCTAATGCACAATGGGAACGTCGTTTATGTATGTTTCCTACCTATTTTGATGATGATGGTTTAATGTATAGCAATACCTCTTACGGCGATTACCCACGTTATGGCGCTAATCATCCAACAAAAGCCGGACAACATAATGGTTGGATGTTATTATCGTATAAAGGCAATGTAACGGTGTCATCTTCACTTCAACAAATAATGAAATTCACATCTAATGATGACGAAGTTGAAGTCAAAGAAATCCCAACAGAAACCAATGCTGAAGGACAAATAACTTCAAAAGTTTTAACCGACGAAAACCCAAAAACCTTTTGGGTTGCCGAAGCTAACGACGATAAACAATGGATTACAATCGAATTGTTAAATGAAGGAACCGTACACGCCATTCAACTAAATTACCACGATCACGAATCAGGAATTTACACACGTGTTGAAGGGTTAAAACATCAATTTATAATTGAAACTTCTGAAGATGGTAAAAACTGGAAAACCGTTGTAGACAGAAGTAAATCTGATATTGATGCACCAAACGCTTACCTAGTTTTAGACAAACCTGTTAAAGCAAAATACGTTAGATACAATAACATTAAAGTACCAGGAAACAACTTTGCAATGTCTGAGGTTAGAGTTTTTGGTTTGGGCTTAGGTGAAGCACCAAACAAGGTGTCAAATTTCAAAATTAATCGCGAAAAAGACCGTAGAGATATATCATTCTCTTGGAATAAAGTTGAAGGCGCACAAGGGTATAACATCCGTTGGGGAATTGCACCAAACAAATTGTACCAATCTTGGCAAGTTTACGATACTAATTCTCATTTTATGCGTTGTTTAGATAGAGATACACCGTATTATTTTACTATTGAAGCGTATAACGAAAACGGAATTTCGGAACAAACTGAAACTATTTATGTAGAATAAAGATGAAAAATTTTATAACACTTTTAGTTGTTTTAACTTCATTTTCGGTCTTATCTCAAGACTTGAAAATAATGAGCTACAACATCAAATTAGATTATCCAAAAGAAGGTAAAAACAGTTGGACAAACCGTAAACCATTCATGGTCAATCAAATCAAATTTTACGAGCCAGATATTTTAGGTGTGCAAGAAGCTATGCCAAATCAAATGAAAGATATGGATAGTCTGTTGACAGATTACAGCTTTGTTGGTGTAGGACGTGATGATGGAAAAAATGAAGGCGAGTTTTCTGCAATTTTTTATAAAAAGAAGGAGTTAAAAGTGCTTCAATCTTCAACATTTTGGTTGTCACAAACACCAGAAAAAGTAAGTATGGGTTGGGATGCCGTTTGTAACCGTGTGTGTACATATGCGTTGTTTCAACATAAAAAAACAAAAGAAACATTTTGGGTGTTTAATACACATTTTGATCATGTAGGCGAAGTTGCTAGACAAAAAAGTGCGGCATTAATTCTTGAAAAAATAAAAGTATTCAATACAGAAAACTATCCTGTTTTACTTATGGGAGATTTTAACTTAGAACCTGATAGTAAACCTATACAAACAATCACATCTACTTTAGACGATAGTAAAAATATTGCGAAATTAGCATTTGGACCAGAAGGTACTTTTAATGGTTTTCATTTTGATAAAACTGTTAAAAGAAGGATAGATTATATTTTTGTTACAAAATCATCTATTTTAGTAAAAAAATATTCAGTTTTAAGTGATAATTGGGATTTAAAATATCCTTCAGATCATTTACCTGTTTTTATTACTTTTCAGTTTTTAAAAAAAGATACTAACTAACACTAATAGATTAAAATGAATAAAAAAGTTTTCTTATTACTAATCACAATAGTTTCTGCTTTAGGTGGATTACTATTTGGTTATGACACAGGAGTTATTAATGGCGCACAATTTTACTTAAGTAAATATTTTGAATTAGACGCAGCTATGAAAGGTTGGGTTGTTGGTAGTGCACTTTTAGGTTGTTTTGCAGGAGCAATTGTAGCTGGACCTTTAAGTATTAAACTAGGACGTAAGTATTCTTTGATTATCTCTGCAATACTATTTACAATTTCTGCATGGGGATCAGGTTTACCTTCATTTTTTGAAGAATCTGTAACCTTATTAGTTATTTTTAGAATTATTGGAGGTTTAGGTATTGGTATAGCTTCTATGAATGCACCTATGTATATTGCAGAAATAGCACCAAGTAACATTAGAGGTAAAATGGTTACTTATTACCAATTAGCCATAGTTGTTGGTTTTTTTGTAGTGTTTTTAGCTACCTATTTTATTGGAAATAATTTAACAGAAGCCGAAAATATAGATTTTGGTTGGCGACGTATGTTTTGGTCAGAATTAATCCCAAGTGGTTTATTTTTAATACTATTATTCTTTGTACCTAAAAGTCCACGTTGGTTAGCATTAAAAGGAGATGATAGTGCTGCGTTACAAATTTTAAATAAAATACATGGTGTAGAAGAAGCTAAAAAAGAAATTGTTGAAATAAAAAATTCTTTTGAAAAAACTGAAAACAAGGTAAAAGTTAATTATTTTTCTAAAGGGATTTTAGCTATAATAGTTATTGGAACAGCATTATCTGTCTTACAACAATTTACAGGTATTAACGCTGTATTATACTATGGTGCAGATATTTTTGAAAAGGCTTTAGGATTTGGTAAAGAAGATGTTTTAGCTCAACAAATATTATTAGCATTTGTAAATCTTGTATTCACCTTTATCGCTATGTTTACAGTAGATAAGTTTGGTAGAAAACCTTTATTATATATTGGTTCTATAGGTATGATTCTAGGATTTTTACTTTTAGGAGTATCATTACAGCAAGATGCAGTAGGCTTTATATCTTTATTAGGAGTTTTAATTTTTATAGGCTCTTTTGCTATGTCAATGGGTCCAATTGTATGGGTTATTTTATCTGAAATGTTCCCTAATAAAATCCGTAGTGTAGCTATGTCTGTTGCTGTAGCAGCACAATGGGCTGCAAATTATTTAGTCTCTCAATCATTCCCAATGGTGATGGAAAGTGAAGCTAACAATAGCGCTCCTTGGAATGGATCAATGCCATACTTTATATTTATCGCGTTTATCCTAGTGATTATATTTTTAACTTATAAATTTATACCAGAGACTAAAGGAAAATCTTTAGAAGAAATTGAAGAATTCTGGAAAGAATAATAACAATAAAAAAGGCTCGCTTAAAGCGAGCCTTTTTTATTTGATACAATATCTAAATCTTATTTGCTAAGCATTAATAACTCGTTACATATTACTTCTGTAACATAACGCTTGTTACCTTCTTTATCTTCCCAAGTACGGTTAGTTAATTTACCTTCTATAGCTATTTCTTGTCCTTTAGTAACGTAGTCTTCAACTACTTTTACTAAACCGTTTTTAACAACTATATTGTGCCAATACGCACGTTCTACTTTGTTACCATTTTTGTCTTTGTAGCTATCGTCTGTTGCAAGACTAAATTTAGCCATTTTGTTTCCGTCATTAAAGGTTATAATTTCTGGATCCTGTCCTAATCTACCAATCAACTGTACTTTGTTTTTTAATGCGTTCATAATTTTAATTTTTAATGTTAAACAGTTAATACTATCGAGTTCTTATGTTTCGACAGTGCAAAGATTAGACAGCTTGCAAATTTTATTCGGTTGTTACCTATTTAATGTCGAATGTAATCGTTTGTTGTCGTTTGTAAATGTTTTTTATTTGAAACAAAAAAGGTACTTTTACCAGTAATGAAAAGACTTTTAAGCTACCTCTACCCGATTACTAAAAAAATAAAATCTAAGTATAGCGATACTTTAGAAATTACTTGGTACAACGGAAAAAAGCTTTTAAACACTAAAAATGCTAACTATTCTTACGGTAGTTTACAGCAAATTTTGAAATTTGGATTAAAGCAAATCCAACTAAAAACCGTAGAGAATATTTTGGTTTTAGGTCTTGGTGGCGGAAGTGTAATTGAAACATTACGAAAAGATTTCAACTTTAAAAAACAGATATTCGGAGTAGATATTGATCCTGTAATTATTGATTTAGCTAAAGAAGAATTCAGCTTAAAAACAGATCAAAATCTTAAGATATTTTGTCAAGATGCTGTTGATTTTTTAGATGAAACTCAATTGAATTTCGACCTCATCATCTTAGATATTTTTATTGATACCAAAGTACCAAACTTTGTTTTAGCAAACAATTTTTGGGCAGCGATTATAAAAACAGCATCGGTTAAAAACCAAATTATTTTTAATGCTGCTTTACATGAAAATAACGACCATAAGTTAGCTGGTATTATTTCATTTTTAAATCAAAACAAGTACAAAACTGAAACTTTAAATAAAGTAAATGGCACCAATACGTTATTAATTGCGCAACGTAAGCATTTGTAAATGAATAATTTTTGTAATTTACTATCCTTAAATTTCAATTATGACCTTTAATATTGAAACCGAGCGTTTACTACTTCGCGAAATGCGTGACGAAGATCTTAATGGCTTGTTTACTTTAGACAGTAATCCAAACGTTCATAAATATTTAGGTAATAGACCAATAAAGACAAAAGCTGAAGCGCAAAAGGTTATAGACAGTGTAAAACAACAATATAAACAACGTGGTATTGGCAGATTTACGGTCATAGAAAAAGCTACGGGTAATTTTGTGGGTTGGTCTGGTTTACGACTTAACACCGAATATAATATGAATGGCTTCACAACATATTATGACATTGGCTACCGTTTAATTGAAGACTATTGGGGAAAAGGCTACGCTACCGAATCTGGTAAAGCTGCTGCAAAATATGCTTTTGAAGTTTTAAATTTAAAACGTCTTTATGCAACTACGCACATAGATAATCAAACATCACACAATGCGTTATTAAAAATTGGTTTACATTATTTAAACGATTTTTATTTTCCGCCGGAAAAAATGACTTTACGTTGGTATAAAATTAATAATCCAAAACTATGAGCAAAACCTGTCCAGAATGTGGCGACAAAATAGTTGGAAGAATTGACAAAAAATTCTGTTCTGATGGTTGTCGTAACGCGTATAACAATAAATTAAATAAAGACGGAAAAAATTTAATTAGAAATATAAATAATCGCTTACGTAAAAATTGGCGCATTTTAGAGGCTTTAAACCCTGATCAAAAGACAAAAACTACACGCACAAAATTGATAGAAAAAGGATTTGATTTTAACTACTTTACTAGCATTTATACCACCAAAGCAGGAACAATCTATTATTTTGTGTACGATCAAGGTTATTTACCTTTAGATAATGATTTTTACGCACTTGTAAAACGACAATAATATGAAATACACACTACTTTTTTTAGCGTTAATAATACTTAGCTGTAATAACAAAAATCAAAAAACTGATACTGAAACTGAAACTGATCAAATAGTAAAACCTATTACCATTGATGCTAAAAAAGCAGATTACTTATATACGTTTGCTTACACCTGTATTGATCAAGAGTATCCAAACAAATTAGGTCAAGTTTTAGGAGACAGTACGTATTTAAAAACACCTAAAGAATTACATCCTACTTTTTATGGTTGTTTTGACTGGCATAGTGCTGTACATGGACATTGGACACTAGTTAACATACTTAACACGTACCCAGATTTTAAAGAAAAAGATGAAATTATAAAAAAACTACAAACAACCATTTCTAAAGAAAATATTTTAAAAGAAATTGAATATTTTGATGATGTACATAACAAAACTTTTGAGCGTACTTACGGTTGGGCTTGGCTATTAAAATTAGCTAAAAGCTTAAAAGAATCTAATATTCCTGAATTAAATGAATTAGATAAAAATTTAGAACCATTAACCCAATTAATCGAAAGTAAGTGTATTGAATTTTTTAAGAAATTAAATTATCCAATCCGTGTAGGAGAACATCCAAACACTGCTTTTGGAATGAGCTTTGCTTTAGATTATGCTGAAAATTACAGTCCAGAATTAGCTAAAGTTATTAAAGAAAGAGCTAAAGCATTCTATCAAAATGATAAAGGTTGTCCCATAAATTGGGAACCTGGCGGATTTGATTTTTTATCACCATGCCTAGAAGAAGCTACTTTGATGTTAAAAGTATTACCTAAAGAAGACTACTTAACATGGTTGGATCAATTTTTACCTGGTTTTAGAGAACAACCAGCTCAATATATATCACCTGTTGAAGTTGTTGATAAGACGGATGGTAAAATGGCACATTTAGATGGTTTAAACTTTAGTAGAACGTGGTGTTTATACCAAATAGGAAAAGCACTAGATAACAATAAAATGATTGCATTAGCTAATACACATTTTAATGATAGTTATTCAAAAATGGATACTGGCGAATATGCTGGCGCACATTGGTTAGCTTCTTTTGCATTGCATGCTTTAAAAGCTGGCAAATAACTGTAACTAATATCTATAAAACGCTACTTATACAGCACAGTTAAACGCTTTTAATTATCATAATGGAAAAATCTATCATAATCATCTCTATTGTTTCTGTTGTAGCTATAATTATTTTTTTAATCTACTATTTTAATCCAAAGACCATTATTTTACGCCGACTTAAAAAATTACGTTTTAGTAAAATAGGTAGTTTACAAAATCATCATTATTCTAAAGTTGAAGGCAATGCTCTTAACGTTAACCAACCTTTAATTGCTCCTTTAAGTCAACGCGAATGTGTGTTTTATCAAATTGTTATTGAAAAGAAAGTTAATAGCGGAAAAAACTCACATTGGAAAACTATTGTTGACGAGGAGAAAATTCAAGATTTTTTTGTGGAGCAAACTGGCGAAAGATTACTTATTTTCCCTAAACAAAATCCCAAAAATTATTACGCCTATTTGGTGTCTGATAAAAAAGCAAATTCCGGAACATTTAATGATCCAACACCAGAGTTTCAGTCGCTTTTAGATAATTACGGCATAGAATCGACAGGACTTTTTGGGTTCAACAAACAATTACGTTACCGCGAATCTATTATAGAAGTTGGCGAGCGTATTACTGTTGCTGGTTACGTAAAATGGATTGAATTAGAACAGCCTGTTTCAGATTATAACTATTCTCGTGTTGCGACATTAGTGGCTAAAGACAAAAACAAGATTTTAATCACAGATGCTACAGAAGCTTTAAAACCAAAACACGGTCGTTAAGGTTTCCAGTTATGTCCTTTTAACTGCATAGCAGCTTTTAAAATATCTTTTTGACTAATTTGACCTATTAATTTTCCGTCTTCAATAATAGGAAAACGTCTGCGTTTAGCACTTAAAAACTTATTGGCAGCATCAAAAATATTTAGGTTACCATCAATGGTTTCAACATTTTTTACCATATGGTTTTCTACATGACTATCTTGGGTTGGTGAGTTGTAGTATCTACTTTCACTAATTTGTTTAATGCAATCACCTTCAGAGATAATTCCTATTAATTCATTGTTTTCATTCACAACTGGTCCACCAGATATTTTGTGTTTAATTAAAATTTCTACAACTTCTTCAACACTTTGTGTAGGTTTAAAAGTAATTAAATCTTTAGTCATGTAATCTTTAACCTGTAAAGAGGTATCATCTACTTGCTGTTGTCCTTTTCTAGAACCTTCAAAACTTTTAATTCCCATAATTTTTAATTTTCGGTTTAACTAAAGTTACTTATTTTCAATCACTTATCCTAAAATATTTATACACGCAATTATTTCTTACTTTTATACTGCAAACTAAAACCTTCAAAATGTTTAAAAAACTAATTGCTATTCTTGTATTGTGCTTAGCTGTATATTTAAGCTTCGATGCACTTCTTCCTAATAAGATTTCAAATTTAGACACACCTTTATCACAATTCTCTACAGATAGAGCTTTGTTGCATTTAGCAGAAATTTCTAAAGCGCCTCATTACACAGGAAATAAAGAGAATGCGCGTGTTAGGCATTATATTATTTCTGAACTTGAAAAACTAGGTTTAATTACCGAAACTCAAGAAGGTTTTACCAATAGTCAATGGAACAACTTTACAAAACCTGTCAATATTTTAGCACGAATTAAAGGCAAAAGTAACAGCAAAGCTTTAATGTTGTTAACGCATTATGATAGTAACCCGCATTCGTCCATTGGTGCAAGTGATGCTGGTTCTGGTGTGGTTACTATTTTAGAAGGTTTGCGTGCGTATTTAGCTGAAGGAAACACACCTAAAAACGATATTATTGTTTGTATTACAGATGCTGAAGAACTAGGTTTAAATGGTGCCGAATTATTTGTAAATAAACATCCTTGGGCAAAAGATGTTGGTTTAGTTTTAAACTTTGAAGCTAGAGGAAGCGGCGGACCAAGTTATATGCTTATTGAAACTAATGGCGGAAATGCTAATTTAATGAAAGAATTTGTGTCTGCAAATCCAGAATATCCAGTAGCCAACAGTTTAGCGTATAGTATTTACAAAATGCTACCAAACGATACCGATTTAACCGTTTTTAGACGTGATGGTAATATTGAAGGTTTTAATTTTGCGTTTATCGATGATCATTTTGATTACCATACCGCTAATGACAATTACCAGCGTTTAGACCGAAATACATTAGAGCATCAAGGCACGTATTTAATGCCTTTATTAAAGCATTTTAGTCAAGCTAATCTAACCAACTTAAAAAGCACAGAAGATTATATTTATTTTAATGTCCCATTTTTTAAGACAGTTACTTATCCATTTAGTTGGATTATACCAATGTTAGTTATTGCTTTTGTAGCTTTTATTGCATTATTAATTTATGGGTTTAAACAACGACAATTAAAAGGTAAAGAGATTGGTAAAGGATTTATTGCCTTTTTATTAAGCCTACTAATTTCAGGACTTGTTGGATTTTTTGGATGGAAATTAATCTTAATCATCTACCCAGAATACAACGAAATTTTACACGGTTTTACCTATAATGGTCACACCTACATCTGGTTTTTTGTATTACTAACATTAGCCATTAGTTTTTACGTTTACGGTAAAGTTTATAAGACTAATAATGTTAGCAATTTACTTATTGCACCACTATTTTTTTGGTTGCTAATTTGTGCTTTGACAGCTTTTGGTCTAAAAGGTGCTAGCTATTTTATTATCCCAGTATATTTTGGGTTAATAGCGCTTTTTGTGTTAATAAGACAACAAAAACCTAGCCTTATTGTGTTGGCATTTTTATGCATACCTGTGTTATTTATCATGTCTCCATTAATAAAAATGTTTCCTGTTGGATTAGGGCTAAAAATATTATTTGTCACTGCTATATTATTGGTTCTAATATTTGGACTTTGTCTACCAGTTTTAGGCTTTTTAAAACATAAAAAAAGATGGAGTTATGCCTTTTTTACTTTAGCTATTATTAGCTTTTTTGTGGCGCATTTCAACTCGCAATTTACAGAGGATTCACCAAAACCAAATAGTTTAGTTTACGCATTAGATGCAGATAAAAATACTGCTGTTTGGGCAACCTACGATAACATCTTAGATACGTATACAACTAATTTTTTAGGTGAAAACCCAGAAGAAGCTAAAGCTTTTGGCAATAATACGTTTGGTAGTAAATACGGTACAGGTTTTAGTTATTCTAAATCTGCACCTATAAAAAATATACCTCAACCAAAAATTGAAATTTCCAACGACACTATAATTGGTAATTTACGATCATATAATATTTGCATTATTCCACAAAGACATGTTCAACGTATTGAGTTGTTTTCTGACACCACAAATGTGTTTAAAAATTTTAAAGTAAATGGTGTTAAGATTGAAAATAAATCTGAAGAAGACTCTGCTGTGTTTAACAATAGAAAAAGTAATAGATTATTCTGTTATTATGTAACAAATGACGAGCCTTTAGAGTTAGAAATTTCTGTACCAAAAAATCAAGAGACTAGAATAGAACTTTATGAAGCGTCTAATGATTTATTAGAAAACGAATTATTTAGTATTCCTAAAAGATCAAAAGATATGATCCCAAAACCTTTTGTGCTTAATGACGCTATTATTGTTAAAAAGACAATTAGCTCAGAATAATTAACGCTTATTTCACTTATTTTAAGACCACTAAGCAAAATATTTTTTTAGTTTTGAGCCACAAAAATTTTTAACAAAATGAAACACATAATTTATTTATCTATTTTTTGCTTTAGCCTTAGTCTTACTGCTCAAAATAATGACGCTTTAATAAAGCATTACGAAGCGTATTACCAACAAATGCAAATGCAAGGTGACGTACAAGGTATTATTAATGCAATGACGCATTTAAACGTTTTAAAACCATCTGAAGCAAGAAAAGATACTTTAGCTTACATCTATCTTCAAAACAATAAATTTTCGCAAGCTTTAAATACCATTGGAATTGACAATAAAGATTCTGATTCTGATATTGCAATAGAAGTAAAAGCTGTAGCACTAAAAAACTTAGGTGAATTTGAAAGAGCAATTCCTTTTTACACTAAAATTTACAATAAAACAAAAAATGCTTTAGTGGCTTATGAAATTGCAGAACTTAACCTTAACATTAATAATCTAACACAAGCTAAAGCCTATATTAATTTAGGTATGCCTGGTATAAAAGAAAAACAAGGAAAAACCTACTACGAAACGCAACAACCTTACACAGTACCTTTAAAAGCAGCTTTTACCTATTTAGACGCATTAGTAAAATACAACCAAGATAAAGCAGCAAATATAGATTTAGCAATTAAAAAATTAGATGAAGCTTTAGCTTTAGCACCTAATTTTAATATGGCTAGTTTAGCTAAAAATGCTTTAACACAACAAAAAACACCAAAAACAACTACCGAAACTAAAGAATAGTTTTAAGTTGAAATTATAAAAAAAGCCTTCATTTAACTGAAGGCTTTTTTATTTATAAATCTTTATCGATTACCAAATTCTAACTCGGTCTTCTGGAGCAATGTACATTTTATCTCCTTCTTTAATATCAAAAGCTTTGTAAAAAGCATCTACATTAAGTAAAGGTTGTACAGCTCTTGTCATACCTGGTGAGTGTGGATCTGTTTTAATTCTTGTTTTTAAAGCATCGTCACGCATTTTTGTACGCCATACTGTTGCCCAACTCATAAAGAAACGTTGTTCTGGTGTAAATCCATCAATAGTTTCTTCTGGTCTACCATTTTGCTCGTAGCTTAATTGTAAAGCATCGTAAGCCGCTAAAACACCTCCTAAATCACCAATGTTTTCACCTAAAGTAAACTTACCATTGATTTTTGTTTCTGGTAACACTTCAATTTCAGAATATTGATTTGCAAGGTCTTCACCTAAAGCTTCAAATTGTTTTAAATCTTCGTCTGTCCACCAATTGTTAAGATTTCCGTCTTTATCATAACGCGCACCAGAATCGTCAAAACTATGAGAGATTTCATGACCAATTACTGCTCCTATTCCACCGTAATTTACAGCATCATCTGCATTAAAATTATAGAAAGGTGGTTGTAAAATAGCTGCTGGAAAAACAATCTCGTTATAAGATGGATTGAAATATGCATTTACAATTTGAGGTGCCATGTACCACTCTGACTTATCAACTGGTTTGTCTAATTTATTGATGTCTTCATTAAAGTTCCAAACTCTAGCGTTTAAAGAGTTTTGTAAGTAAGAACCGCCTTCTTCTACACTTTTAACTTCTAAATCAGAATAATCTTTCCATTTGTCTGGATACGCAATTTTAACTTTAGTCGCTTTTAGTTTTTCGATAGCTTTTTGTTTTGTTTCTGGACTCATCCAGTCAAGCTTTTCTATACGTTTTTCAAAAGCAAGAATTACGTTTTTAATCATTTTCTCTGCTTTTTCTTTAGCTTCTGGCGGAAACTTTTTATCTACATATAATTTACCTAAAGCTTCTCCTAAAGTTCCGTTTAAAGCTGCTAAAGCACGCTCTTCTCTTGGTCGCTGTGCTTTTGCACCGTTAAGTTCTTTTCCATAAAACTCCCAATTAGCAGTTTCGATATCTGTACTTAAGTAGCCTGCAGCACTTCTAAATGTATTCCATTTTAAGTAGGCTTTCCAGTTATCTACATTATTATCTGCTAATACTTCGTGTAATCTTTTAAAATAACCTAAATCGCCAACAATTACGGTATCTAAATCTTTTAACCCTACACCAGCAAAGAATTTTTTCCAGTCTACTTCTGGCACCATTTCTTGTACTTGCTCTATAGATCTTGGATTGTAACGTTTACGAGCATCACGTCTATCTACTTTATCCATTTTAGCTTCTTCAAGACGTGTCTCAAAAGCTAATATTTGTTCTGCTTGTTCTTTTGCTTCTTCTTCTGAGTCTCCTAAAAACTGTAACATTCTAGTAATGTGCGCTACATACTTTTCTCTTTTTTCTTTAGAATCTGCATCATCTTTTACATAATAATCTCTGTCTGGTAAACCTGTACTACCGCCACCTAAATAAGCTACATTACGGTCACTATCTTTAGGATCTGCACCAACACCTACACCATATAAACCACCGCCGCCAGCTGGCTCCATCTCTATCATATAGTTTTGTAAGTCTTCAATGTTATTTATAGCTTCTACTTTAGCTAAATATGGTTTTACTGGCTCTAAACCTGCTTTATTACGACCTACAGTATCCATAATAGTTTGGTAGTAAAACACTGCTTTTTCTTGATCTGAACCTGGTACAACTTGGATACCTTTTAAGTCCTTATCATTAGACATAGCTTCTTTTAAGATTGCTAAAGCGTCTTCGTCTGTTTTTTTTCTTAACTCGTTAAAACTACCCCAAACTGTTCTATCTGCAGGAATCTCGTTAGTGTCTAACCACTTTCCGTTTACGAATCTAAAAAAGTCTTCGCTAGGCTTTACAGAAGTATCCATATACTCTGTATTTATACCAGGCAAAACTTCTACTTGAGCTGTTTCCATCTCTTCAGCTTTTTTTTCTTCTTTACAACCAAGAAGAAAAACACCGCCTAAAGCACTCAATAATGCTAAATTTTTAAAGTTGAATTTCATTGTTATAAGTATTGACTATGTTAGTTATTACGCGACTCAAGATATAAAAAAAGCGCCTGACATAAGTTTGAAAGGCGCTTTTTTTAAGTTTATATTAACTTTTATTTAACGATTAACTTTTTAATTGTTGTTGTTGTTGAAGTTTTAATACTTAAAACATAAATACCTGAAGAATAATTACTTAAATCTATTTTGTAATTATTGTCTTGAATATTTACGTTTTGTTGATTAAGTATTTCTTTACCTGTTATATCTATTACTGATATGCTTAATTGCTGAGCGCTATCAGTCTTTAAATTAAATATACCTGTAGAAGGGTTTGGATAAACTTTAAATGTTTCACTATTAAAAGTTTCTGTACTTAAAGCTGTACCAGATATGATTGGGTTATCTATAATCACGCCTTCTTCGTTAATAATTTGATCTGAATGAAATACAAATCTGTACATAAAGTTTGTCTCTGTACCAAATGCAGATAGATTATAAGTATAGTGTGTCATAGTTGTATTTACACCAGTCCATTGTCCTCCTGGACAATTATAACAAGTTCCGTTTTCTCCTGATGTTAGTCCATTATTATACCAGTTTACATCTGTACTTGATCCAAGCAAACTCCACGTTGCACCTTGATCTAAAGAGTATTCTACATAAACAATATCCCAATCTTGTTCTAATTCAAAAGCCATATCAAATTCTAACGTTGGTGATGACACTGTTGTTAAATCAAAACATTCTGATACTAAATAACTTTTAGTATTATCTGCATAATTACCAGATAAATTAGTACCATATACATTTGTACTGTTTACAGTGCTATTTAAGATTGTGCCATTTGCCAAACCTCTTTGCCAGTACTGATTTGTAGTACCTGCGTCATAAACTAATAATGCTTCTTCAGGTGTTTCAAAAGTATTAACTACAAGTGTTGCTCCAGACGCGTTTGCTTTTATGTATGAAGTTTCTGAGTTATTATTTTCAGCAAAAGCATCATTATTTATTGTAGATGACACGTTAAATGAATGTGTTCCTTTTGACAATGTAAATGAAGGTAAAGTTACCGTTACAGAAGTTTCTGACGCTAATGTACCGGTCCAAGTAAACATATTAGGTGTGCCATCTATATTATAAGTTAAGTCGATAGATGTAATCGTATTTTGTCCGTTATTAAAAAGCTCTACTTGTGGTGCTAAATTTACGTTACATTCAATTGTTTGTCCTATTCCAGAAACCGAAACTAATTTAACGTCATCCTGAGGTAACTCATAAGGAATACTTGATTGCCAAATACCTCTTCCATATGTTGCTGCTGTAATGTTATTATCTATTAGATTAATTTCTATATCTCTTACAGATACGTTTGGTAAATTATTATTAAATAATTCCCACATTAAAGTATCATCATCATACCTGTATACACCTAAGCTAGTTCCTAAAAACAAAGGGTTTTTAGTATGTAATGCCTGATGTTTAATGCTGTTTTTTGTCACATTTGGTAAGCCTGTTGAGATACTTGTAAAATTAATCCCTCCATCTACAGATTTATAAACTTGACCTGCAACACCAGACGTTGTAACATAAATAATATTGTTGTCTGTATTATTAACTTCTATAGAAGTAATATTTGAGGAAAATGAATAAGTAAAATTAAATGTTACACCATTATCTGTACTTTTATATAATGAAGAATTAGTACCTACGTAAATATTATTAGGATTAATTTCGTCTATTTCTAAAACATCTATATTAGTTCCAAAAGAAGGTGAAACTGCTACCCAACTTCCTCCTTGTAATTTATAAAGGCTATTGTAACCTGAAAATAATTCGCCATTAGCACTCATTGTTAAAGGAGTTATCCAGTTACCACTTTCTCCTGCAGGAGCACTTACATTGCCTGTTAGTGAAGCACCTGCATTTGTAGAATAATACAATCCTCCTCCATTTTGTGTAAAACCATAATATAAGTTAGAGTTATTAGGATCTATTGCAGTATCCATACCATCTGCACCATAATAGTTTTGCCATTGTCCATTAGAAAATGCGTGTCCACCATTATCTTGTAAACCTCCAACCATTTTACTTGAAGATTGTTTTGATACAGATATACGGTAAAACTGACTTATTTGCATACCTGCAGTAAGGTCTGTAAAACTAGTACCACCGTTACTTGATTTATAAAAACCTCCATCTGTTCCTGCAAACAATTCTCCGTCAAAAAATCTTAAAAAATGAATATCTGCATGTGTATAAGAACTAGAAAAAGGAGAACTCCAATTATTTATTTTTGTAAAAGTTGCTCCACTATCTGTAGTTTTCCAGATATTAAGTACTCCAGTATACACTTCGTTTTCATTAGTATCTGATACAGTCATTGCCATATCATACCATGCTTGTGGAGATTCAAATATATCTCCGACAGTAAGAGATGAAGCTACGTTTGTGAAAGAATTAGCAGAATCTGATGATTTATATAACCCTAAAAAATTATACGAATTATCTGCTGCTAACGCATAGACAACATTTGGATTAGCAGGCGTTACATCTATTACATATCTTGAAACGCCGTTATTAGGTAAGCCACTTGAAACTAAACTAAAGCTTTCTCCGCCATTAGTTGATTTATAAATTCTGCTGCTAGATGCTGCATAAATAATATCTGGGTTTGTTGGATGTATTTTTATGTCTTTAATATTTAATCCAGCTGTACCATTACTTCCTCCTAAAGAGTTTTGATTAGACCAAGTCACACCAGCATCTGTAGTTTTAAAAACACCACTATTAGTTGCTACCCATAAGATATTAGAGTTAGATGGATGCATGTATATGTCATTCATAGAGCTTGGTGAGTTACCAGGATTTAAACCTGTTGTATTCCATGTTTGACCACCATCTATAGACTTCATAACACCAACACTATAAGAATCTCCTGCATCATCATCTCCTGTTGCTATGTAAATGATATTAGAATTATTGACATCTACCGCAATTCCTGAAACACCTATTTGAGGTAAATTATCGGTTGTTGTATTCCATGTTAAACCAGCATCTGTAGATTTCCATATACCTCCAGCAGGTGCTCCTACATAAAATGTTGATGGATTATTTGGATCTTTAACGATAACATTAACTCGTCCTTGACCAGAAGACCAAGAACCTGTATTGGTGTGTGTAAATGGACCTATTGGCATCCAATTACTTTCATCTATTAGTACATTACTACTACGTAAGTTTTGAGATTGATTTTGTACTAATTGATAGGTATCCCATAATTCTTCCGAAGTAGGTAAAGTCCCGTCTTCTTTTACAAAGTTAGACCAATACGCTTCCCATCTTTTAAATGGTTTATATCCACTTCCCTTTTGATTTTTATCGTGTGTTAACCAATAATTATTGAAAGCATCTACAATTTGTTGAAATTTTAAAGGATTTTCACTTGACCTGTTGGATGTATTTAACATTTTCATCCAAGGAGCGCTTTCGTTAAATTGTGCTTGGATAGAAACTGAAAGTAATAATGTAAATACAAAAAGTAATACTCTTTTCATTTAACTTATTTTTAAAACAAAAATATAAGATTTTATTTAAAAAAACTGACAAAAAGATAAAAAAATAAGCTAAAAAACAAAGTACGATTTTTTATTCGGTTTTTAGTTTAAGCTTTTGTTTCAACAAACTATCTGTGTCTTTTTTGATATTTACGACATTTTTCACTTTTGGGTTTGGAATTGTAATAGATAAAACATAATGCTTTATTTTCCATCCATTTTCAGTTAATACAACAACACCAGATCCTCTGCATAGCCCCATTTGTGTATCTAAAATTTCGTCAAACCAAGCTAGATTTTTGTTACTATTTAAATAAATATTACGTTCTAAAGAAGTAAAGCTCCAAGCCTTTCCTTTATCAAAATAAGGTTTAGAAAACTCTTTAAATTCTTCTAACTGCCAATTTTCAGTAGCATCTGTACCAATAAACACAGCATCTTCTGTCATTAATTTAAAATAAGAATCAAAGTCTGCATTTGCAGCTGCTTCATGCCAAGCATCTATTGTTTTATAAATTGAATTTTTTATTTTAGTATCGTTTTGGCTTATTAATGTGCATGACATTAACATCAAAAATATTAGAGCATAATTTTTCATAACTAATAAGGTCTTTCAATATTTTGACTAGCTTTTTCTAGCTTTTTATTAATTTGTAAGTTAAGGTTAGAAAAAGCAACAAAAACTTCTTTTGTTGCAAAAAGAATATCCTTTTTATCTATAAAATCTAGGCTATTTAGATCTTTTAAATTTAACAATTTTGTTTTAAAAGCTAATACTCTGGCTTCTATAGACTGTGTTTTAATACTTGGTGGAATAGTTTGTTCTAAATCTTTTATTGCTGTTGAAAAAACTTCAATATCTGTATTAAAAAAAGAATAATCTGCTTGCTTTAAACTTTGAACAGCATCCGATAAAGTTTGATAAGCTTGCCATGTAGGCATTATTGAATTTGTTTTGGCGTCCAACCCAATATCTACATAATTTATTTTATTAATATCCTCTTTTTTTATATTTAAAGAGTCAGATTGTTGACTTTGTTCTGCGACTAAAGATTGATCTGTTTTATCTTTACAACTAACAGATAAAGCACACAAAAGCAAGATGATAAATAGATGTTTCATAACTTAAAATATATCTAAAAACAAATATATAAGATACTAGTTTTAAACCTTAATTTTTAACTAATCTTTTATTCTAACTTTTAGCATTTATTTATTGAAATATCTTTAAAATTGTTCTTACTTTTGAGCTGAAATTTGCATAATCCTTTAATAAATGAGCGAAAAAATATTAATTATCGGGGCTTGTGGCCAAATAGGATCTGAGCTAACTTATAAACTGAGAGAAATTTATGGCAATAAAAACGTTATTGCTAGTGATATTAATTACAATAACGTAGACTTAGTTAATTCTGGTACTTTTGAAATTATTGATGCTATGGATTATGCATCACTTAAAATTTGTTGCGAAAAACACAACATAGATACCGTTTACTTAATGGCTGCAATTTTAAGTGCAACAGGAGAAAAATACCCTATGAAAGCTTGGGATTTGAATATGCAATCTCTTTTTCATGTTTTAAATCTTGCAAAAGGCAAAGCCATAAAAAAAATCTTTTGGCCTTCAAGTATTGCCGTTTTTGGACCTACTACTCCTAAAAATAACACTCCACAAAGAACCGTAATGGAACCAACAACTGTTTATGGTATTACAAAACAAGTAGGAGAACGTTGGTGCGAATATTATCACGAAAAGTATAATGTAGATGTAAGAAGTATAAGATATCCAGGTTTGATAAGTTGGAAGACCTTACCTGGAGGCGGCACAACAGATTATGCTGTAGAAATCTATCATGAAGCATTAAAAAAAGAATCTTATGAATGTTTTTTAAGTGAAAAAACAGCACTACCAATGATGTATATGGATGATGCTATTGATGCAACGGTTAAATTAATGACTGCTAAAGAAGAAGATGTAAAAATCAGATCCTCTTATAACCTAGCCGGAATTAGTTTTACTCCAGATGAAATTGCTAATTCTATAAGAAAGGAAATTCCAAATTTCAAGATATCTTACCAACCTGATTTTAGGCAATCAATTGCAGATACTTGGCCAAGTAGTATAGACGACACTGAAGCACAACAAGACTGGAATTGGAAACATAAGTTTGATCTAGATGCTATTACAAAAGAGATGCTAACTAATCTTAAAGAAAAAAATAAGACTAGTTAATCAATTAAAGTAATAAAACTCTTTAATACTTTATAGTATTTTTAAAGACAACAAAAAGCTTCTTGAGTTAATTCAAGGAGCTTTTTTATTTTGTTATAATAATCAAAATTCCTAACTAATTACATAATCACAATAAAAATGTTAACATATTTAATTAAAAATAAATACTAACACAAAAAACAACAATAAAACAATTTTTTTAATAAAAATTGTAAGAAACATATATTTCATTTATTTTGCTTAACGCTAAAAATTAAATAGCCATTTTAATGAAATATTCTCTGAAAATTTTAATAACAGTTAGCTTAACTTTATTCTTATGTAGCTGTAAAACAAAAAGCAACAAACAGATAATTATTACACCAGAACAATACCATGCTTCTGTAAATAAAATAATAGATATTATGATACATGATATCTTTTCTCCTCCTGTAGCAAGTAGAGTTTTTGTGTATCCAAATATTGCTGCATATGAAATTTTAGCACAAGACAACCCTAAACTTTTAACTTTAGATAAAAAGCTTAATCAATTTACAACAATACCAAAGGTTAACACTACAGAAGGTGTAAACTTAAAATTAGCAGCACTAATAGCTCATCTTGAAATTAGTAAAAAACTAATTTTTTCTGAAGATAAATTAGATCATTATAAAGATAGCTTGTACACAGAGTGGAAAAAAATTAACAAAGAAGAATTTACTATTACAAAAAACTATTCTGATAAAGTAATTGGTCATATCACTGAGTGGATGAATAACGACAATTACAAGGAAACTCGGACTATGCCAAAGTTTACTGTAGATATGGAAGACCCATCAAGATGGCAACCAACACCACCTAGCTATATGGATGGAATAGAGCCTCATTGGAACAAAATAAGACCTTTTTTATTAGACTCTGCGTCACAATTTAAACCTATTCCTCCTCCAGAGTTTTCACTTAAAAAAGATTCAAAATTTTACCAAGAACTATTAGAGGTTTATAACGTTAGTCAAGAAATAACAAAAAAGGGAGATAATACTGAAGAAATTGAAATTGCACAGTTTTGGGATTGTAACCCTTTCGTATCTGTAACTAGAGGTCATTTTATGTTTGCTACAAAAAAAATATCTCCAGGCGCACATTGGATTTTAATTTCTCAAATTGCCTCTAAAAAAACAAAGTCTAGTCTTGAGGAGACAGTAAACACATATACAAAAACATCTATCGCAATAGCAGATGCTTTTATTAGTTGTTGGGACGAAAAATATAGAAGTAACCTTATTCGTCCAGAAACACTAATAAACCAACACATTGACCCAGATTGGTTACCTATTTTACAAACACCACCTTTTCCGGAGTATGTTAGTGGTCATTCAGTAGTTTCAGGATCGGCATCGGTAGTTTTGACTAAACTATTTGGTGATAACTTTGCTTTTAACGATACTTCAGAAATCCCTTACGGTTTACCGCCAAGAAATTTTAAATCTTTTTATGACGCATCAGCAGAAGCAGCTTTAAGTAGACTTTATGGAGGTATTCATTATAGGGCTGCTATTGATAATGGTTTAGATCAAGGTAAATCTGTTGGACATTTTATAGCCAATAAACTTGGTCTTTAACAAATCCCTCTTTAAGTAAGAAAATATTAATAAATTACCACAAAAAAACCCGATACTAGAATGTATCGGGTTAATTTTTGCTCCCCCTCTTGGGCTCGAACCAAGGACCCTCTGATTAACAGTCAGATGCTCTAACCAACTGAGCTAAGGAGGAGTGTTTATTTTCGCTGTTGCGAGCGCAAATATATATGTTTTTTTAAATACTACAAATAATAATTTTAAAAAATTTAATTAAAAATTGCTTTTACTATATCATTACCATTTGCAAACAGCACTAAAGCTATTAAAATGAAGAAACCAACCATTTGCGCTTTTTCTAAAAACTTCTCTCCAGGCTTACGTCCAGATATCATTTCGTATAATAAAAACATTACATGACCACCATCTAATGCTGGTATTGGTAATAAATTTAAAACACCTAACATTATAGATAAAAATGCGGTTAATCCCCAAAAGGCTTGCCAGCTCCAAGTGCTTGGAAATATATCGTAAATAGCTTTAAAACCACCAACACCTTTATATGCACCTGTTTTAGGATTAAAAATTGCTTTTAATTGTCCAAAATATGATGTGATTTGACTGGTAAACTTTTTAAATCCAACGCCAAAACTTTCTCCAAAAGAATAATTTTTTGTTATAATTTTTAAATAACCTAATTCTTCAAAAGTTTTTAAACTTCTTGTTGTTACAACATCAAGTTTAGCATACTGATCAACTTTTAAATCTCTATTAATTGTAGTATTACCTCTTTGTATAGTTACATTAATAGTTTGCCCTTTTGTATCTTCTAAAATCGGAGCTACTTGATCAAAGTATTCTGCTGGTTTACCATTAATGGATTTAAAAATATCTCCTTTTTGTAGATCAACAGATTTATTTAAAGAAGTATCCATTATCTTTTCAACTATAAAAGGTTGACGCAAATCAAATAAAGATCTATCATCACTTGAAGATAATTGTCCTAAAAAATCTATGGGTAATTCTATTGTTTTTTCTTCTTTTCCTCTTTTTATAGTAACATTATTAGCTCCAATAATATTTCGTCTAATATCAGATTCATATTTTACAGGTTCTCCATCTACCTTAGTAATTTTATCTCCTGTCTTAAAACCTATTTTAGTTAAGATTGGATTTTCTATTACAAACCCATCTTTTAAGCTTGAAGCAGAAATATCTGTATCTCCGTACACAAAAGATGCTACAATATAAATAACTAATGCTAGTAAGAAATTTACAAAAACACCACCTAACATTATTATTAAGCGTTGCCATGCTGGTTTAGACCTAAACTCCCAAGGTTGTGGTTCTTGCGCCATTTGCTCTGTATCCATACTTTCGTCGATCATACCAGAGATTTTTACATAGCCTCCTAATGGTAACCATCCTATACCGTAAACCGTTTCGCCTATTTTCTTCTTAAAAAGAGAGTATTTTACATCAAAAAAAAGATAAAACTTTTCGACTCTGGTTTTAAATGCTTTTGCAGGGATAAAATGTCCTAATTCATGTAAGACAATTAGTAATGACAGACTTAATAAAAACTGTCCAATTTTTATGATAAATTCCATTTAGTATTGTTATTCAATAGTAGTCGGCAAAAGTAAGTATTTAAGCTTAGTATAAAAAACTTAATACCTTATGCTTAAGTATAATTAACAAATTTTATGAGCTATATCATGTAGTTAATCCTCTTTTTACTCGTATTTTTGTATTCCGAATTTAAATTAACTTGGTATGCTTAACTTTTTTAAAGCTTATAAAAGATTTGCTATTGTTTTTGGAATCATTTCAATTATAATTATTTCAATTTTTTACAACATTTTGAAGGTAGACAAACCTTTACCTATTTATCAACCTGCAGATGTAAGTACTGAATTGGTTGATAGCACCATTCAACACAAAATAAAATATCATAAAATAGCAGATTTTAGTTTAATCAACCAAAACGGAGATACAATTACCCAAGATACTTATAAAGATAAAATTTACGTTGCCGATTTCTTTTTTACAACCTGCCAAACCATTTGTCCCATTATGACAGATAACATGGTAGATATTCAAAAAGAAATTAAAAATGATGATGAAGTTATGCTGCTTTCTCACTCTGTTACACCAAAAATTGATAGTGTTGCACAGCTAAAACGCTACGCCATTAAAAAAGGTGTTATTGATAGTAAATGGAATTTAGTTACCGGAGATAAAGGCGAAATTTACCGATTAGCCAGAAAAAGTTATTTAGCTGTTAAAGACGATGGAATGCCAGACGATTATGGCATGGTACATACCGAAAATTTTATGCTAATAGACAAAAAGAGACAAATTAGAGGCTATTACGATGGTACTAAAAAAGATGAAATTAAACGTCTTTTACAAGATTTAAAAACTTTAAAAAAAGAATATGAAGATTAGTTTTTAGCTTTCAATTTTTTTAGGCTAAAATTTTCCATTACTTTTGCTTCTTTAAAATCAATCTAAATAAGCTTGAACAATACACTAGACACATTAAAAAAAGGAGAAATAGCAACTATAATAGATGTTTCTTCAAAACATATACCTCTAAAACTTCTAGAAATGGGATGTTTGCCCGGTAATAGTGTTCAGTTGGTTCAATTAGCACCTTTTGCAGATCCAATGTATTTAAACATTAACGGTAGTCATCTGGCAATTAGAAAAGAAACTGCTATTCATATTTTAATTGAAAAAGAAACTGTATGAGTAAGCAAATTAATGTCGCTTTAATAGGTAATCCTAATACTGGAAAAACTTCTGTTTTTAATGCCTTAACAGGTTTAAATCAAAAAGTTGGAAACTATCCAGGAATTACTGTAGAAAAAAAAGAAGGTATCTGTAAATTACCAAGAGGCGTTAAAGCACATATCATAGATTTACCAGGAACTTACAGCCTAAATGCATCATCCTTAGACGAAAATGTAGTTATCGAACTTCTTTTAAATAAAAACGATAAAGATTTTCCTGACGTTGCTGTCGTAGTAAGTGATGTAGAAAATTTAAAACGTAACCTTTTACTTTTCACACAAATAAAAGATCTTGAAATCCCAACCATTCTTGTTATTAATATGGCAGATAGGATGAGCTACAAGGGTATTTCTTTAGATATTCCTTATTTAGAGCAGGAGTTAAATACTAAAATTGCCTTAATAAGTACAAGAAAAAAACAAGGTATCGAAGGTTTAAAAGATTTAATTTCTAATTTTAGAGAATTGTCTACAGAACCGTGTTTACATGCATCTGAGATTGATCCAGATTATTTTAACAAACTACGTAAAGCCTTTCCTAACCAACTACTTTATAAACTTTGGTTGGTAATTACACAAGATGTTAACTTTGGTAAAACAGATAGAAATGAAATTGAAGCTATTGCTAGTTTTAAAACCAAATCTAAAAGCGATTTAAAACGACTACAGCAAAAAGAAACTATTAAGCGCTATCAATTTATAAACAATACCTTAAAAGTTGGACAAACCATAGATGTTAGTCAAGCTAAAGATTTGCGTACAAAATTTGACCGTATTTTAACCCATAAAATTTGGGGATACGCCATCTTTTTTATCATTTTACTTCTAATTTTTCAAGCTATCTACGACTGGTCTTCAGTTCCTATGGATTTTATTGATAATGCTTTTGCTAATCTTAGTGATTGGGTTAAAAACACATTACCAGAAGGCGCATTTACTAATTTATTAGCAGAAGGAATAATATCTGGACTTGGCGGAATTGTCATTTTTATACCACAAATCGCATTTTTATTTCTCTTCATAGCTATACTAGAAGAAAGTGGTTACATGAGTCGTGTAGTTTTCTTAATGGATCGTATAATGAGACGATTTGGATTAAGCGGTAAAAGTGTTGTCCCTTTAATTTCTGGAACTGCATGTGCCATTCCTGCAATTATGGCTACGCGTAATATAGAAAGTTGGAAAGAACGTCTAATCACCATTTTAGTAACACCTTTTACAACGTGTTCGGCTAGACTGCCTGTCTATTTAATTATCATTTCTTTAGTAATTCCAGAAGGACGATTTTTAGGATTAAGTTACCAAGCATTAACCTTAATGCTGTTGTATTTACTAGGTTTTGGTACTGCAATTATTTCGGCATACATTTTAAATAAAGTGCTTAAAATTAAAAGTAAAACCTTTTTTGTGGTAGAAATGCCAAACTACAAATTACCATTGTTTAAAAATGTTGGCTTAACGGTATTAGAAAAAACAAAGTCGTTTGTTTTTGGTGCTGGTAAAATTATTTTAGCGATCTCTATTATACTTTGGGTTTTAGCATCCTATGGTCCTGGTGAAAACTTTAATAATGCAGAAGAAATTATTAAAACCGAATACGCGTCACAAAATTTAAGTGAAGACGAATTAAGTCAAAAAATAGCTGCTCAAAAATTAGAACATTCCTTTATTGGTATTGCAGGACATGCAATAGAGCCTGCTATTAGACCTTTAGGTTACGACTGGAAAATAGGAATTGCAATTGTAAGTAGTTTTGCTGCTCGCGAGGTGTTTGTTGGTACATTAGCAACCATTTATAGCGTTGGTAATGATGATGAAGACACTATAAAAAACCGAATGGCAGGAGAAGTAAATCCAATACTTGGCGGACCATTATTTAATTTTGCATCTGGTATTTCATTATTATTATTCTATGCGTTTGCAATGCAATGTATGAGTACGTTGGCAATTGTAAAACGAGAAACAAACAGCTGGAAATGGCCAATTTTACAGCTTGTAATTATGACCTCAATTGCTTATATTACTGCTTTAATGGCATTTCAATTTTTAAAATAAAATGAACACTTTACAAAATATATTAGTTTTTTTAACCTTTGGTTTAGCTCTTTCATTTTTAATCAAAAAATTCTTCTTCAAAAAGAAATCGAAAAAATCTTGCGGAACCGATAATTGTGGATGTAATTAGCTCTAACCTAAAGCCACATCCAAGGTCATCATGACTATAAATCCACCAATAAATCCAAGTGTTGCTATGTCTGTATATTTATCTCGTTGCGTTTCTGGCACTACTTCTTCAACAACTACAAAAATCATAGCACCTGCAGCAAAAGCTAATGCATAAGGTAAAATTGGAATAAAAAACGTTACTGCAACAGCACCAATAACTGCAAAAATAGGCTCGACAATTGCACTCATTTGTCCATACCAAAAGCTTTTAAATTTACTTACGCCTTGACGTCTTAATGGCATAGAAACAGCTAAACCTTCTGGGAAATTTTGTATGCCAATTCCCAATGCCAAAGCAACAGCACCACCAATACTAGCTTCTGGTATTCCTGCAGCAACACCTCCAAAAAGCACACCAACAGCTAAGCCTTCAGGTATGTTATGTAATGCAATTGCTAATACTAATAAGGTTGTTCTGTGCCAAGGTGATTTTACGCCTTCTTTTTCGCTTTCTTTAAAATTGATGTGTAAATGCGGTAATACTTTATCTAATCCAAAAATAAAAAGTGCGCCTAAAGCAAATCCTACTGCAGCAGGAATCACTTTTACAAATCCTTCGCCTGGACTCATTTCTATTCCTGGTGCTAATAAGCTCCAAAAACTGGCTGCAACCATAACACCGCCAGTAAAACCAAGCATACCGTCTAGCAAGGCTCTATTCATTCCCTTAAATAAAAATACTAGTGCAGCACCAGATGCTGTTAAAATCCATGTGAATAATGAGGCGTACAATGCACCTAATATAGGATCTATACTTTCAAAATATTGAATAATGCTATCCATTTTATACTAGTTTTATGTAAATATTATTTGAAATTAATTTAGAAATTTGAAGTGTTTTGTCTTCAATTTTTATAGTCATAGAGTCGTCAAACTTTTCTTTTCCAACCACTTCTATAGATGTTCCTAAGGCTATGTTATGCTTACTTAGATATTTTAAAAAATCTGATGAAGAATCGTTTACACCAACACAAACACCAACACTGTTAATGCTTACTTTAGATAAAATTGTTTTTTCTCTAGTAACCATATTTCCGTTTTTATCCGGAATAGGATCTCCATGTGGATCATGCGTAGGAAACTCTAAAAACGCATCCAATTGGTTGACTAATTTATCAGATTTAATATGCTCTAATTGTTCTGCTACATCATGTACTTCGTCCCAAGTAAAATTTAGCTTTTGCACTAAAAACACTTCCCAAAGTCTATGTTTTCTAATAATTGAAGTCGCTACAATTTTACCATCTTTGGTTAGGCTAACACCTTGATATTTTACGTAATTAACCAAGTCTTTTTCGGCTAATTTTTTAACCATATCGGTTACAGAAGACGCTTTGGTCTCCATTTGCTCTGCAATTGCATTGGTACTTACCGCAGTAGTTCCATGCTTACCAAGATGATAAATTGCTTTTAAATAATTCTCTTCAGATAAAGTCACTAGTTCATTTTTAGATAAACAAAGATACAAATTTAATATATTCAAAAACATATTTTTAGACAAGCCTAAAAATATGTTTATATTTGCATAAAAATAATTAAATAATGAAGTTAGTTTCGCTCTTAATATCTCTATTTTCAGTAATATGTGTTGCGCAAAATACATATACAATCTCTGGTACAGTTTCTTCAGAAAACACAAGTATACCTTATGTTAACGTTTATTTAGAAAACACCAAGATTGGAACTACAACTAATGAAAACGGTTATTTTGAAATTAAAAACATCGCAAGTGGTAATTATACAATTGTTGCATCTTACGTTGGTTTTAAAACTGAAAAGAAAGAAATTATAGTTGATAAAAACTTTAAAAACCTATCATTTCAACTTATAAATGACCAATCTTTAGATGAAGTCGTTGTTTCTGGAACATTAAAAGCTGTAAACCGATTAGAAAGTGCTGTTCCTGTAGAAGTGTATACGCCAACATTTTTCAAAAAAAACCCAACTCCAAATATTTTTGAAGCGTTGCAAAACGTAAACGGTGTAAGACCTCAACTTAATTGTAATGTGTGTAATACTGGCGATATACATATTAACGGACTTGAAGGTCCGTACACTTTAGTTTTAATAGATGGTATGCCAATTGTTAGCGGTTTATCTACTGTTTATGGATTGTCAGGTATACCAAATTCTTTGATCGAACAAGTCGAAATTGTTAAAGGTCCAGCATCTTCGTTATATGGTAGCGAAGCTGTTGGCGGATTAATTAATATTATTACAAAATCTCCAGACAATGCGCCAATCGTATTTGCAGATAGTTTTATCAACTCTTGGGGCGAACTTAATGTTGATGCTGGTTTTAAAGCTAAAGTTGGTAAAAAAGCAACTTTATTGTTCGGGACTAACTACTTTAAATTTGACAATCTTATCGATAATAACAACGATAATTTTACAGATTTGACGCTGCAAGATCGAATTTCAATATTTAATAAATGGGATTTTAAACGAAAAGACAACCGAAAATTTTCAATTGCTGGACGCTATTTTTATGAAGATAGATATGGTGGAGAATTACAATGGAATAAAAATTTTCGAGGTGGAAACGAAGTTTATGGCGAAAGCATTTACACTAGCCGATTTGAAATTTTAGGTAAGTACCAATTACCGGTTAATGAGCATATCAATCTGCAATTTTCATATTCTGATCATGATCAAAACTCAGTGTATGGAGATACGCCATACTTAGCAAAACAACGTATTGGTTTTACGCAATTGGTTTGGGATAAACCTTTAAGAAATCACGATTTATTATTTGGCGCAGCGTTACGTTATAACTATTACAACGATAATACAACTGCAACTATAAATGCAGATGAAGTTACTATACCTTCTCTTTTTGTTCAAGATGAAATTAAGCTAAACGATAAACAAAATTTATTATTAGGATTACGATATGATTATGATAACCGACATGGATCAATCCTAACACCTCGTATTGCTTACAAATACAAACCAACTGAAGACGATATTATTAGACTAAATGCAGGAACAGGTTTTAGAGTTGTAAACCTTTTTACCGAAGATCATGCTGCACTAACTGGTGCAAGAGATGTAATAATTGAAGAAACATTAGATCCAGAACAATCGTACAATATTAACCTTAACTATCTAAAGAAATTTTACACTAAAAAAGGTATGATTTTCACTTTAGATGCTTCGGCTTGGTATACTTATTTTACTAATGCAATTTTACCAGATTACGATACTAATCCTAATCAAATTATATACGACAATTTAGATGGACATTCTGTATCTAAAGGGTTAAGCTTAAACTTTGACGCTATTTTTGCAACAGGTTTTAAAGCGAATATTGGTGCGACAGTACAAGATGTTACACAAACTGAAAACAACATAAAGACACGACAAATTTTAACCGAACGTTTTACAGGAACTTGGGGAATATCCTACAAACATTATCCAACGCATTTAACCATTGATTATACGGGTAATGTTTATGGACCAATGCGTTTACCAACTTTAGGGGATTTAGATCCAAGACAAGACTACTCGCCTACTTGGAGCATACAAAACATACAATTAAGCTACGATAAGTTTAAAAACCTTGACATTTATGGTGGCGTAAAAAACTTACTAGACTGGACACCAAATAAAGGCAACCCTTTTATCATTGCTAGAGCAAACGATCCTTTTGACGAAAATGTTCAATTTGATAATAGTGGTAATGTTGTTGCAACACCAGATAACCCTTATGCATTAACCTTTGATCCTTCTTATGTCTATGCACCAAACCAAGGAATTAGAGTGTTTTTTGGGATGCGTTATACTTTAAAGTAACTCTATTGTTTTTCTAAAGTCATACCTTTTACCCAAAACAAGTTAGATTGATAAAAACGTAAGGCTGTTTTAATAACTCTATCCGATGTATCTCTTGGTGATTTAGATATGTATCTTGCTTTAGTTTCATTAAAATCTAAAGTGAAAGTACCGTCTAAAGATGAAGATGAAAAAGAAACAACCTTTTTATCTATTTTCCAATGTCCTTTACCGTAAGTGTTAGTTTCTTTAGGTATTCCGTTTTCATCTCTTTTATAATTATGAAAGCTGAAAGTACCGTCTTGATGTAATGTTAAGGTACGCTTTAATTCAAATAGTTCAGAATTTGTATGCAAAAGGTATACGCCAGAAATATCTTGCGCTGTGCTTGAAACACTCCAAATAAAAAATAAAAGAGCAATGCTATATTTCATATTAAAAAATTGAAAAGTTAACATCTGTATTAATCACAGAAAGATAAATTAAAAGCCACGTTCTTTTTGTAACTGTTCATAAGCTTTTTGTACTTGTCTAAACTTTGCTTCTGCGCCTTGTTTGTGTTCTTCGCCAAGATGCTCTACACGATCTGGATGATATTTCATCACCATTTTACGATACGCACGTTTTATTTGGTCTACAGTTGCTGCTTTATCTATTTCTAAAATTTTATAAGCATTATCAGATTGATTATAAAACATGGCTTTAATGCTATTATAATCACGACTGCTTATTCCTAAATAACCTGCAATGGTATAGATTTGACGCTCTTCTTCATCTATAACAATCTCATCTGCTTGTGCTATTCCGAATAAAAAATGAAGTAATTGCAAACGCGCTGCATGATCCATCATAGTTTTGATCTGCAAACAAACCTGACGCGTATTAATATGTTGATTATTAATTTGTTTGAATAATCTAAATGCTTTGTTGGCTCTGTCTTTGCCATACATTTCTACAAACTTCTTACGCACATAATCAAGCTCGCGTTGGTCTTGACTACCGTCTGCTTTTATCACTACGGAAGCTAAGATTAATAAACTTACTTCAAAATCTCCTGAAGTGGTTTGTGCTCTTTTTTGTTGCTGTGTACGGTAATCTGGTCGTGTTCTGTATCTTGGTCTTTGTTGTTTTGGTTGTCCGTCGCCTAACAACGTTCCTTTACCATCTGCTAATGCGTCTCCTAAACTACCTAAAGCTAACCCTATTATTGCACCAATTGGTCCGCCTAAAGACCAACCTAAAGTGGCACCAATCCATTTTAATGCACTCATTAATTTGTTTTTGTTGTAAATATAATACTTTGTAAGTATACTTTTTGTTGGTTTTGTTACTGGTTTTGGCTGGTAACTGCGTTAAGGATAGAGGCTTTGTTGGAGCGCCTTGCAAAGCGCGACTGCCGATAGCCTGACCTTATGACACCATAAGTGTTATAAGGTAACACCAAAATAACTTTTGCATGGTTTTTGCTTATCTTTGCAAAGAATAGATTTATAAATACAAAAATTACATAAATATGTATCCAGCAGAATTAGTAAAACCAATGCGCGAAGACTTAACAAACGTTGGTTTTGAAGAATTACATACACCTGAAGCGGTAAAGGCTGCATTAGCAAAAGAAGGTACAACGTTAGTAGTTGTAAATTCGGTTTGTGGTTGTGCTGCTGCTAACGCACGTCCAGGAGCAAAAATGAGTTTAAACAATCCTAAAAAACCTGACCATGCGGTTACGGTTTTTGCTGGTGTTGATAAAGAAGCTACTGATGTTGCTAGACAGCACATGGTACCGTTTCCTCCAAGCTCACCAAGTATGGCGCTTTTTAAAAATGGCGAATTAGTACATATGTTAGAAAGACATCATATTGAAGGTAGACCTGCAGAACTTATTGCACAAAACCTTATGGATGCTTATAATGAGCATTGCTAAGCCTTAGCAGGATTAAAGTATTATTTAAAAGCCACGATTTTTTATCGTGGTTTTTTTATTTTTGAAACTTAAAAAATCACTACTAATGAGAAAACTTTTAGCTTATCCGTTAACTTGTATTTACTTCCTATTTTTTGGGTTAAGCTTACTTGTTTTTCATCCAATACAATGGTTTTGCTTTAATGTGTTTGGCTATCAAGCTCATAAAAAAAGTGTAGATTATCTTAATTTTTGCTTGACACGTTGCTTGCATTTTTTAGGCTGTACTTATCAATTTAAAGTGCCAAGCGATTTACCTACTAATGTGCCTGTAATTATTGTTGCTAATCACCAAAGCATGAATGATATACCACCAATAATATGGTTTATGCGCAAGTTTCATGTTAAGTTTATTAGCAAAAAAGAATTAGGTAAAGGTTTACCAAGTGTATCTTATAATTTACGTCATGGTGGATCGGTTTTAATAGATCGTAAAGATGCCAAACAAGCACTTAGCAAGATTAAAGAAATGGCTGCTTACATTGAAAGAAATAACAGAAGTGTTGTTATTTTTCCTTAAGGAACGCGTAGTCGTGATGGACAACCAAAACCGTTTCAGACACGTGGTTTAGCTACTTTAATCGAGCATGCTCCAAATGCTTATATTTTTCCTGTTACGATAAATAACTCTTGGAAAACATTGATTTACGGAAAATTTCCTATGGGTATTGGTTACCGCCTAAAATATACAATTCATAAACCATTAAAGGTAAGTGATTACGATACACAAACACTTATAGAAACTACAGAAAACACCATTAAAAACGCCATCACTTTTGAAAAATAATCAAATTATTGAAGCTACTAAAACCTTTGTAAAAACGACTTTAAAAGATGCTGAAGGTGGACACGATTGGTTTCATACAGAACGTGTTTACAACAATGCGTTATTAATTAGTAAAGGTGAAACGGTAGACGAATTAGTTGTTGCGCTTGGCGCTTTATTACATGATATAGCAGATAGTAAATTTTATAAAGGTGACGATACTGTTGGACCAAAAATAGCTGGAGAGTTTTTAATGAAACAAAACGTATCTACCAAAGTAATTAATCAAGTCATTAAAATTATTGAAAACGTGTCTTTTAGTTCTAATATAGATAATGCTTCTGCATTTAAATCTAAAGAATTAGAAGTGATACAAGATGCAGATCGGTTAGATGCGCTTGGTGCTATTGGTATTGCACGTACATTTAATTATGGTGGATTTAAAAATAGAGCACTTTACAATCCAGATATTAAACCTAATTTAAACCTTACAAAAGACGAATACAAAAAATCTACTGCACCAACTATAAATCATTTTTACGAAAAATTATTATTGTTAAAAGACAAAATGAATACTAAAACTGGTCGTAAAATTGCTGAAGAAAGACACAACTACATGGTTGATTTTTTAAAGCAGTTTTATGCTGAATGGCATGGTGAGAAGTAGTTTAAAATAACTTTAATTGTCCGTCTTTATAACTTTCGTGTTGGTTTGTGTTTAATGTTGGCATTGCTTTATCTTTAAAATATTTAAGTTTAGCCAGTTGCATTAAATCTGAAACTTGTTTTGCAATATTACCTTCACCTTTCATGCGTGTTGCAAATCTAGAATCGTTTAAATTTCCGTTGTGACAGTCTTTAATTTGATTAAGTACTTTTTCTGCTCTATCTGGCATTTTTTTCTGTATCCAATCTGTAAATACTTGCCCAATTGCACCGTTAAGCCTTACTATGGTATGCGCAATACTTAATGCTCCAGCTTCACTTACTGCTTTTGCTAATGGTAAAATTTCATGACTGTTTATGGATGGTATTATTGGCGCTAACATGACATTAACAGGTATATTATTTTTGCTTAAAATTTTTACGGTTTCAAGTCGTTTTTTTATGGTAGCTGTTCTTGGCTCTAGTATACGCCTTGTCTGTTCTGATAAAGATGTAATTGAAATATTTACACTAATTAACTGGTCTTTTTGCAATGCTTTTAAAAGATCTAAATCTCTTAAAACCAAAGCATTTTTAGTAATTATTGAGACTGGATGTTTATATTTTAAAAATAGCTCTAAACATTTTCTGGTTATTTCAAATTGCTTTTCAGCCGGTTGGTAGCAATCTGTATTGCCAGACATAACAATTGGATGTGCTTTCCATGATTTCTTCTTTAAAAAATCTTCTAAAAGTTGTGGCGCATTTTTTTTTACCAGAATACGTCTTTCAAAATCTAAACCTGCACTATAGCCCCAATATTCGTGACTATTTCTTGCATAGCAATAAATGCATCCATGTTCGCAACCTTGATACATATTCATAGAATATGACATACCAACATCTGGAGAATTTACTTTATTTACAATAGTTTTTGGATAGACTTCTAAATATTGCGTTTTGTCATTGTCTGCTACCTCACCTTCTTTTTCACAATATTCTAAAAAATCGTCTCTTACTTCGTGAGATAATTCAAAAAAACGATTGTTTATGTTTTGCTGCGCGCCACGTCCTTTTTTTATCGAACTATTTAACATATTTTATAATTTTTGTAAAATTACAAAACAATATCATGTTTATGTTTTAATTTTTAATAAATAATAGCACTCATCAAAACATATTATATAAAAAAGGTGAGCCATATTTAGCTCACCTATATAAAATTATGTATTAATAGATTATTTACCAGGAAAATTTGCTTTTCTTTTTTCTAAAAACGCAGTTGTACCTTCTTTAAAATCTTCGGTACCAAAACAAGCTCCAAATTGCTCAATTTCTACTTCAAATCCATTAACGCCATCTTTGTAATTTGAGTTAACTGCTTCTATTGCTTTACCAATAGCTACGCTAGAGTTTTTCATGATTTTTCCAGCAATTTTTTCGGCTAATGGCAATAATTCTTCTTGCGCCACCACATGATTTACTAAGCCATAACTTAGCGCAGTTTGTGCATCTATCATTCCTGCAGTCATAATCATTTCCATAGCACGACCTTTACCAATTAGTTGTGGTAAACGTTGTGTACCACCATAACCAGGTATTACACCTAAACTAACTTCTGGCAAGCCCATTTTTGCATTATCACTTGCAATTCTAAAATGAGCCGACATTGCTAATTCTAATCCGCCACCAAGCGCAAACCCATTGACAGCAGCAATTACTGGTGTACTTAAATTTTGTACAAAGTCAAATAAAATCTCTTGTCCTTTTGCTGCTAATTTACCACCGTTTTCTACATCAAAATTAGCAAACTCACTAATGTCTGCACCAGCAACAAAAGCTTTTTCGCCGCTACCTGTAACAACAATCACTTTTATATCTTTATCTTGATCTGCCGCTTTAAAAGCTTGATGAAGTTCTTCAATTGTAGCTTTATTTAAAGCATTTAACTTTGATGGTCTGTTAATTGTAATTGTTGCTACACCTTGATTGGATGTACTTAAAATATTTTCAAAATTCATAATAGAAATGTTTTAGTTATTTAGGAAATGAAACCGTAAAAGTAGTTCCTATGTTTTCTTGAGTTACAAAGGTAATGGTTCCTTTATAAGTTTCTACAATATTTTTTACCATAGCTAACCCAAGTCCCATTCCGCTTGACTTGGTAGTAAATTTAGGTTCAAAAACTTTGTCGAGATTTTCTTCTGAAATACCTACACCGTTATCAGAAATATTAATTTTTACTTCTGTATCTAAATCTAATACCTGCACTACAATCTTTGGTTGTTTAGTGTCTGGTATGGCTTGTATTCCGTTTTTAACCAAGTTAGTAACTACACGTATTAACTGAGTACGATCAAACTTGGCAATAATTTCATCTTTTTCTGGTAAAAACTCTATATAATCTTCGTTAAAAATATCTAATGCTAAATCTATAATTTTAACTACGTTAAGCATTTCGTTTTGCTGTGCAGGCATTTTTGCAAAGTTAGAAAATGCGCTTGCTATAGAGCTCATTGTGTCTATTTGTTGGATAAGTGTTTTACTGTATTCGTCTAACTTTTTGATAATATCAGGATCTTGTGGATCAAATTTTCTTTGAAAACTTTGTACCGTCAAACGCATTGGCGTTAAAGGATTTTTAATCTCGTGCGCTACTTGTTTTGCCATTTCGCGCCAAGCTTGCTCACGCTCACTTTTTGCTAATTTCACAGCACTTTCTTCTAACTCGTCAATCATACTATTGTAAGATTTTACAAGTGTATCAATTTCAGAAGAAGACGATTTTATAACAATTTTTTCATTACGTTTTTCAAGTCTAATCTGCTTAATCTTTTCACTAATTGTTTTAAGGGATTTTGTAATATATTTTGAAATTAAAAATGCTAAAAACACTGCTATGATTAACATCAGTAAATAAGCATATCCTAAACGCTCAAAAAACTCATTCAACTCGCGTGATAGAAAATCGTCATTTTCTAAATATGGTAAATTTAAAATTGCTAAAGGCTTAAATTTTTGATCTGTAATGTAGGTATAAGACGACCTAAAACTTTGTCCTTTTACATCACGTTTTTGCACATATCTATGATCAACAGTCGAATTTAAAATATTAAGTACCTCTGCATTTAAGCATTTTTCTTTGACATCTTGTGGTAATGCTGCTTTAGACGAAATTAATAAAGCACCTTCTAAATCATACAGATTAACTTGAAGCCCATGTACGTCTGCTATTTTATAGATTTCTTCTTTAAAAATGAAAGGAATTTTATCGGGAACAACCTCAAAAGACGTTTCTCTTATCACAAAATTTATGTGACGTTTTATACTAGTTTCTTTACGTTCTAAACGTTGTTTGTGGTAGTCTTGTGTTTCTTCTCTATATTGATACGCAGCTACTAATGCTATTAATATAGAAGCTAATAGCACTAAAGAAATCATTGCTATAAATATGCGTAATCGTAAAGAAAGTTTTCCGAATTTCATTTCTTAAATATAGCAATAATCAAACCAAAATATTAGATTAAGATTTAAGCGTTAGGATTTTTTTCGCGAATGCGTTTATAGATCTTAAATCCAAGCATTAACAACACTCCTAAAACTACAATACCTATAACACCAAATACCCAGTTTATGGCGCTTTTTAAAATTACTAAAAATACAACTGCAAAGAGTATAAATGTTGCTCCCTCATTCCAAAGTCGCATAAAATTTGAAGTCTTTTTAACTTCATCTTTTTGTAATTGTTTGTAGTAAACATGGGTCATATAATGATAAATATATAATAAAACTACAAAGGTCAATTTAACATGCATCCATGGTTGTTTTAACCAAACAGGCTGCAAAATAAGCAACCAAATTGCAAAAATAGTTGCTAAAATTGCGCTTGGCCAAGTAATGATAAACCATAAGCGTTTTGCCATTAGTTTTAATTGTTTCCCTAAAATTTCTTTATCTGGAGATGGTTTATGATACGCTTCTATTTGGTATACAAATAGTCGCGGAATGTAGAATAAACCCGCAAACCAAGTCACAACAAAAATAAGGTGTAACGCTTTTATGTAATTATAATATTCCATTAGTCTTTTGGTACTAAGTTAGTTTTAACTTCACGATATAAAAAATAAGCGGTAATTAAAGTAGAAAGGACATCTGCAATTGGAAAGCTAATCCAAACACCAAGTTCTCCAAACATATTTGGCAATACCAACAACAACGGTATAAAAATAAAACCTTGTCTTGTTAAAGTAAGTAATAATGCAGGTGTAGCTTTACCAATTGCTTGGAAATAAGCTGCTCCAATAAGTTGTATGGCTATAATTGGTGTTACTGCAAAAACCCAACGCATGGCGCTTGGTGTTTCTTTTAAAACTTCTGTATCTGAAGTAAATAGTTTTGTGATAAACTCTGGAAAAACCATTAACAAAATAAACACTAATGTTCCTAAAATAACAGCGTATTTAATGGCTGTGAAAATGGTTTCTTTGACCCGTTTATAGTTTTTTGCGCCGTAATTAAAACCAGCTATTGGTAAAAACCCTTGTGTAATACCATACACAGGAAATAGAGCAAACATTAACATACGACCAACAATAGCGTAAGCTGTAACCGATGTTTCTCCTCCTAATTTGTATAAAATATTATTTAAAAATAAATACGTAATACTAACCACAGCTTGTCTAGATAAAGTGACAAATCCAAGACTAGCTATTTCTTTTACAATTGGAGTATCTAACCTAAATTGATTAGTTTGAATTTTTAAGGTTGAATATTTTGAGTAAAAATACCATAAAATATACATAAAACAACATAAATAAGATCCTGTTGTTGCCCAAGCAGCGCCTGCCATTCCTAAATCTAAAAACTTGATAAAAACAACATCAAGTATAAGATTACCAATAGACGGTATTAACATTGCGTACATTGCAAATTTTGGGTTGCCTTCAGCTCTTATTACCGTATTACCCATCATGCAAAGTGCCAAAAACGGAACGCCATAAAGCACTATAGTATAGTAAACTTTTGCTGGCTCAAAAATATCACCTTTTCCGCCAAAAGCGGGAATGATATTATCTACAAAAAACAACCCAAAAACCACAAATATTATTGTGAATAATAAGGTTAACGTAATTTGATTACCAAAAACACGTAATGCTTTTTTGTAATTATTTTCACCTAAAGCACGAGATATAATAGAAGATCCTCCAACACCAATACTCATCCCTAAAGCAGCAATAAAAAAAGACACAGGAAGTACTACATTAATTGCCGCAATAGCAACAGATCCAATCCAATTACCCACAAAAATAGTATCTACTAAAATGTTTAAAGACATTACTAGTATACCTATGGACGCCGGAACTGCTTGTTTAACCAATAATTTACTAATGGTTTCAGTCCCTAAATTAGATGAGTTGCTATTTTTCATTTAGATTGTTGCAGGTGTTTTTGCCCATTCTTCAATCCATTTCACTAAATTATTTACCCAATTTTGATCGGTATTTAAGCATGGTACTGTGGTAAAATCTTTACCGCCAACTTCATGAAAAATCTCTTCACCTTCCATAGCAATTTCTTCTAAAGTCTCTAAACAATCACTAACAAAAGCAGGCGTTACTATTGCCATATTTTCTATACCACTTTGACCTAAACGCTCTATAGTACGGTCTGTATAAGGTTGTAACCATGGATCAAACCCTAACCTAGACTGAAAGGATGTTGAGTAAGTTCCTTCTTCTAAATTTAAATATTCTGCAACTAATCGTGTTACTTCTTTACATTGATGTTTGTAACAAAACTCATGTGCTTTACTTTCGGTTTTACAACATGCACAATCTATAATATCACTTGGTTTACAATGTCCGTTGGTGATGTCACTTTTTCTAATATGGCGTTCTGGAACACCATGATAAGAAAACAATAAATGGTCGTAATTTTTACCTTGTAAATGAGATTTTATTGATTCTGAAAGCGTCTTTATATACTCTGGTTTGTTATAAAACGCTGGCAGGCTTTCAATCTTTAAATTAGGGAAATGTTGCTGCCTAATTTCTTCAGCTAAAACCAAAATAGTCTCGGTAGTTGCCATAGCAAATTGAGGATAAAGCGGTATTAAATATACGTCTTCTACACCTTTATCAACTAACTCTTGCAATCCTTTTTTTATGGTCATACTTCCATAACGCATTGCTAACGCTACAGGATACTCTACTTGCTCTTGTACTTTTTGTTGTAATTCTTCACTAATCACAATTAAAGGCGATCCATTTTCCCACCAAATTTTTTGATACGCTTTAGCGCTTTGTTTTGGTCTTGTGTTAAGAATAATCCCTTTAACTAAAAGGGTTCTTGCCCATTTTGGCACATCAATAACACGCGGATCCATCAAAAATTCTCCTAAATATTTTTTTACATCTTTCGGGTTAGGGCTATCAGGAGAGCCCAAATTAACTAGAAGTACTCCTTTTTTCATTTGCAAAAATTTAAGAGTGTAAAAATACAACTCTAATTTTATAATACCATTTTATTTCTTTTAGTTATACATACTTAAAGTCTATGATTACATAAATAAAACCTTTATTATCAAATTTAGTTTAATATATTTACCTTACTGCTATTACATTAACATATGAAAAAATATATCATTGCGCTTTTCTGCGCAATTTCGCTTACATCAATTGCTCAAGAAAAAAATCAAAGTTTATTATGGGAAATATCAGGTAATGGTCTAACCAAACCATCCTATATTTATGGGACAATGCACGTTAGTAAAAAAGTAGCTTTTAGACTAGACGATGTTTTTTTTGAAGCTTTAGATAAAAGTGAAATTGTAGCTTTAGAGTCTGATCCTTCTTCTTGGTTACCTTTTAATTACCAAACCCTTACACTTTCTCCTCAAAATTATAGTTACAGAAATTATGACAAAAACTTTTACTCTAATTTAATGGGAATTGAACATCCTGAAGAAGTAGAAATTAGAGGAAGTATAAGAGCAGATAATCGTATGATTAACGGTTATTTGTATCGTAAAGATGGATATTCTGACAACTTTGAAGAAGAAACTTACCTAGATATGTTTATTTACCAAGCTGGTAAGAAAAAAGGAAAAGATGTCTATAGTTTAGAAGATTTAGAAGAGTCTCGATTTTTAGTTGGTAAAGCTCAACACAATGCCACAAAACCAAAAATAGATCCTTGGTTACAAAAAATCTACGAAAAAGAAAGTCCGTATTTGCTTCAAGAAAACACGTACAGAGACAGAAACCTAAAGCTTTTAGACTCTATTGGAGAAGCTACAAATACAGAGTTTTTTAGAGAACATATGCTATACAAGCGTAATGCAAATATGGCGCATGTTATGGATAGTTTAATGCAATCTAAAACCGTATTTGCAGGTGTTGGCGCTGCACATTTACCTGGCTCTAAAGGCATGCTAGAAATGTTTAGAAAAAAAGGATACACGGTAAAACCATTATTATCTAAACAAACCGAAATTGGTAAAGCTAAAAAAGATGCAATTGAGGATTATATCTTACCAGAAAAAACAACTTTAAATAGTACTCCAGATCATTTTATAAGCCTGAATACTTTTACCAAACTATATGAGTTTGCTTACGGAAGTCAAAAATATTACATCTCTCCAGATATGACTAATGGTGCATATTTAACCATTAATCGCTTTAATACTTTTAACTATTTACCTCATGAAAAAGACATTACTTTAGAACGTTTAAATGACTTTTTATTTGAAGACATTCCTGGAGACATCATTAAAAAGGAAAAAATAACATCACCTTATCTTGGCATAAGTATTTTGAATAAAACCAAAAAAGGCGATTATCAAAAATACCATATCTACAAAACACCTTTAGAGATAATTATTATAAAATTAGCTGGTCCAAAAAATTATGTTTTAAATCAAGAGGCAGATATTTTTGACTCTATTACTTTTAAAACACAAACTTCAGAATTTAAAAATTTCACTTCAAACTATAATAAATATGAAGTTGACTTTCCTGAATATATGATCACAGAAAATCTTGAAAATGCAGGACAAAAACTTATACAGGGTAAAGTTGATAATAACTACTATTTCTTAAAAGAAGGCGCTTTTAATGATACTTTTTACATAGAAGAAGATAAGTTTGAAGCTAAATTTATTGTTACTAACTTTTTTAAAGATTTAGATATTGACGACCATACTGGTAGCTTCGATAAAAAACCATATTACAGTTATACCGGTATTGCAAAAAAAGATTCGACCAACGCAGAAAACATACATCTTAAAAGCATTATAAAAGATGGTAGTTATTATCTGTTAGGTTACGTTGGTGAAGATACCCAAAAAGCAAAAGCATTTTTCGATTCGTTTAAATTTAAAGTCACCAAACATCACGGATTTAAAAAAACTATAGATACAACACTATATTTTTCGGTAATCACAAACACAAAAGCACCATCTTTTGATAATTACTACGGTTACAGCAGCAAGAAAAAAGACTATGAAGAAAAAACAAAAAGCACTACTTACTTCTCTAAAGCTAACGAGCAAATAAACATCACTAAAACCAAATTTCATGACTTGCAGATGTACAAAAACATTGATAGTTTATGGAACGAGATTGACAATAAATTAAATCCTTTTAAGGATTATAAAGACTACGATAGTGGTTATAAAAAATATATAATAACAGATAAGAAAAAGTATCAAAGAGATGATAAATATTACTATGATTTCACTATAAAAGACTCGTTAAGCGCTAAAGAAATCTTGGTGAAAAATATCCTTAAAAAAGGTGCACTTTTTGAACTTAAAACTTTAACAGATTCTATTTCTGAACCTTCAGAATTTATCACTAAATTTTACGATACCTTTGAACCGTTAGATACACTTTTAGGTAAATCGGTATTTAACGATAAAACCATTCTATTCTTTGAAGCATTAAAAAATAATGACAGCATTGTCTTAAATGCAGAATCTAAAATTAAGTTTAGCAAAGCAAATGCTAGCACAATGATAGATTTGATTAAAAACTTCGAGTTCCCACAGAATAAAGAAGATTTAAAAACCTTTTTAATTTCAGAATTAAATGACTTAGAAGATCCTCGTACCGATGCTTTTCTAAGACAATTATACTTAGATTCCTACTCAGAGCCAGACATACAAACAACCATTTTAAAATCTTTAATTAATAAAAAGACAAAAAAGTCTTATAGTCAGTTTTTAGAATTACTAAGTAAAGATTTACCTCTAGATAAATCTATCAATTACATGTTTTACAGCTATCAAGATTCTTTAGAATTAAAAAAGATGCTGTTTCCTAACATCATGCAATACACTACAATTAAAGAATACAAAGAACCTGTATACAAACTTTTAACTAGGCTAAAAGATAGTAATGTAGTAAAAAATAAGATTTACAAAAAATATAAGAAACAAATCTTAACAGACGGTAAAATTGAGATAAAACGTAGCTTAAGCAACGGTAACAATTATGGTTACAAATCCTATAATAGTATCTTACCGCAATATGTAAAACTACTATTTCCTTATAGAAACGAACAAAACGTAAAAATCTTTTTCGAAAAACTCTTAGACAGCGACAACAACCAAGCACTAACAACCTATTACGTACTGTTAGAAAAAGCTAAAGAAGATATCCCAGAAAAGCTTAAGAAAAAAACCATAGAAGAATTTAAAAATCAAGCTATATTAGTAGATAAAATGTATCGCCATAAGCTATTTAAGCCATACTTAAAAGAAAAAATAACTCAAGAGATGTATGCAAAATCTACCCTTTTTGAAAATAAAACAATTCAAGAAGAACGTGATTCTATTCAATTTATAGGCAAAAGAGAATTTACAACAGATAACAATAAAGAAGGTGAAATTTACTTTTACATGTTTATCAAAAAACGTGAAAAAGATGAAGATAAACGCTTCTACTACGCTGCATTTTTGAAGCCAGAAGACCCTAAAAAACTACAAACAAAAGTATTCTATAAATCTGGTTATAGTGGTAATTATATTGACGACAATAAAGAAGACAATAAACTTATTGAAGAAGTCCTAGATCAAGTCAAATACAAAGACAGAAAACGACTTAATGATTAATAATAAAAGAGGCGCTAAAAAGCGCCTCTTTTATTTTGATAAAATATATTTTTTTGGTGTTATGCCATACTTTTTCTTAAAAGCAGCTATAAAATGACTTGCTGTACTATAACCAACCCTTAACCCAACTTCATTCACATTATGCGCTCCAGACTCTAATAGTTTTCTAGCAACTTCCATTTTATAATCAAATAAAAAACTAAATACAGAATCTCCGTAAATTTGTTTAAAACCTTCTTTTAATTTTTTTAAAGGCAAACCTATTTCGTCAGAAAGCTCTTGTAAAGTTGGTGGTTCTGACATCCTTGTAATTATAACATCTTTAGCTTTTTTTATTTTTGCAACATTGCTTTCGTCTACTAAAAAAGGACATTGCTCTATATCTGCATCTTCGCCTTTATTAAAATAAAGACTTAAAAGCTCATAAGCTTTTCCCTTAAAATATAGATTTTTGATAGACGAATTCAAATTATAATTCACAATTTGATTTAATGTAATAGCCATAGATGGCGAAATTTTTCCATCCTTATAATATTTTTTATCACGATTATCTTCACTTAAAAAGGTGATATAATTTGCTTCTTGAGAAAATAAACCGTGAAATTTTTCTATTGAAATCAATAACGTAACCAACCAACAATTTGGGTTTACTTCTAAATGTATCGGTAAATCTCTTTCTGGATTGTAAAGCAATAAAGAAGATTCTTCCTTAATGTCCAAACGATAAGTTCCATTATTAAAAACAAAAGTACTTTCACCTTTTAAGCAAAAATGAAACTGTATAAAACTACTATCTATAAAACGTTCAATAACTTGATTTTCAGAGGTTTCATTTTGATAAGTTAAAACAAAAACCTCATCATCAACTTGGGTTTCATTAAAAGAACCTTTAGCGTTATTTTTTTTAGCTACTGAAAGTGACATATTTATCTTTTATTTAGAATGATTCTAAACAAAAGCGCTTAAAACCATTGTGATTACTACAAAAATATGATAATTGTCATTGTTTTGAAAAAAACATGCATAAAAAACGCTAATCGATATTAAAAGTTCCTTTAGCGTTATTTTTTATTTAGCTTACTACATAAATTTGTATCGTAATAAAGTCCCAGTCAGGTAAACATGGAGCATTATCAAAAGTCTTTAGGCACTTATTTCTATGCCTTAGGTTTAAGTTATAAAAAAGCAGACGCAGAAATTAGAGGTCATTTTAGTTTAGATGAAAATTCTAAAACTGCGTTATTGCAACAAGCTAAATCCAACGGAATAGAGAGCTTAGTAGTCACTTCAACATGTAACAGAACCGAAATTTATGGTTTTGCACAACATCCATATCAACTAATTCAATTACTTTGTGATAATTCTAAAGGCAATGTAGAAGAGTTTCAAAAATACGCTTATATCTACAAAGGTAATGATGCAGTCTCACATTTATTTAAGGTAGGATCTGGTTTAGATAGTCAAATTTTAGGTGATTTTGAAATTATTGGGCAACTTAAAAAGAGTGCTTCAGAATCAAAAAAATATAATTTATTAAACCCTTTTTTAGAACGTTTACTTAACTCGGTTATACAAGCCAGTAAACGTATAAAAACAGAAACAGATATTTCTACGGGCGCAACAAGCGTGTCATTTGCATCGGTACACTACATTTTAAATAATGTAGATAATGTTTCAGAAAAAAATATTTTACTATTCGGAACAGGAAAAATTGGTCGTAACACATGTGAGAATTTAGTAAAACACTCTAAAAATTCGCACATCACATTAATAAACCGTACAAAAGATAAAGCCGAGGCTATTGCAGGAAAATTTAACCTTATTGTAAAAGATTATGCAAACCTGCAAGAAGAGATTAATAAAGCAGATATTTTAATTGTTGCTACTGGTGCACAAAACCCAACAGTAGACAAGCATCTTATCCAATCCAAAAAAGGCTTATTAATTTTAGACTTATCTATACCTAAAAATGTCAACGAAAATGTAACCGACTTAAAAAATGTAAAGCTGGTACATTTAGATGATTTATCACAAATTACCGATGAGACTCTAGAACGTAGAAAAAAACATATTCCTGTTGCAGAGTCTATTATAGAAGATATTAAAACAGATTTTGATGCTTGGTTAACTACACGCAAATTTGCACCTACAATTAAAGCATTAAAAGATAAACTATTAGACTTTAAAGCTGCTGAATTAGATACTCAACGCAAAAAAATGGCTAACTTTAACGAAGAACAAGCCGAATTAATTAGTAATAATATCATTCAAAAAATTACTAACCATTTTGCGCACCATTTAAAAGACGATTTAACCTCAACAGACGATAGTCTAGAACTTATAAAAAAAGTGTTTCAATTAGAAAACACCACAACCAATGTCTAAAACCATTAGAATAGGAACTCGCGATAGCGAGCTAGCTCTTTATCAAGCCAAAGTAGTACAAAAATTATTAGAAGAAAAAGGTCATAAAACCATATTAGTACCTGTAAAATCTACAGGAGATATTGTTTTAGACAAACCACTTTACGAGCTTGGTATTACCGGAATTTTTACCAGAACATTAGATATTGCAATGCTTAATCACGATATAGATATTGCTGTACATTCTTTAAAAGATGTTCCTACAATATTACCAAAAGGCATTGTGCAAGGAGCTGTTTTAAAACGTGGCAACATCCGTGATACATTGGTATTTAAAAAAAATGAAGAGTTTTTAGCTTCAAAAAACGGAACCATTGCAACTGGTAGCTTACGCAGACGTGCACAATGGTTAAACCGTTATCCAACTCATAACGTTGTAGATTTAAGAGGAAATGTAAACACACGTTTACAAAAGCTTGAAGATAACGATTGGGACGGCGCCATTTTTGCAGCAGCAGGTATTGGTCGTCTAAATTTAAGACCAGAAAACTCTGTAAATTTAGAATGGATGGTACCGGCACCAGCACAAGGCGCCATTATGGTTGCAGTTTTAGATGAAGACGAAGAAACTAAAAACATCATCTCTGAAATTAATCACGAAGAAACAGAAATCTGTACAACTATAGAACGTACATTTTTAAATAAATTAGAAGGTGGTTGTACTGCGCCAATAGGTGGATCTGCTTTTATAAAAAATGACGAAATTCACTTCCATGGTGTATTACTAAGTAAAGATGGCACTAAAAAAATTGAAGTTAAGCGCACAAAACCTGTTGGCGAGCATTATGATTTAGCCGAATGGGCTGCAGAATACATCATTGAACGTGGCGGAAAACGTTTAATGGACCAGTTAAAAGATGAAGATAAACAGGTTAATATCTACTCTACAAAATCATTTACAGAAGATCAACGCTTCTTATTCAATGAAAAAGTAACGCCAGAAAGTAGTGACTTTATCAAAATAAGCCTTAACCGCATTCATCCAAGATTTGTAAAAAACGAAATTGAAAACGTAGTTATTACTAGTAAAAATGCTGTCGAAGCTTTATTAACAAGCTTCTCTCCTATAGAGCTTCAATTTAAAAACATCTATTGCGTTGGAAGACGTACCAAAAAACTGATAGAAAAAAGAATTGGCAAGGTTAAACACAGCGAAAAAAACGCAAAAAAACTAGCCAATTATTTAGTTGAATATATGGAAGGTACAGAAGTAACTTATTTCTGTAGCAACTTACGCTTAGACGACTTACCTAGCATTTTAGAAAACAACAATATTAAGGTAAACGAAATTGAAGCCTATCAAACAAAATACGATAGTTTAAAAGTACCTGAGTCTGTAGAAGGTGTTATGTTTTATAGTCCTTCAACAGTACAGAGTTATAAAAAAGAAAACATTGCTAATGGTATTGCATTTTGCATTGGCGAAACTACAGCAAAAGAAGCAAGCAAACATTTTAAAGATGTACGTGTTGCCAAAGTACCAACTGTAGAAAGCGTTATAGAATTAGTAAATGACTTTTACACCAACAAGTAAAAAAAACCGTTTTAACGGAACATAAAAATATGATTAAGAACGATTTATTTTTAAGAGCATTAAAAGGAGAAACCGTAGAACGTCCACCAGTTTGGATGATGCGTCAAGCAGGTCGTTACCTTCCAGAATTTATGGAAATTAAAGCCAAATACGATTTCTTTACACGTTGTCAAACACCAGAATTAGCAAGCGAAATTACCGTACAACCTATACGTCGTTACGGTATGGATGCAGCTATTTTATTTAGTGATATTTTAGTAATTCCTCAAGCCATGAATATTGAGGTACAAATGAAACCTAATTTTGGTCCCTATTTACCAAATCCAATACGCACACAACAAGATGTAGACAATGTAATTGTACCAGACGTTACAGAAGCATTAGACTACGTATACCAAGCTATAAAAGCAACCAAAGAAAAACTTAATGACGAAATTCCGTTAATAGGTTTTGCAGGTTCACCATGGACAATTTTATGTTACTGTGTACAAGGACAAGGCAGCAAAAACTTTGACAAAGCCAAAAAATTCTGTTTTACAAATCCAGTTGCAGCACATCAAATGCTTCAAAAGATAACAGATACAACCATTGCTTACTTAAAAGAAAAAGTAAAAGCAGGCTGTAACGCTGTACAAGTGTTTGATTCTTGGGGCGGAATGCTTTCTCCTGAAGATTATCAAGAATTTTCATGGAAATACATTCAACAAATCATAGATGCCTTAAAAGACGATGCTCCAGTAATTGCATTTGGTAAAGGTTGCTGGTTTGCATTAGACGTTATGGCAAAATCTGGCGCATCTGCTTTAGGTGTAGATTGGACGTGCTCACCAAGAAACGCGCGTTATTTAACTGGTAATAACATTACTTTACAAGGTAATTTTGATCCAACACGATTATATTCTTCACCAGAAAAAATTAAAACTATGGTGACAGATATGATTAATCAATTTGGTAAAGATAAATACATCGTTAATTTAGGTCATGGTATTTTACCAGATATACCTTTAGAAAACGCAAAAGCATTTATAGATGCTGTAAAAAACTATAAAGCTTAAAATTTTTAAGGTGTTACCTACTTTTTTAGTAACAATTAGTCATAAATTTCAACTAATAGAAGTAAAAAAGTAGGTCGCGCTTTCACTACTCGCTCTCTGCGAGGAGCTCAAACAAACCGTTCAATCGCTAACGTGTCAAGGAGAGCGTAGTCAAAGCACAACTTTTTAAACTAAAGTTATGATAAAACACATACTACAAGGGTTACAAGGTTATGCAGGAGCTTTTGGCTTAATTTCAAAATTAAAACTCTGGAAATATTTTTTCATTCCCATCATCATTAGCTTTGTAACAGCTATAATTATTAGTGTTTTAGCTTACGGATTATCAGATAACATTGGAAATTTTATTGCAAAAATATGGTTTTGGGATTGGGGAAAAGAAACCTTTACAACCATTTCTTCTTTTATTGGTGGTTTTGTAGTCGTTGCTTTAGGCTTAATTCTTTACAGACATATCATTATGGCACTTTCTGCACCATTTATGAGTCCAGTTTCAGAAAAAATTGAAGCACATTTAACAGGCATTCAACAACACCAACATCGTAACACATCGTTTTCAGAGCAATTATCTAGAGGTATCAAAATAAACCTTAGAAATTTAACTAGAGAATTACTACTAACCATACCAATATTATTAATTAGTTTTATTCCTGTAATTGGCATAATATCAGGTATATTACTATTTTTAACACAAGCCTATTACGCTGGTTTTGGTAATATGGATTACACCTTAGAAAGACATTTTAAGTATAAAGAAAGTATAAGTTTTGTTAGACGTTATCGTGGTATTGCAATAGGTAATGGTATTGTTTTTATGTTACTACTTTTAATCCCTATTTTTGGTATCATATTAGTATTACCTTTGTCTGTTACTGCTGCGTCTTTAAAAACTGTACAAGTGATTAATGCCGAAAAATTAAGCCATTAAAATGAATTTAAGATTTGACAACTTTGAAATCAATCCAATCCATAACGGTGACGCTTGGGAATTATGCGATTTTATGGTTGCAAATCAAGATAGGTTAAAACGCTTTTTTCCTAAAACATTAGCTCAAAATTTAACTCCAACGTTATCTCAATTATTTGTCGATAAAAAAGTAAAACAGTTTAATAATAAAGAAGAATTTCTATTTACAATAAAACAATCTGAGTCAAGAGAATTAGCAGGTGTAGTCTATATAAAAGAGCTAAATTGGAACATAAAACAAGGGGAATTTGCCTACTGCATTGGTTATCCTTTTGAAGGAAAAAACATTACCTCTAAAGCGGTTAAATGTTTAAGCGAATTTGCATTTACCCAATTGCATTTAAACACCTTACAAATTATAGTTCATAAAGATAATATTGGAAGCGTAAAAGTCGCCGAGAATACTAATTTTAAATGGATTAAAACTTTAAAAAACGAATTTACTCCAAATGGCGAAAAGCCATTAGACATGGAATTATACGAATTACATAATGAAACATAAATTTTATCAATACATACAAGACTTACAAAACACAATTACTGCTGGCTTAGAGGCTATAGATGGAAAAGCCAAATTTGAAGAAGACATTTGGGTTAGACCAGAAGGTGGCGGCGGACGTACACGCGTGATCCAAAACGGAAATGTGTTTGAAAAAGGCGGTGTCAATATTTCTGGTGTACACGGTAAATTACCAGATAGTATGCAAAAGTATTTTGGTGTAGAAGATGCCGATTTTTTTGCATGTGGTTTAAGTCTTGTTATTCACCCAAAAAGTCCAATGGTGCCAACGGTACACGCTAATTGGCGCTATTTTGAAATGTATGACCAAGACGGAAATATTGTAGACCAATGGTTTGGCGGCGGACAAGATTTAACGCCTTATTACCTTTTTGAAGAAGATGCGAAACATTTTCATCAAGTGTGTAAAACAGCTTGCGATAAACACAATCCAGAGTTTTATCCAAAATACAAAGCCCGTTGCGACGAGTATTTTTATAATACACATCGTAACGAAGCACGAGGAATTGGTGGATTATTTTTTGACTACTGTAAAGCAACAGAAAAAATGAGCATGGAAAACTGGTACAATTTTGTAACCGAAGTTGGTAATAGTTTCCTTGAAGCTTATCTTCCTATAGTAGAAAAGCGTAAAGAATTACCATACACAAAAGCACAACGCGATTGGCAAGAAATACGTCGTGGTCGTTATGTGGAATTCAATTTAGTACATGATAAAGGCACTTTGTTTGGTTTAAAAACTAACGGACGTATAGAAAGTATTTTAATGAGTCTTCCGCCACATGTACAATGGGTTTACGACCATAATCCAGAAGACGGTAGTGACGAAGCTAAATTGTTAGACGTATTAAAAAACCCTAAAAACTGGGTATAAGTTATGGATTGCTATTGCGGATCTCAAAAATCCTATAAAGAGTGCTGCGAAATCTTTCATAAAAATGGAGGTAAAACAGAAACTGCAGAACAATTAATGCGTTCAAGATATTCTGCTTTTGTATTAGCAAATGGCGATTATTTAATGCAAACACATCATAAAAGTACAAGACCTACAAAAGACAAGAAAAATATCGAAAAATGGGCAAAATCTGTTCAATGGATAAAATTAGAAGTATTAGAAAGTACTGTAGATACAGTAAAATTTAATGCGTTCTTTTTTGAAAACGGAAAACCAGATGTTATCCATGAAAATTCTAAATTTGTAAAAGAAAATAACCATTGGTATTATCTGGGTTTTGCAAAATAAATCATTTAAGTAAATACTTAAAAAAAACAATTACATGTATCCTTTAAGAAGAAACAGAAGACTAAGAACTAACGAGGCAATAAGAAGCTTAGTTAGAGAAACTATTATATCTCCAAACGATTTTTTAGTACCACTTTTTGTGGTAGAAGGTAAAGGCGTAAAAGAAGAAATTGCATCTATGCCAAACTACTATCGTTACAGCTTAGATTTATTAGAAAATGAAGTCAAAGAATTATGGAATTTAGGCTTAAAGTCGGTATTACTATTTGTAAAAGTACCTGATAACTTAAAAGATAATAAAGGAACCGAAGCTTTAAATCCAGATGGATTAATGCAACGCGCTATCAAAACGGTAAAAAACGTGTGTCCTGATATGTTGGTGATGACGGATGTAGCTTTAGATCCATTTTCATCTTACGGTCATGATGGTATTGTAGACAACGGACAAATTATTAATGATGATACTGCTGAAGTTTTAGCAGAAATGAGTGTCTCTCATGCAGAAGCTGGAGCAGATTTTGTTGCGCCAAGCGATATGATGGATGGTCGTATTTTAACCATTCGTGAAGCTTTGGAAGACGAAGGTTTTATCAACACAGGTATTATGAGTTATTCTGCTAAATATGCATCTGCATTTTATGGACCATTTCGTGATGCGTTAGACTCTGCTCCAGTAGACATGGTTGATGTACCAAAAGACAAAAAAACCTACCAAATGGATTATGCTAACCGTTTTGAAGCCATAAGAGAAACCGAAATGGATATAGACGAAGGTGCAGATATTGTTATGGTAAAACCAGGATTATGCTACTTAGATATTGTACGTGAGATTAAAAACGAAGTTGATGTTCCTGTAGCTGTATATCAAGTCTCTGGTGAGTATGCAATGCTTAAAGCTGCTGCCGAAAAAGGTTGGCTAGATCACGATGCTGTTATGCTAGAACAAGTTACAGCAATAAAACGTGCTGGCGCAGACATCATTGCCTCTTATTTTGCTAAGGATGTTGTAAAATTATTATCGTAACTTAGCATAAACTTAAACTAAAAAACCCATGGGATTACTCCTTTTTTACGCTTTTATATCAATCTTCTTTTCATTTTTATGTTCTATTCTAGAGGCTGTTTTACTAAGTATAACTCCTACTTTTATTAATGTAAAAAAACAAGAAGGTAAACATTATGCTGAAGATTTAGAATCATTAAAAAAAGACGTAGATCGTCCATTAATAGCCATTTTAACACTTAACACTATTGCACATACAGTTGGAGCAATATTAGTTGGTGTTCAAGCAAAAGCAGCCTATGCAGAACTTTATGGTTCTGAAATAAAATCGTTTTTAGGCATTAAATTTACAGAAGATGTTATGGTTGGTGTAGTATCATCAATTATGACAGTTTTAATATTAGTAGCTTCAGAGATTATTCCAAAAACCATAGGCGCAACGTATTGGAAAAAGCTAGCTAACTTTACTACAAAAGCACTTCATATATTAATATTTCCGCTTAAATGGACAGGAATATTATGGATCTTACAACTTACCACAAAGTTAATTGGCGGTAAAGGTCATCATGGAAGCGTACTAAGTCGTGAAGATTTTCATGCAATGACAGATATGGCTCACGAAGAAGGTGTATTTCAAGAAAACGAAAGTAAAATTATAAAAAATCTTTTAACCTTTAAAGATGTAATGGCTAAAGATGTCATGACGCCAAGAACCGTTATGAAAACCGAAAGCGATGCCACATCTGTAGAAGACTTTTTTAATAAAAACCTAAACCTTCGTTTTTCAAGAATTCCTATTTATACCGATGCAGAAGACAACATTAAAGGATTAGTTTTAAAAGACGAAATCTTCAAGGAAATGGCTTTAGGTAATGGTACAAAAAAGCTAGCAGATTTAAGAAGAGATATTATTATTGTAGAAAGAAATTTACCAATACCAACACTTTTTGAAAAATTAGTAGAAACCAGAAACCACATGGCTTTAGTTGTTGACGAATACGGAAGTGTTAGTGGTTTAGTAACTATGGAAGACGTTATAGAAACGCTTTTAGGACTTGAAATTATGGACGAAAGTGATAACGTTTCAGATCTTCAACATTTAGCAAGAAAAAGTTGGGAAGCACGTGCTAAAAAACTAGGAATTATAGAAAACGAAAATTAATGGAAACCTGCTACATCAATTCACCTTTAGGAGTCACTAAAATCGAAGGTGATGTAGATGGTTTAATGTCAATTTCGGTATTAAATAATAATGAAAAACTAACCGATATCATTCCAGAAGTCTTACAAGACTGCGTTTATCAACTTAACGAGTATTTTGAGGGTAAACGACAAACCTTCAGTTTAAAATTGAATCCGCAAGGCACAGATTTTCAACAAAAAGTTTGGAAAGCTTTGCAAACTATTCCTTACGGTACAACAACAACTTACCTTAAATTATCACAACAATTAGGCGATGTAAAAGCTATTAGAGCTGTTGCAAACGCCAATGGTAAAAATCCGCTATGGATTGTTATTCCTTGTCATCGCGTAATTGGCAGTGATGGAAGTTTAACAGGTTATGCTGGCGGATTGCACCGTAAGCAATGGTTGTTAGAGCATGAAAGTCCGTACAAACAACAAACTTTATTTTAATGTATAAAACAGCGACACAGATTTTAACTCGTTTTTTAAAACCTTCAACTATTTACAAATATGGTTTTAATTGGTCGCCAATGTATAGACGTACTACAGCAAAAATAATTTCTGTAAGTGATAATTTACATTACGTAAAAATTAAAATGTCTTTAAATTGGAAAAACCGAAACTATGCTGGTTCTATATTTGGAGGAAGCATGCTTGCAGCAACAGATCCAATTTATATGATACAACTAATTCAAATACTTGGTAACGATTACGTTATTTGGGATAAAGCTGTTACTGCACGATATAAACGACCAGCAAAAGGGACAATTTATGGCGAATTTATTTTTGATAAAAATGAAATCCTTGATTTAAAATCTCAACTAGAACAAACGCCTCAAGTAGATATGATAAAGACCATGCAATTAGTGAACAATAAAGGAGAAACAATTGCCGAATTTGATAAAACTTTATACATCGCTACAAAGACGTTTTACAAAGAAAAAATTGCGTCAAGAAACGCAAAGAAAAAAACTAACTAGAATTTATTTATATTTAATTTTTCTAAACTAACTTTCTAAAATGAGAATCTTAAAAAAAACTTTAAAAGTAATAATCATACTTTTTGCACTAATAATTGCAACCCTTTACATTACCGATACAGACTATTTAATAAAAGCTGTACGTACTATCTATCTACGTGGTTATACTACTGCATTTTTAGATGATTATAAGCGTTTTGACAATGCAACAATAGATATTAGCCAACCTCAACCATGGACTAATCATAAAGACTATAATACTGTTAAACCTACCAAAAAGCTTGAGAAAATAAACAAACAAAATAAAACTATAGCTTACGTTATTATAAAAAATGACAGCATTTGGTTTGAGAAATACTATGATGGCTATGATGAAAACTCAAAATCAAACTCATTCTCTATGGCAAAAAGCTATGTATCTGCTATGTTAGGTAAAGCTATTATGGAAGGTCATATAAAAAGTCTAGATCAACCAGTTTGTGATTTTTTACCAGCTTTTTGCGATGGTAAAGCAGCGCAAATGACGGTTGGAGATTTATCTTCAATGAGTTCTGGAACCAATTGGGACGAAGCTTACTACTCGCCTTTATCCATCACTACGCGTGCTTATTTTGATGACGATCTAGCAAAAGTAATTAATGGTTTAAAGGTTGTTAATCAACCAGGACAAGCCTTTAAATACGCAAGTGGTGATACACAAATGCTAGCTATGGTTATAGAAAAAGCAACAGGTAAAAAACTATACGACTATTTAGAAGAAAGCTTTTGGAAACCTTTAGGTAGCGAAAACCAAACCCTTTGGCAATTAGACAGCGAAGCACATGATTTAGTAAAAGCCTACTGTTGTATTGCTAGCAATGCTAAAGATTTTGCACGTTTAGGAAAACTATATAAAGATCATGGTAAATGGAACGGACAACAAGTTTTAGATTCGGCATTTATAGCAAAATCGGTAACACCTAGATTTAAAGAAAGTCCAGAATACGGTTACGGTTGGTGGTTAAAAAAGGTAGGAGACAAATCCTTTTTTATGATGCGCGGTCATTTAGGTCAATACGTTATTGTAGAGCCAGAAGACAACGTAATTATTGTAAGACTCGGACATAGCAAAGGACCTGGTGACGCTGTAGCTACTTTTACACCAGATATTTCAATTTACATTGAAGAAGCTTATAAAATGTTGGAGAATGATTAACAAACTCAATCTAGAACACATATTATTTTTAGATATTGAAACCGTTCCAGAAACGCAACATTTTTCTGATTTAGATGCTACTAAACAAGCGCTTTGGGAACACAAATCGCAATACCAACGTAAAGACGATTTTACCGCAGAAGAATTTTATGAACGTGCAGGTATTTGGGCAGAGTTTGGTAAAATTATATGTATTTCGGTTGGTTATTTTAAAATTCATGGTGATACAAGAGTGTTTAGAACAACCTCATTTTATGGTGAAGAACAACAACTTTTACAAGATTTTAAAAACCTGCTTACTACGCATTTTAGTCACGCAAAACATCTACTTTGTGCGCACAATGGTAAGGAATTTGACTTCCCGTATATTGCAAGGCGCATGATTATAAACAATATGGAATTGCCATATAAACTTAACCTTTTTGGTAAAAAACCTTGGGAAGTACCGCATCTTGATACTTTAGAATTATGGAAATTTGGCGACTATAAAACCTATACTTCACTTAAATTATTAACTAATGTTTTAGGCATACCTTCACCAAAAGATGATATTGATGGTAGCGAAGTATTTAGAGTGTATTATGAAGAAAATAATATAGACAGAATCATTACCTATTGCGAAAAAGACACTATTGCTGTAGCACAAATATTATTGCGTTTAAGAGGTGATAATTTATTAGAAGAAGATGAAATACTTCATGTTTAAAATCTTTATTCAAAATTAAAGTTGTCAGATCGAGCGCATTGTCAGGTCGAGCGCAGTCGAGACCTTATTCTATTTAACCCTAGACAAGATTTGAGGTAACTGAAAATAAAAAAATCCAGAGCTTTCACTCTGGATTTTATAGTTTAATGGTTGGTTGATTAGTTAAGGGATTATTCTTTTATAAATCGTTTGATTTTAGATTTCTCACCAATATTTACTTGTAAAATATAAACACCAGCATCAAACTTAGACACATCAATATTAGACGTAAACTTACCTTTTAATACCGTTTGACCTAACATATTTTTAATTTCGTAAGTCTGAGCTTCAAAACCAATTAGTTCGATATTTAAAGATTGTTTAACTGGATTTGGATATACCAAAAATTGGTTGTTAGATTGGCTTGAAGATGTTACAGTACTAGTAAATGACTTAGCATTATTTGTTAAACAGAAGTTTGTAGTTTCACTACTAGTAAATGATCCACCTGAAGCTAATGTAGCACCAGTATCTGTATTTGTTAAGGTATACGAACCATTTCCGTATGAGCAGCAAATACCATCTCCGTAAGCATCTGTAATTGTAAAGTTATAACAACCATCATCTAAACATCCAATAGGAATATTTAAAGTAGAACCATCTGCTTGTGATCCATAAGTACCACCAGATGCAACTGTTTGACCTGAGTTATTAGTTAATGTCCAAGCGGTTTCTTCTGGATAGTTATCAAAAGTAATTGATAATGTTACATTAGAACAACCTGCATTACCGCCACCAGAAGTAGATAGGTTAACAGCATCTACCGCCATATCACCTTGCCAAGTTGTACCAGTTACACCATTAAAACGTAATTGAACAGTACCACCAACATAAGCACTTAAATCAACAGTAGCTGTTTGCCAAGAGTTACCTTGGTTACCAGATTGGCTCCAAACATTAGTCCAACTTGCTCCGTTATTATCACTTGCTTGTAAAGCTAAACTTCCCATAGAAGTTGCGCCGTACATATGATAATCAAAACTAAAAGTTGCTTGTGACTCTGCACTTAAATCAAAACAAGGTGAGTTTAAAATTGCTCTTTTTGTCGAGTAATTTGGTGAAGAAGACTCCATATACACATAATATGTTCCAGCACTTGCGCTAGATGGTCCTGTGTTGCTTGAAGGCGTTCCGTTGGCATCAACAGTCCAGTTAAAATCATCTGATGTTGATTGCGTCCAAGCACCTAAAGTATTTTCAAAACTTTCAGAATAAGGGAAAGCACTAATACCACCAGAACAAGATCCTGTTGTTGGTTGTGTAACAATTACTGTTCTTGTCACTTGTGAAGCAGCGTTTCCTGCTGAGTCACTAACATTGTAAAATCTTGTGTAAGTTCCTGCTGTGTTTGTATTAACAGTTCCTGTTATGACAATGTTTGAAGAAATGTCTCCATCTTCATTATCTGTAGCAGTTGCACCTAATTCAGTATAAGTATCTCCAACTTCTAAATTAATTGTAGATGCTCCAGTTAATGTAATTACCGGTGGCGTTGTATCTGGTGTTCCTGTTATAATGTTAACCGTATAATCTTCAACTTCACCATAAGAGAATGCCTCACAAGATGTTGGTATACCGTTATATTTCATAGAAACTCTCATTCTTGTTGCTCCGTTAGTTGCAGATGCTGGCACTGTAAAGCTTCCACTAACCGGTGAAGTTTGTGTTGCTGCATTGGTCCAAACTTGCTCACCAGAATCTGTAAAATCACCATCTTGGTTGTAATCAATCCAAACAGAATAACCTTCAGCATAAGTAGTTCCTGTCCAAGTTGGAGTTACTGTTACCGTATAACCAGAACCTTTAGATAAGTCTGTAGAGATACTTGTAAAATCTGAATACGTTTGAGCTCCAGAAGCATTATCAATACTTGCTAATTGTACTCTAGAAATATATTCGTCATTAACATTATTTCCTTGCGACGCACAATATTGTGGACCTGTTTGACAAGGCGCGCAAGATCCGCCACAGTCTACACCAGTTTCGTCGCCATTTTGTACACCATCACTACATGTTGGTTGTGGTGCAGCACCACATTTATCTGATAAGGCAAGACTTCTTCTTACTCCGCCAGCTTCTAGAACAGCACGCATGCGGTTTTTTTGACCTTGCGTGAATAAGTTCATACAAGAATCGTCTGAGTAATCCATGTAGTTTTGTGGCATATCTGTAGATCCACAAGACGTTTGTCCAGTTGGACAACCATAATTAGCGGTTTGGTGCGTTGGTGTGTCACTTACAAAATCGTTACCACAATTAGCATCTCCCCAAATGTGTCTTAAGTTTAAGTAATGCCCAACCTCATGTGTTGTTGTTCTACCACCATCAAAAGGTGCAGAAACGCTACCTACACGACCAAAATAGTTATATGCCATTACAACACCATCTGTTGCAGCATTACCACCTGGAAATTGTGCGTATCCTAATATAGTACTTCCTCCACTTGTCATTCTTGGAACAATCCACATATTAAGATATTGACTTGTGTCCCAAGGATCTACTCCGCCAGTAGAAGAACGTTTCATATCATCACTTGTTCCCCAATCCTGTCTAGTTACTTGCTTTCTAGTAATACCAGTTGTAGCATTTCCGTTAGGATCTACAGTTACTAGACAGAATTGTATCTCGGTATCTGCAGCTTGCGACCAAGTGTTATCTGCATCTGGATTTGTCCTTCTAAAATCTTCGTTTAATACATCTAACTGAGATTGTATTTGAGCTACACTAATGTTTTCTGTAGAGTTTCGATACAAAACATGTACTACAACAGGTATGGTTATTACACTACCATCTACCCTATTGGTATTGTTTTGCATTTGCTGTACTTTTGTTTTAGTAAATGCCTCTATTTGAGCCATTCTTTGCTCAAGTTTTGGGTTTTGTTGTTTTCTGTACTCTAAATTTTCCATTGTTGCACAATGACGTTTTTGTGCAAAGGAGAAAGCCACAAAAAACAAACCTAAAATAGTTAATGTAATTTTGTTTTTCATATTTAATGTTTAAAAAAATAGTTAATATTTTATGAATATATTAACAATTATATTAAATACACAACAATAAACTAAAATTATAGTCAAATAACTTACCAAAAGATTATATAAGACTTTACTTACGGTTTTAACCGTATTGCATTGAAAGAATTTGATTACTTTTACCTTAAATGAGCAAAAATTTACTTCAAATAAAAAACCTCTCTATTGGCTTTAAATCTGATAAAGAATTAAAACCAATTATTAAAAACATTTCATACGACATCTTTGAAAATGAAATTGTTGGTGTTGTTGGCGAATCAGGTTCTGGAAAATCTGTTTCTTCTTTAGCAATAATGGGACTATTACCTAAAAAAATAAGTCAAATAACTTCAGGAGAAATTGTTTTTAATAAAACAGAATTAACATCTCTTAATGACAAACAATTTCAAAATATAAGAGGTAACGAGATTGCCATGATTTTTCAAGAACCTATGAGTTCTTTAAATCCATCTATGCGTTGCGGTAAACAAGTCGAGGAAATTTTATTTAAACACACATCATTAAACAAAAAGGAAGTTAAAGCAGAAGTGATTTCACTTTTTGAAAAGGTAAAACTACCAAACCCAAATCGTGCCTACACAGCCTATCCGCATGAAATTTCTGGCGGACAAAAACAACGCGTTATGATAGCTATGGCTATTGCCTGTAAACCTAAATTATTAATTGCAGACGAGCCAACAACAGCACTAGATGTTACCGTACAAAAAGATATTATTTTATTATTGAAAGAACTTCAGCAGGACACAAAAATGAGCATTTTATTTATTACTCATGATTTGTCTTTAATTTCTGAAATTGCGCAACGTGTGTTAGTGATGTATCAAGGTGAAATTGTAGAACAAAACAAAACCAATCTTATTTTTAAACATCCAGAAAACGAATACACCAAAGCACTGATTAAAGCTAGACCTTCTTTAAAAGAAAGGCTTAAACGTCTACCAACCATAAAAGATGTCATGCAAAAGACGGTTTCTAAAGAAACTATTACTGCCGAATTGAGAGCCAAAACACACAAGGAAATCTATAGTAAAACACCGATTCTTGAAGTTGTTAATTTAGAAAAAGAGTACATTTCTAAATCAGGTCTTTTCTCTAAACCAGAAAGTTTTAAAGCTGTCAATAACGTTAGTTTTAAATTATATGAAGGTGAAACTTTAGGTTTGGTAGGCGAATCTGGTTGCGGTAAATCTACCTTAGGAAACGCTATTTTATTGCTTAACAGACCAACATCAGGTCACATTTTTTATAAAGGAAAGGATATTACAATTCTTAATAAAGCTGAAGAAAAAGTATTACGTAAAGACATTCAAATTATTTTTCAAGATCCATTTGCTTCTTTAAATCCGCGTTTAACCGTTGGGCAAGCAATTATGGAACCTATGCAAGTACATAAGCTTTACAACTCAAAATCTGAAAGAACCGAAAAAGCAATAGACATTTTAAACCGTGTAGGCTTAGATGAAAGTGCTTTTAACCGTTATCCACATGAGTTTTCTGGCGGACAACGCCAGCGTATTGGTATAGCACGTACAGTTGCGCTTCAACCAAAACTAATTGTTTGTGACGAGTCTGTTTCTGCATTAGATATTTCTGTACAAGCACAAGTTTTAAATCTTCTTAATGAACTAAAAGAAAACTTTGGCTTTACCTATATTTTTATTTCTCATGATTTAGCAGTTGTTAAATACATGAGTGATCAATTATTAGTTATGAATAAGGGTAAAATTGAAGAACTAGATGATGCAGATGCCATTTATGAATCTCCTAAGAAAGATTACACAAAAAAATTAATAGAAGCTATCCCTAAAGGATTATAGCATAAATAGTTTTTTGGTAAGTACTAAAAGATTTTTAGTTAATCTAAATGTATTTTTTAAACCAACATAAACTTTGCTTATATAATTTGTAGGTTGTTCAGGTAGGTTTGAAGCGTAATACATAAGCAAAAGTTTATGGTAGATTTGGGATATCTATTTGGTATAATTTGGGATTACTAATATGAGATTTATTTTAATTAAATCGGTTTAAAAACATAAAATTTCGATGAAATGCGTTATTTTTTAACATTTCATCGAAATTTTATAAATATTCGTATTATTTTTCTTACAAAAAATATTATCTAAATATCCATTTCTGGTATATCTCCATTAATAATTAATGTGCCTTCTGTAGCATTTTTAATATCTTCAACTGAAACTCCTGGAGCACGTTCTAATAGTTTAAACCCTTGGTCTGTTACTTCTAAAACAGCCATATTAGTTACTATTTTTTTAACGCAACCAACACCTGTTAATGGCAAAGAGCATTTTTTAAGAAGTTTAGACTCTCCTGCTCTATTGGTATGCATCATAGCAACAATAATATTTTCTGCACTAGCTACAAGATCCATTGCTCCTCCCATACCTTTTACCATTTTTCCTGGTATTTTCCAGTTTGCAATATCTCCATTTTCCGCCACTTCCATTGCGCCTAAAATGGTTAAGTGTACGTGTTGACCACGAATCATAGAAAAACTCATGGCGCTATCAAAAAAACTAGCTCCTGGTAAGGTTGTTATGGTTTGTTTTCCTGCATTGATTATGTCTGCATCTTCTTCACCTTCAAAAGGAAATGGTCCCATACCAAGCACTCCGTTTTCACTTTGAAATTCTACCTCTATATCGTCTCTTACAAAATTAGCCACTAAAGTTGGTATACCAATACCAAGGTTAACGTAAAAACCATCTTTAACTTCTTTTGCAATGCGTTTTGCTATTCCGTTTTTATCTAACATTTTATTTAGTTTAAGGTTGTGGTTTATAAAACTATAAGCCTTATAAAAATTTAATTTTTTGGTCTTACTGTACGTTGCTCTATACGCTTTTCAAAAGTTTCTCCTTTAAAGATACGTTGCACAAAAATACCTGGTATATGTATTTGATTAGGATCTAATTCTCCTGCCGGTACTAATTCTTCTACCTCAGCTACGGTAATTTTTGCTGCGCCACACATTACTGGATTAAAATTACGTGCTGTCCCTTTAAATATTAGGTTTCCTGCTTCGTCACCTTTCCAAGCTTTTACAAAAGCAAAGTCTGCTTTAAAGGCATGTTCTAAGACATACATTTTACCATCAAATTCTCTGGTTTCTTTACCTTCTGCAACTTCGGTACCATAACCTGCTGGTGTATAAATAGCAGGAAAACCAGCTTGAGCTGCTCGGCATCTTTCGGCTAATGTCCCTTGTGGAATAAGTTCTACGTCTAATTCTCCAGACAGCATTTGTCTTTCAAATTCGTCGTTTTCTCCTACGTAAGAAGATACCATTTTTTTAATTTGCTTTTTTTGAAGTAATAGCCCTAAGCCAAAATCGTCTACTCCTGCATTATTAGAAATACATGTTACGTTTTTTACGTTTCGTTTTACTAATTCTGCTATTGCATTTTCAGGAATTCCGCTTAACCCAAAACCACCTAACATAAAAGTCATGTTATCTTCGACACCATCTAAAGCTTCCTGAACTGTATTAACGGTTTTTTTTATCATCATTTAGTTTTTTAGTGGTTTAAATTTAAGAATAAAAAAAACCATTCTGAAAAGAATGGCTTTTAAAATTTATCGTTGAAATATTTTAGAATTCTAATTCATCAGGAACATCTTCTTCTGGCATATCTAAATCGCCTGAATTTGAATTATTTCCTTCCTCATACTTATCACAATCTACAATAATAGAAAGGTCTTTAGGTTTTTCAAATTGATCTTTTGATACATCTAATTCTTTATCTTCATAACAACTTTTCATGTACATACCCCAAATTGGTAATGCCATAGATGCACCTTGACCGTATGTAATCGATTTAAAGTGAGCTGCTCTATCTTCTGCACCAACCCAAACGCCAGTTACTAGATTTGGTACCATACCCATAAACCAACCATCTGATTGGTTTTGTGTAGTCCCTGTTTTTCCTGCTATTGGGTTTGTAAATCCATATGGATAACCTGTGATAATTTCTTTATAAACACCACTATTTGGCATCCAAGTACGACGTAGTCTAGCTCCAGATCCTTCTGTGGTTACTCCTTCCATAAGTTTAACTGTAACATAGGCAGCTTCTTCACTTAAAACATCTCTAGTTTCTGGTACAAATTGGTATAAAACAGTATCATTTTTATCTACAATAGTAGTAACCATTACTGGTTTTGTATAAACACCTTGATTTGCAAATGCAGAATATGCGCCTACCATTTCATATAAGCTTATATCTGGTGTTCCTAATGCTATAGATGGTACTGCTGGTATTTCTGATTCTACTCCTAAATCTCTTGCCAGTTTAGATACTGGTTCTGGACCTACTTTATCCATTAACCTTGCTGTAATAGTGTTAACCGAGTTTGCTAATGCTGCCTTTAAGGTCATTTCTCCACTATAATCTCCATTTGAGTTTTTTGGTGCCCATGCCTTTTGATTTCCAAATTTACCAGCCTCAATAGTGTATGGTGCTTTAGGTAATTTATCACATGGCGACATGTGCAATTGATTAATAGCTGTTGCATAAACAAATGGCTTAAATGTAGATCCTACTTGGCGCTTACCTTGTTTTACGTGATCATATTTAAAGTGCTTATAATTCATACCACCAACCCAAGCTTTAACATGTCCGGTTTGTGGATCCATACTCATTAAACCTGGTTGTAAAAAGTGTTTGTAGTAACGCATAGAATCCATTGGTTTCATAATGGTATCTATTTCTCCTCTTTCCCAAGAGAAAATGGTCATTTCTGTTGGTTTATTAAAAGACGCTATAATTTCTTTTTCAGATTTTTTTAAATCGTACTTCATGTGTCTCCAACGTTCTGATTGACGCATAGAACGTTGCATAAGACTTTCTATTTCATCTTTATCTAGATCTAAAAATGGTGCTGTTGGATTGCGGTCTGGAGTATTTTGATGAAAAAATTCTGCTTGCAATTTTTTCATGTGTTTTACAACTGCGTCTTCTGCATATTTTTGCATACGCGAATCTATAGTTGTATACACTTTTAATCCATCTTGATATATATTGTATTTAGAACCGTCTGCTTTATAATTTTTCTTATCGTTTGCCCAGTCTTTTAAAAATGCTCTAAGGTATTCTCTAAAATAGGTAGCTGTACCATCGTTATGAGATTCTGGATTAAAATTTAAATCCAACTCTGTTTTTTGAAGTGAATCTTTAATTTTTTCATCTAAAACACCATATTTGGTCATTTGTGCAAGGACAACATTACGTCTATTTTTAACACCTACTGGGTTTTTATCTGGTCTTGGATTGTATAACGACGAATTTTTAAACATACCTACCAGCATTGCAGATTCTTTTACTGTTAGCTCTTTTGGCTCTTTACCAAAGTAAATTCTTGCTGCAGACCTAATACCGTCTGCATTGTTACCAAAATCGTAGATGTTGAAATACTGAGCAATGATTTCTTCTTTTGTATACTGACGTTCTAAACGAACTGCAATAATCCACTCTTTAATTTTTTGTATTAAACGCTCTGCGATATTTTTTGATCCTTCACCATGAAATAACTGTTTAGCTAACTGTTGAGAAATGGTACTTGCTCCTCCACTTCCTGGTTTTAAGACTGCACGTAATAAACCTCTTGCATCAATACCAGAATGATCATAATATCTAGCATCTTCTGTAGCCACTAAAGCATCTATTAAATTTTGAGGTAAATCTTCATATCGTACTGGTGTACGGTTATCGTTTAAATAAAATTTAGCTAATGTTTTACCGTCTGAAGAAATAATTTCGGTAGCTAAATTGGTTTCTGGGTTTTCTAATTGTGTATGGTCTGGCATTTCACCAAAAGCACCAACAGATGCTAAAAAGAATATTAAAACGATTAAAAGAATGCCTCCTAAAAAAAGCATCCAAAACCATCTGATGTATTTTTCGAAACCTGTAGTTTCTTGTTTTTTAGTTTTTGCCATCTATGCCAATTTATTCTGTTTTTTCTATCCTAAAACCTACGTCTGTAATACCTTCTAAATTTACTACGCCATTTACATTTCCGTTTTGGCGCATTGCGTGCTGTATGTTTACTTTATATTCTCCTTTTTCTTTAAAAATCACACCTTCTTTATACCACAACTTATTTTCTTTTACAGAAGATAACCCTTCGCCTAGCCACTCGCCATTTGGTTTTGTCATTGCGTATTGTAAAGTGTCTGTTATTGCTTTTCCGTGAGGAAATTTCATTTCAACAATTAAATATAAATTACTGAATTTATAAGCATTGGTGTTTCTTAAATTAACAAACAGGTTGTAAGGTTTTATAGAATCTGGTGGATTTATTTTAAAACTTACTACATCTTCTTTATTCCAAGCTGAAGACACACTTTTATATTCGTCATAAACAGCTTTAGAGTCACAAGACATTGCTAAAACAAATAGTAATAAAACAATTATATTATTTGTTTTCATTGTTGTTGTTTGGTTTGTTTTTATTTGGTCGACGTTTTTTAGGTCTTCTTTTTTGATTGTTTGAGTTGCTATTAGTGTTTGTATTACTTTTAGCTTCTACTTTATTTGGTCTATTACGCTTTCGGTTTTTATTAGTTTTACGTTTCTTATTGTGTTTTGGTTTATCAAAGCGTGTTAAACTATCTTGACCAACAACGTTTTCAAACTCGGTTTTAGTATCTACAGTTAAGTCTGCTGCGTATTCTTCTAAACTAGCAACTTTCTTTTTTTGTTTATTAATTTCTATAATTTCGTTGGCTTGTTCTGTGGTAATTAAGTGCCAATTCATCCATTCGCCTTCATAAGCGTACCACATATGTCCTTTAAAAATGTCTGTTTTTTGGCATACTGCAGTACCTTTTTCGGTATATAATTTAGTGTCTGTTTTAGGAAACGATTTTAAAGCATCTAAATACGCATCAAGCTCGTAATTTAAACAACATTTTAATTTACCACATTGACCAGCTAATTTAAGTGGATTAAGTGATAATTGTTGGTAACGTGCTGCACTTGTGCTTACCGATCTAAAATCTGTTAACCAGGTAGAGCAGCATAGCTCACGACCACAAGAACCAATACCACCAAGTCTTGACGCTTCTTGACGAAAGCCAACTTGTTTCATCTCAATTCTTATTCTAAACTCTTTAGCGTATACTTTAATTAGCTCTCTAAAATCTACACGTTCTTCAGCAGTGTAATAAAAGGTTGCTTTGCTTGCATCACCTTGAAACTCGATATCAGAGATTTTCATCTTAAGATTTAAATCTATAGCAAATTGACGTGCTTTAACCTTCATTGGTTCTTCACGGTCTCTTGCTTCGCTCCAAATATCTATATCTTTTTGTGATGCTTTACGGTATATTTTTAAGACATCGTTTTTGGTATCTACTTTCTTGCGTTTTATTTGTACACGCACTAATTCGCCCGTAAGGGTAACCATACCAATATCGTGACCAGATTGAGCTTGAGTAGCTACAATATCTCCAATACTAAGTGTTAATTTTTCGGTATTTTTATAGTAGTGTTTACGTCCGTTTTTAAAACGTACTTCTACCCAATCAAAAGGTTCTTCTCCGTTAGGCAAAGACATGTTTGCTAACCAATCAAAAACCGTTAATTTATTGCAACTATCTGTACCACACGTTCCGTTATTTTTACAACCTTTAGGCTGTCCATCCTTTCCTGTAGCGCAACTTTGACAAGCCATACTATTTTATGTATATATTGAATCTAAAGGAGTTAGCTTTAGATGACGATTAATAATTTGTGACTTTTCGCTTTCGCGGAAAATGAGCCACTTCAATTTGTAAAGATAAGATTATTCTTATGACTTTAAAATAATAAAATTTAGGTGTTTTTACACGTCTTTAACCGAAATTATATTTACTGGACATGCTTTTGAAGCTTCTGTACATGGTTCTAAAATCTCGTAATCGTTAGATTTTAGAGTAAAAAACCCTTTTCTATCTGTTGAATGTAGTAGGACTGTTTTGCCGTCTTTTTTTGACATCCTAAACTGGTTTGGTGCCAACTCTACACAGTAATTACAACCAATACACTTGTTTCTTTGTAAGGTAACAACAACCATTAGGCCTCTACTTTATTTTCTACAATTTTATAAAGTTTGTCTGATGGTCTTACTCTAAAGTCTAATGGAATAGTGATTGAGTCTCCTTTTGTTCCTTTTTCTAACGCTTGATCATTAACCAACATTTCTTTAAGCTCAAACTCTTTAGCACCTGTTGTTGGACCGGTAATTAGCAAAGTATCACCTAATGATAAATCGTAAGCCTCAATTTTAAATTCGCCAATTTTAGCTTTTGGATAAAAATGAACGCCTTTACCAATATACACTTTCTTTTGCGTTGCATGAGATCCTGAACCTTTACTCCATTCGCCTAATTTTTGACCTAAATAATAACCACTCCAAAATCCACGATTATAGACTTTTTCTAGCTCTTGCATCCAACCAATAACTTTGTCTTTATCGTAAGTGCCGTTTTCTACGCTATCAATTGCATCTCGGTAACACTTAATCACTCTTGCAACATATTCTGGTGCACGACCACGACCTTCAATTTTTAAAACCTTGATACCTGCATCTGCTACTTGGTCTAAAAAATCGATAGTACAAAGATCTTTTGGAGACATGATATACTCGTTATCCAATTCCATTTCAAAACCAGTTTCTTGGTCGATAACGGTATATTTTTTTCGACAATTTTGTTTGCAAGCACCACGATTTGCAGACGAGTTATGTGAGTGCAAACTCATATAACACTTACCTGAAACCGCCATACACAATGCACCATGACCAAAAATTTCGATCTCTACTAAACGACCTGATGGTCCTTTAATTTGTTCTTTTTCAATTTGCTCTGTAATGTGTTTTACTTGACGTAAACTAAGCTCTCTACTTAACACCATTGTATCTGCAAACATGGCGTAAAACTTAACTGTTTCTATGTTTGTGATATTAATTTGTGTTGAAATATGAACTTCCATACCCAACTCTCTAGCTACAGCAATTACCGCTTGATCCATTGCAATTACTGCTGTAATATTAGCTTCTTTAGCTCTTTTTACTAAGGTTTTTACGATGGATAAATCGTGATCGTAAATAATAGTATTAAGAGTTAGGTAAGTTCTTACATTTTTAGCTTGACAACGTTTAGAGATTTCTTCTAAATCGTCTAAAGTGAAATTAACAGACGCACGAGCACGCATATTTAGTTGCTCTACACCAAAATAAACCGAGTCTGCGCCATTATCTAAAGCAGCTTGCAAGGATTCAAAATTTCCTGCAGGTGCCATTAATTCTATCTTTTGCATCGCACTAGTCTTGTTTACTTTTTTAAAGTTTCAAAAATATTGCGTAAATCTTTTTTATATGGTAAATGGTCTGCTCTACCTTTTTTGAAGATGTCATTACTGTTACCTTGTCCTTTACGTAGTGCTTTTTGCTCTTCATAAGGCAATGCGTTTATATCTTTACACGTTGAAGAACAGCAATTGTCCATTTCAGCTTTACAATCTTCACACTGGATAAATAATAAATGACAAGCATCATTTGCACAGTTTACGTGCGTATCACAAGGCTTACCACATTGGTGGCATTGTGCAATTACATCGTCACTAATTTTTTCTGCTCTTCTTTCGTCAAACACAAAATTCTTTCCTATAAACTTATTTTCTAAAGCTTTTTCGTTGACTTGTCTTGTGTATTCTATAATTCCACCATCAAGTTGATAAACATTTTTAAACCCTTTGTGTTTAAAATAGGCGCTAGCTTTTTCACAACGGATACCACCAGTACAATACATCACTAATTTTTTGTCTTCTTTATGTGCTTTTAAATCATCTTCAATAATATCTAAAGACTCTCTAAAGGTATCTACATCTGGTGTTACGGCGTTTTTAAAGTGACCAATTTCGCTTTCGTAGTGGTTACGCATATCTACTAATACCGTGTTTTCGTCTTCTATTAAATCGTTAAACATTTCGGCATTAACGTGTATTCCTTTGTTAGTAACATCAAAAGTTTCGTCGTTTAATCCATCTGCAACAATCTTATCACGTACCTTAACTTTCAGCTTTAAAAAAGACATGTTGTCTTGCTCTACAGCAATGTTAAGTCTTACATTTTCTAAAAAGTCAATACTGTCTAAATGAGTTTTGAAGTTTTCAAAATTATCTGCTGGAAGTGATAATTGTGCGTTGATACCTTCGGTAGCGACGTAAATTCGACCTAAAACATCTAAACTATCCCATTTTATGAATAGTTGGTCTCTAAATTCTTGTGGATTGCTAATGCGCGCATATTTGTAAAAAGACAGAGTAAGACGTTCTTTACCTGCTTTTTCAATAAGTTCGGCACGTTCATTAGCACTTAATTTGTTGTACAGTTGCATGCTATACTTTCGTTTTAAGAGTTAATAAATGAGGTGCAAAGGTAGAATTTAAAATGGGTATTGCAAGATTAAAGATTGTATTTCGGTGTTAATTTTTTGAAAACCAAATACTTAAACTTTAAAAAGAAAAAAGTCCTTTGTGTTTTACAAAGGACTTTTAACAGACTAACTCGTTAATAATTTTTTAATTTTTTTATTAAAAAATGTTACGAGTTAACCTCCATCGGCTTTACAACTGCTATTTAAGAAAATAGAGATTGAAACGCCTAATGCATTAATCAAGATTATTTTTTTTAAATATTTCATTCCTTAGCAGTTTAGAATTAATATCTATAAAGAGGAATAAAAATTTTTTCTTTTTCATAGCTATTTTTTCCCTCTTTTGTTAAGTAGATGCAAAAAGTTTAAAAAGGTTGCGTGAGAAAAATAAAAATGGTTAAAAAAGTAGTATTTTAGCATTGAAATTTTATAAAAAGAACTGAAAATGAGCAAAGAAAACGAAGCAAAATTAAAAGCTTTACAACTAACACTAGACAAGCTAGATAAAGCCTACGGAAAAGGAACAGTAATGAAAATGAGTGATGCTGCTGTTGTAGATGTAGATGCTATACCTTCTGGATCTTTAGGTTTAGATATCGCTTTAGGTGTTGGTGGTTACCCAAGAGGAAGAGTTATAGAAATATATGGACCAGAAAGTTCTGGTAAAACAACTTTAACATTACATGCAATTGCTGAAGCACAAAAAGCAGGTGGTATTGCAGCTTTTATTGATGCAGAACATGCTTTTGACCGTTTTTATGCTGAAAAACTAAATGTAGATATCGATAATTTAATTATTTCTCAACCAGATAATGGTGAGCAAGCTTTAGAAATTGCAGATAATTTAATCCGATCTGGAGCTATAGATATTGTTGTAGTCGATTCGGTTGCTGCATTAACTCCAAAAAGTGAAATTGAAGGAGAAATGGGTGACTCTAAAATGGGATTACACGCACGTTTAATGTCTCAAGCATTAAGAAAATTAACCGCATCTATTAGTAAAACCAATTGTACCGTAATATTTATTAACCAATTACGTGAAAAAATTGGAGTTATGTTTGGTAACCCAGAAACTACTACTGGTGGTAACGCTCTTAAATTTTATGCTTCTGTTAGATTAGATATTAGAAGGTCTACACAAATTAAAGACTCTAACGGAGATGTTATGGGTAACAAAACACGAGTTAAAGTGGTTAAAAACAAAGTAGCACCGCCATTTAAAACAGCAGAATTTGATATTATGTATGGTGAAGGTGTTAGTAAAGTTGGAGAAATTTTAGATGTAGCTGTAGATAAAGGCATTGTAAAGAAAAGCGGATCTTGGTTTAGCTACGAAGACACTAAATTAGGACAAGGTAGAGATGCCGTAAAACTAGTTATAAAAGATAATCCAGAATTGTTTGAAGAACTAGAAGGCAAAATAAAAACCGCAATAAAAGAAGAACAATAAAATAAAATCCCGATTAATTCGGGATTTTTTATTTTTATACGCAACCTTTTTACAACTAATGCATCTATTAAGTACTTAATAGCAATAAACATAGATGAAAAAATTAATATTATTACTGATAAGCTTTAGCTTTATGATTACTTCTTGTAGTGTAGAGGATGATACACCAACAGAAAATTATCATATAGAAATACTACCTGTTGAGTCTGCTACTGTGCCAGAATCTTTTACCTATGGAGAAGATCATGAAATTACGGTTAGCTATATTAGACCTAGCACTTGTTACGAATTTAATGACATATATTTCTTAAAAAATAATAATGTAAGAAATGTTGCAGTAATGACCACAGTATGGGATAACGTAGTAAATTGTGTAGACTTACAAAGCATAGAAGAAAAAACATTTACAGTTAAAGCAACTCAATTAGAAAACTATATTTTTAAGTTTTGGCAAGGTGTTGATGATAGCGGAGAAGATATTTACTTAACCGTTGAAGTACCTGTTGAGCAATAATTTTTTTTTAATTAATAAAATATGCATTGAGTTTAGACCGGCTCATATATAATTGTCAAAAAAATGACACAAAAGCGCAAAGTGAATTATATGAACTTTTTTCAAGTAAATTATTCTCAATCTGCTTAAAGTATTCTCGTAATTACGCAGAAGCAGAAGATAATTTACAAGACAGTTTTATTACCATATTTAATAAAATAAAACAGTATAAAAATAAAGGAAGTTTTGAAGGTTGGCTTAAAAGAATAACAATCAACACTGCATTACAACGTTACAGGCAACAAAAAGTATTTGACATTGTTAACGAGGATGCAATTGAAGAGGAAGAAGAAGTAGATATAGATGAAAATAACGTAAGCCTTGAGTTTTTATTAAACTGTATACAAGAGTTACCAGATAGATACAGGCTAGTTTTTAACTTATACGTTTTAGATGGTTATTCTCATAAAGAAATATCACAAATGCTAGACATAAATACAGGTACTAGCAAATCTAACCTAGCAAGAGCTAGGCTAATATTAAAAGAAAAAATAACAACATATACTAGCGGTAATAATTCGCAAAGTTTATAGATGAGTAAAAAGAATTTAGATAGACTATTTCAAGAAAAGTTTAAAGATTTTGATGCTAAGCCAGATAAACATGTTTGGCAAAACATTAAAAAACAACTTGAAGAAGAAAAAAACGACAAACCAGTGTTAATCATTCCACTATGGTTAAAACTTTCTGGTGTTGCTGTTTCTATATTATTAATGTTGTTTTTAGGCAACTCTTTATTTAATACTAATATAGAAAATCAGCCTATAATTGTAGATTCTCCACAAAAAACAGAGAGTAACACAACAACTAAAAAGCCTAAATCAGAGCTAAACAATAAAGAAACTAATATTACTACTACAGTAAAAAATAAGAACTCTGTTACAGAATCTAACTTACATAAAACAGAATCTTTTAATAAAAAAGAACCATTAAATAATCAAAACACAAATAACTTAACTACTTCTAGTGTAAAATCTGCTGTAACAGCAATAAATAACTCTAAGACAACGTCTACAAAAAAACAAAGTACTTCTAATAATAAAAAGGCTGTTTTAGAAGATAAATTAGATCAAACTGGTATTGCAAAATCTTCTAACAATACTAATAATAGCAAAGTGCCATCAAATAATCTTAAAGGCATACAAAACAATAATTTAAAACTTGATAGCAGTAAGGCTTTAGCAGAAAACAGCTTAGAAAAAAATAATTTAGATAAAGAAGAAAAAGAAGACCAAAAAGAAAATGCAATTGAAACTGCAATTGCAGAAAACGAAGAATCAAATAATGAAAAAGAAGAAGATTTTAACAGGTGGAGTATCTATGCTAATGCTGCACCTGTTTATTACAATAGTTTTGGTAATGGGTCTTCTATAGATGAGCAATTTATGGGTAATAATAAAACCGGCGAAATAAATGCTGCTTACGGACTTAAGTTTGGTTACGCTATTAACGATAAAGTTAAAATTAGAACAGGTATTAATAAACTAAATTTAAGTTATGATACCAATGATGTAATTGTTTATCAAAACGTAAGTAACAACCCTAAAGTTATGAGAAACGTTAGATTAAATAAAATTAACAACTTGGACATAAACGTTATTAGCGGAAACGAATCTTTTTTACAAGTACCAAATATAGGTTTTGTTAGAAATGTTTCTTTAAGTCAACGTATATCTTATTTCGAAGTTCCTTTAGAAGTAGAATATAATTTAATAAATAAAAAAATTAGTTTAAATATTATTGGTGGTGTTAGTTCTTTCTTTTTAGACGATAACGAGTTAATATCTGAATTTGAAGGAGATCAAACTAAAATAGGAGAAGCTAATAATTTAAATTCTGTGAGCTTTTCTACAAACTTCGGTGTTGGATTATATTACAATTTTTCTAGACATCTTCAGTTAAATTTAGAACCAACTTTTAAATATCAAATTAATGCTTACAATAATACATCTGGAGAGTTTAACCCTTATATCATAGGGTTATATTCTGGGTTAAGTTATAAATTCTAAGTTTTAGTTATTTTTCTTTTTTAGAAGAAAAATAACTATTAAAAAAGCCACTCTGTGCCAAGAGTGGTTTTTTTCATTTAAAATTTTCTAATTGTTTTAAGATAACTAATCTAGCCTTTTCATTTAAGGACTTAGTATCATTAACGCTCAAATCTGATGTAGATATAAACTGATGCATAGTTGCTCTTAAAATACCTGGTCCACCACTAAAAAAAGTATAAGAAAATCGTCTTTTATTATCTGCAAACGTTAATGGCACAATAGGTATTTTATGGTTTATAGCTAGTCTAAAAGCACCATCTTTAAACTCGGCTAAATCTATATGTTCTTCAGGCACCATGCCTTCTGGGAAAATACAAATACTTAAACCTTGTTTTAATCGCTTTTGTGCCCTCATGAAAACACGTTTTCTGCTTTCTGCATCACCACGATCAACTAAAATACAAGTACGCTTATAGAAAAAACCAAATAATGGGATTTTTGCCAACTCGGCTTTACCAACAAAAACAAAAGGATTTTTTACTGTTACCAACATTAGCATAATGTCAATCATAGACGTATGATTAGCAATAAACATATAGCTTTTTTTGCGCTCGGTTTTTTGCAGATAATTAATTTTTGTTGGCATACCCATTCCAACTAAAATAAAACGCGCCCAAAAGCGGGCTAATTTAAAAAAGTATGGATACCAAGATTCTTTAGAAATAGAAATTAAAAGCAACGGAAATAACACAATTATTGGTAAGGCTACCAAAACGTAAAACCAAATACGGTAAAATGTCCAAAAAATGTACTTAAATATCTTCATTTGGATTCAAAACTAATTAAATTAATTGAGCTATTCTACTAAAAAAATTACCTTTGCCATTCAGAATTAAATTTAATCATGGCAAGAATACTTACAGGAATTCAAAGTACAGGAACACCACATTTAGGTAATATATTAGGTGCAATTTTACCTGCTATAAAATTATCCGAGAACAGTGATAATGAGTCTTATTTGTTTATAGCAAATTTGCACACCTTAACACAAATTAAAAATGCAGAAGAGTTAAGACACAACACCTACTCTGTTGCTGCAACCTGGTTAGCTTTTGGGTTAGACATAGAAAAAACAGTGTTTTATAGACAAAGTGATATCCCTCAAGTAACAGAACTTGCTTGGTATTTAAACTGTTTTTTTCCGTTTAAAAGATTGCAATTAGCCCATGGTTTTAAAGATAAAGCAGACCGTTTAGAAGATGTTAACTCTGGATTATTTATGTACCCAATGCTTATGGCTGCAGATATTTTATTGTATGATGCAGAGATTATTCCTGTGGGTAAAGACCAACTTCAACATATCGAATTTACAAGAGATGTAGCCTCTCGTTTTCATGCAAAAATGGGTGAAGCTTTTGTTTTACCTGAAGAAAAACTTCAAGAAAACACAATGCTTATCCCAGGTACAGATGGCGAAAAAATGAGCAAAAGTAGAGATAACTACATCAACATCTTTTTACCAGAAAAACAACTTCGTAAAAAAATAATGAGTATTGAAACAGATAGCACTCCATTAGAAGAGCCTAAAGACTGGAGTACGTGTAACTGTTTTGCTATTTACAGCTTATTAGCTAACGAAGAACAAATTGCAACAATGAAAGCCAATTACGAAAATGGTAATTACGGTTATGGTCATGCTAAGCAAGCGCTTTACGAGTTAATCTTAACCACTTTTGAAGCTCAAAGAGAACGCTACAACTATTACATGCAAAACTTAGATAAAATAGACGAAGCGTTAGCTATTGGTGCAGAAAAAGCTAAAAAAGTAGCAGATAAAGTATTAGCTAGAGTTAGAGAAAAGGTTGGATATTAATTAAATAAGCTCAAACAATTTTCCTGGTAAAGGTCTAACAACACCTTTTAACTCCATATTAAGTAAAATACTTGCCATTTTGTAAGTTGGTAATTTGCAGTTTATAGCAATAACATCTAAAAGCTCTTTATCGTTATCTTTTAGGTAATTGTAAACTATTTTTTCATCTGCATCTAACTCTACAAATAGCTGTTTTTGTATTGGTGGCTTTTTTAACGCTTCTAATTCCCAATTAAGCATATAAGGAATATCGTATGGTGTAGATAGCAAATGTGCTTTTTGCTGCTTAATTAGGTTATTACAACCAACACTTTGGCTATCTGTTATGCGACCTGGTACCGCAAAAACATCTCGGTTATAAGAATTAGCAATATCTGCAGTTACAAGGCTTCCGCCTTTTTCTGCAGATTCTATAACAATGGTTGCTTGACTTAAACCTGCAATAACACGATTTCTTTTTAAGAAGTTGTTACGATCAAAGGTATCACTACTCCAAAAATCAGTATAAAAACCGCCATTATTTTCTACTTCAGCCACATATTTTTTATGCACTTTAGGATAAATTTGGTTTAATCCATGCGCTAAACAACCAATAGTTTGCAATTTGTTTTTTATTGCTGCTTTATGTGCGGTTATATCTGTACCATAAGCAAACCCAGAAATAATTATAGGCTTGTATACTGCTAAATCTTCAATTAATTTTTCGCAAAAAGCTATACCAGATGTTGTAATTTTTCTAGTACCAACTATGCTAATAATGTGTTGATTATTTAAGTTGATATTTCCTGACGAGAACAATAAAATAGGACCATCTAAACAATGTTTTAATTTTTCTGGATACGTATCATCTAAAAAATAATGACAATTTATACCTTCATCTCTTATGTATTTTAGTTCATTTTCTGCAGCTTCAAGATGATTTGATTTATGTAATTCACTCAATAAAACTTCACCAATACCGTCAATTTTTAAAAGATTACTTCTTTTTTCTTTAAAGACAGCTTCTGCACTTCCGCAGTGATTAATTAGCTTTTTTGCAGTAGTATCTCCAATTTTTGATACGTGTTGTAAGGCTAAAATATGCAGTAATTGGCTATCTTTCATTTTATATTAATCTGATTTTTAAGCTACAAGAAAAGAAATTTATTGCTGTTAATAAATAATAGGGTCTAAATTTTATTCGCTTTTAAAAATTTATAACTTTGTTTTTATGCAATTAGAAACCTACATAAGCGATTTGTTATACCGTTACGATTGTGTGACTGTGCCAGAGTTTGGTGCTTTTTTAACGCAACGTAAATCGGCTACAGTACACGATTCTACCAACGCGTTTTATCCGCCAAAAAAAGTATTATCTTTTAATGAACAAATACAAAATAACGATGGTCTTTTAGCACGTTATATTGCAGATGTAGAAAAGATTCCTTTTGAAGTTGCTACGCAAAATATAGCAATGCGTGTTAAATCGTTAAAATCTTATTTAACCGAAGGAGAAACTTTAACCTTTGAAAATATTGGCGATTTAAAGTTAAATAATGAAGGTAAAATACAGTTTACACCTTCTTATCACCTTAATTATTTAACAGATGCGTTTGGTTTATCTCAATTTGTAAGTCCTTCTGTAACAAGGGAAGAATACAAAAAAGAGGTTGACACAATTGAAAAAGAAGTGCCAACCATTGCAATTACACAAGAAAAACGTAAAAGTAAGTCTTATCTTAAATACGCTGCAGTTGCTATTATTGTATTAGGTTTAAGCGGTTTTGGAGTAACTAATTATTACAAAAATATAGAAAACCATAACCAAATAGCTCAAGAAGAAGCAGATGCACAATTAGAAAGTCAAATACAAGAAGCTACATTTGTAATAAGCAATCCTTTACCTGCTGTAACATTAAATGTAAATAAACAAATAGGTAATTATCATGTGATTGCTGGTGCTTTTAGATTAGAAGAAAACTCTGATAAAAAAGTTGAACAGTTAAAAGCTTTAGGTTTTAAAGCAAGAAAAATTGGTACAAATAAATACGGATTACACCAAGTTGCTTATGGTAGTTATACGTCTAGAGAAGACGCTTTTAACGCTTTAAATTCAATAAGAAAAGAAAGTAATAAAGACGCTTGGTTGCTTATAAAAAAGTTAGACTAAGTAATATTTAAAACAAATATTAAAAGCCTCACAATTATAATTGTGAGGCTTTTTGTTTTCATAATTATTTGTAAAAAGCTAAACTAAAAATGTAAATCGTCTTACCTTTGCAAAAAAAATAAATTCCATGACACCTAAAACTGCCGAAAGTTCTAAAACAACATTAACCGATTTAGTATTACCAAGCGAAACTAATCCGTTAAACAACCTTTTTGGTGGCGAGTTACTAGCACGTATGGATCGTGCAGCAAGTATTAGTGCAAGACGCCATAGTAGACGTATTGTAGTAACTGCTTCTGTTAATCATGTTGCATTTAACAGAGCTGTGCCTTTAGGTAGTGTTGTAACTGTAGAAGCTAAAGTATCTAGAGCCTTTAAAAGCTCTATGGAAATATTTATTGATGTTTGGATTGAAGATCGTGAGTCTGGAGAACGCACAAAAGCTAATGAAGCTATTTATACCTTTGTTGCTGTTGACGAAACAGGAAGACCTGTAAAAGTACCAGAACTTGTACCAGAAACCGATCTTGAAAAAGAACGTTATGCTGCTGCTTTAAGACGTAAGCAATTAAGTTTAGTTTTAGCAGGAAAAATGAAACCTCAAGACGCTACAGAACTTAAAGCTTTATTTGAGTAATTACATTTTATAAACCCATTCTGCTGGGTTTTGTGATGCATTATTTTTATAAACGCTAAACTTTAATAAGGTTTGACCATCGCTGTCTGTAAAGACTTCGCCAATCTCTTGTTTTGTAGAAATCTGTTCACCTTTTTTAACATAAACTGTTTTTAAATTACCATAAGCTGTAATGTAATTACCATGTTGGATTAAAACCACAGGATTACTCTTTTTTTGCACCATTACAGCTAAGACTTTACCTTTAAAAACAGCTCTAACTTTAGCATCTTTTTCGGTAGCTATTCTTACACCGCTACTTTGTATTTCGACACTAGGATTTATAGGAGATCTTTGTTTTCCGTAACGTAGTTTTACAATTCCCTTTTCTACTGGCCAAGGTAATTTTCCTTTGTTACTTATAAAGTCTGCTGCTATTAATTTTGCTTCGGCTGTTAATGCAAAACCAGATTTGTAGGTAGACGTTTTGCCTGCTTTTTTATTAGATTTTGCTATTTCGGCTTTAATAATTCGGTCTATTTCTTCATCTATTTTAGCAGCTTCACGCTGCTTTTCTTTTATTTGAGCAGCATACTTATTTAAGTCTTTTTTAATCTCTGCCATTATAGATTGATGTTGCTTTCTATCGGCTTCTAATTGATTTTGAATGACCTTATTTTCTGCAATTAACTTATCCTTTTCTTCTTTTTGCTTAACTAAATCTAAGTTTAAATCTTGAAGCTTTTTTGCTTTTACTTTTATGTCTTCGGCTTGTTGTTTCTGCACCTTTGCATATTGGTTCATGTACTGTAAACGCTTATAAGCTTGTCTAAAATTATCTGAAGACAATAAAAACATTACACGGCTTTGTTCGCTTTTATTTTTATAACTTTTTTGAATCGTTTTTGCGTAGTTTTCTTTTAAAATGGTAAGCTCGTCACGCAATTGCGAAATTTCTTTTTGATTATTATTTATAGATCTAGTTAATAAATTAGCTTGTTGATTGGTGACTTTTATTAAGTTATTAGTCACGCTTAACTTATAGTTTAAGTCTTCTATTAAAGCGGTTTGATCCTTCTTTTTATTTTGGTTAGAAAAAAGAAGATTGTTTATTTTCTTAATTTCGTTTCTAAGCTCTATTCGTCTTGCTTCAAGCTGATCTTTTTTATTGTTTTGCGCTTGCGCGGAAGTGATGCCAAGCAACAAAAACATTAATGAAAGGGTTAGAAACTGATTGAATTTCATGGTTATAATTCTATTTTTTTATATCCTGAAGGAATGCTAAACGGAAAACGTACATCTTCATTCAAATCTACAGATTTTAATTCTAAATTAATCACTAGTTGATCTTCATTTTCTATAGCAAAAATCTTTGTTTCTGAAGGTAAAGTTAGGTTGTCTACTTTTTGATAAGATAAATAGTCTATTTGTAAAATTCTACGTTCTTTAGGTTGTGCAATTTGCTGAGAATCCATTTTAAAATGACTTGGGTTGAACATTAAAAAAAGCTCGAATAAATCGCGTTGTTTTTTTGGTTTTAATTGGTAAGATTTGTCAAAAATATCAATCTCATAATCTTTATCATTTAGTGAAAACATAGACTGACCTAATAGCATATTTTGTACTTTTTGAAAATCTAATTCTGTCCCTAAAAGATTACTTAAATACGTAAAATCGCCATCAAAATAAGTGTTATCTAGTTTGTTATAAAACGCGACTCTTGTTGGTGTTATTAGTGCTTTTACTAACCCTAATTTACTCATCCAAATGGTTTTATCTTTTTCTATACGAAGACTAACGGTTGTTCCTTCAGATTTATTTTTTTCTATGTATTCAATTTTCATTTTACCGACTAAAGTCTTAAAATCTGACTCTACTTTTTCGGTTTGTTTAATTAATTGTTTTGCTGTTAATCTATTGTTTAGTTCGCCATTGGCAACAATAGTTTTGGCTGATTTACAACCAACAAATACAAATAAGAATAGTATTGTATATAGAGAAAATTGAGTTTTAATAGTCATTAATTAGATAATTGTAATTTTTTTGCTTTATCACTAAACGTTTTGGCTTTATTTAAATTGTTTGTTGCAGTATAAGCTTTGGCTAATTGATTATAAAAATCTGCTTCCATTGGTTTGTCATCAATAATGTAATCTAAGCCCATTTCTAAGCTTTCTATAGCTTCTTTAGGTCTGTTTAAATAGTTTAATGACACGCCATGAGTAAGATATAAAACTGGTTGCGATGGGAAAATTTCTATACCTTCTTGGCTACGATCTGCTGCTTGTTTAAATTGTTTTAAATCTATGTGAAGAAGTATTATATTTCTTAATATCCCAAAGTTTTCTTCTTCTTTTTGAAGTGCTTGTTCGTAAAAACTTATTGCTTTTTGTTTTTCGCCTTTAAGTAAATAATATTGAGCTAACTCTACCAACGTTTTACCACTAGATTCAATTTTTGTTAGCATTGAAGTTACATCTACTAAGTCTTGCTCGTATTGTTGATTTTTACTGACAAATTTTACAAAATCTGCTAGTACTTTTATTTTAGATTCGGGATTAATTTTTGAGCTTTGTAAAGCAATTTTCATAGAATTAATTGCTTTATCGTGGCTACCTTCATCTAAATAAAATTTATATAATGCTAGATGAACAAGTTGGTTTTTTGGATTAATTTCTAATAGCTTTTTTGCTGTTTCAAATGCTTTTTTCTTATCGTTATTTTCGCTGTAGCGATAGATTAATCTTAAATAAGTTTCTTCAGATTCTGGATTTTTATCTACGCGTTCTTCAAGATTTTCAATTTGATCTTTTTTTCTACCTGTTGCGTTGTAAATGCGGTTACGTAGTAAGTCTCTATCGTCTGTAATACCGTACTCTTCATCTAACTCGTCTAAGATTTTAAGTGCATCTTTAAAATTACCTGTTTGTACGTAAATATTGGCTAAATCCTCTTTATAATCTGGATGGTATTTTACCAATTGTCTTACGGTTTTTATGGCTTTGTTATATTCTTTTTGCTGAATGTAAACATGATACAGCTCGTCTAAAACCCATTCGTTATCAGGCTCTATTCTTAATGCATCTTTTAATGCATCTTCAGCTTCTCCAAAATTTTTAAGCTTGTTGTAGTTTTTTCCTAATTGATAATAAATAACCACATGAGAATCGTCTAATTCTAAGCATCGTTTTAAGTTATCTACAGCACGATCATAATTTTCTATACCGTGTTGTTTCATGGCTTCGTAGAAATTATTTTGAAATTCGTCTTCAAAATTTCCTAAGTCGTCATTTGGTGTTTTATTAAAATCTACTTGGGCATAGTTAGTCTGCGGAATGCATAACATTCCGAAAAGGAAATATAAGATGTAAAGCGTTTTTTTCATCTAAATAACCTTTTGACTAAGGTTTAAGTGACTTTTTATTTTAATTAGGTCAATAATTATTCCAAAACAGAATAATCGCCAATGCTAATTTTGGTAAACTTACCGTCGTACTTAACGTGGTTACCAATCATAGCTTCGTCTAAATTAGCATTTTTTATACTAGTTTGGTTTTGTATTAAACTATTTTTAACGGTTGCATTTTCGATAACACAATTATTACCAATTGAAACATATGGTCCAACAGTTGCGTTTTTAAGCACTACGTTTTCTCCAATATAACAAGGTTCTATAATTGTTGAGTTTTCATTTTTTACAGTACCTGAAACTAATTGCTCTTCTCCATCTGCTTGTAAAAAGCCTAACATACGTTGGTTTGTGTCTAATGTTATGGTTTTGTTTCCGCAGTCCATCCATTCGCTAACTTCGCCTGTTTTAAAGACTTTTCCGTCTGCCATCATGCCTTTAATTCCGTCGTTAATTTGATATTCGCCACCATTAATAATATTATTATCTAATACCTTTTGTAGCTGATCTTTTAACTGACTTACTTCTTTAAAATAGTAAATACCTATAACTGCCAAATCGCTAACAAATTGTTGTGGCTTTTCTACAAGCTCTATAATTTCCTTTTTGTCGTTTAATTTAACAACACCGTAAGCTTCTGGTTGATCTACTTGCTTTACCCAAATTACTGAGTCTGCTTCTGGATCTAAATTAAAATCTGCACGTATTAAAGTGTCTGCATAAGCGATTACTGCTGGTCCTGATAAGCTTTCTTTAGCACACATAATAGCGTGACCTGTACCTAAAGGTTGATCTTGACGATAGATTGAGGCTTTTGCACCTAAACTTGTCGCTAAGTCTGTTAAACTATCTACTACATCGTCTCCAAACCAAGCTGGATCACCTAAAACAAATGCAACTTCGGTTATTGGTTGTTTTAAAACCTTTGCGATATCTTTTACTAATCTATGTACAATTGGTTGTCCTGCAACAGGAATTAATGGTTTTGGAACTGTTAAACTATGTGGTCTTAGACGAGATCCTCTTCCCGCCATAGGTACTATTATTTTCATTTTTAAAGTTGATTTGTTTTTTGTCTAGTTGTTTATTTGATTTTCTAGAAATAGTGAGTCTTGTCCTTACTTTGTCCCTGTACTTCCAAAACCGCCTTCTCCACGAGACGTTTCAGAAAGTGTTTCTACTTCAATCCATTCGGTACGTTCGTGTTTTGCAATTACTAATTGTGCAATACGCTCGCCGTTTTCTATCGTAAAATCTTGGTTAGACAGGTTAACAAGGATAACGCCTATTTCTCCTCTATAATCTGCATCTATTGTTCCTGGCGCGTTTAGGACGGTTATTCCTTTTTTTGCTGCCAAACCACTTCTAGGTCTAACTTGCGCTTCAAAACCTATTGGTAACTCTATAAACAAGCCTGTTTTAACTATAGTACGATCTAAAGGTTTTAAGGTTATTGCCTCATCTATATTTGCTCTTAAATCCATTCCTGCAGATGCTATGGTCTCATAGTGTGGTAAAGCGTGATTGGATTTATTAATGATTTTTATTTGCATGAAATGTTATTTGAGTAATTTTTTAATTTCATTTTTTTCAAGTTGAAAAACTATGCCTAAAAGTACAATTATTGCAGTAAAACCAATAAAATAATTACCTCTAAAATTATAAAAATAGATGAAAGAGAAACTAATCGACACCAATAAATAAATGACTATTTTCTTTAAATTGTAAGGAATTGGATAGTATTTTCTTCCGAAGAAATAAGATAAAAACATCATTAAGCTATAAGCACAAAGCGTTGCAATTGCAGATCCTTTAAATCCTATTTTAGGTATTAAGATGTAATTGATTAACAATGTTATTACTGCACCAAAAACCGAAATATAGGCGCCATATTTAGTCCTGTCTGTAATTTTGTACCAAACGGATAGGTTATGATAAATACCAAGACAAAAGTTTGCTAATAGGATAAAAGGCACTATCCACATTGCGTCATAATAAGCTTCACTTCTAATAATTATAGGTTTTATTATATCTGCAAAAACAACAACTGTCACTAAGATTATTGCTCCAAATGCAATAAAAAACTCTAATATTTTGGCGTAATTTTTTTGTGGATCTTTAGTTTTTGAATGGCTAAAAAAGTAGGGCTCTATCCCTAATCTAAAAGCTGTTGCAAAAAGCGTCATAAATAACGCTATTTTATAGCATGCAGAATACATACCTATTTGGTCATCTGCTATATTTTCTGGCAATAATTCTTTTAAAAGAATTCGGTCAAAGGTTTCGTTTATAGAATACGCAACGCCTGCAATAAGTACAGGTAAAGCGTAGTTCATCATCTTTTTCCAAAGTTTAATGTCTATTTTAAACTTCACTTTTCTATAAAAAGGTAATAACCAAACCAACGTTAATGCGCTAGCAATGACGTTAGAAATGAAAATATAATTGATTTCAAATTTTGGTTTATAAATAGAATTGAAAATGGAGTTAGTTTCGGCTAAATCTTTTAAGTAAACTAATAAAAATACATTTAATCCTAAGTTTACAGCTACGTTTAAAATCTTAATTATAGCATATTTTGTAGGTTGACTTGTAGCTCTTAACCAAGCAAATGGTATAATTACTAATGCGTCTAAAAGCAATATTAAAAAGACTAAGTTTAAGTATTGTAAGTCAATTTCAATTAAAGATGAAATTTGATTTCTAAAAAGAAAAGCAATACCTAAAACAGCTAAACTACTAACTGTTAACGATGTTGCTGATGTATTTAAAACATTTTTTTGATTTTCTTCTTTATTAAAAAATCTAAAAAACGCGGTTTCCATTCCGTAGGCTAAAACCACATTAAATAAAACGAAATAAGCAAAAATAAAAGATACTTCACCATATTCAGCTCTTGATAATACTGAAGGATCTGTGTATAATGGCACAAGTATAAAGCTTAACATTCTGGGTAAAACTGTTGCTAAACCATAAATAAATGTTTGCTTAAAAAGAGATTTAAATCCGCTCAAAAGGTTGTTTATTTTGACCTAAATGTATTGAATTTGTTACAGTAATAAAAACATTAATTAATTGGTGGTCCTTCTGGATAGTAAACACCTTCTTTTTCTTCTATATTTGAAACCTTGTAATACTTAGTTGTACCATTTTCTATATAACTAATTACACATTCTCTATTTTCTAATTGAAAAGGAAAAAAACCTTTAGTTGTTAGTGCATTTCCTTCTTCATTAGTTAATCTTTTTGTTAATCGAGAAAAATATTGACCTTTTAAAGGTATTAGTTTTCCTTTCATTTTTCTAAAGTACACACTATCCATTTTAATACTTGAATGGTTTGGATAAAGGTTATAAAAATAAAGGTTGACACCAGAGCTACCAATAGCTACACCGGTTGTCCAATGCTGTAAATACGTTTGCGTTAATTGAATTGGTGCTTGTTTTTGTAATGCATATTTAGAAGGTGAACAATTACAAATACAAATAAATAACACAATTAGTGTTATTGATTTAAGGGCTTTCATAATGTAAGTAGGTTAATAATTAATTTTGTTTTGGTGGCGCACTCGGAAAATACTCGGTTTGTTTTTCTTTTATATTATCAATTTTATAATACTTCTTTTTATCGTTTTCGGTATAAATGATAACGGCTTCATTTTCTTTTAAATCGAAAGAAATTTCTGCTTCTGTATTAGGAGAGAAATCTTCATTTTGATTAGCTTCAGTTAAAATACGTCCTATAAACAGATTTGGATTATTTGGTTTAGTTTCTAATAAAACTTTATGCCCTCTAAAATATAAACTGTCTAATGATATATTAGTCTTTAAGTTAGTTACAGGAATAAATATATTAATACCTGATCCGCCATTTTTAACTCCTGCAACCCAGTTTTGATAATAAGGTTGTTCTATTTTAAAACTTACACTATCTTGAAGTTTTTGGACACTAGAACATTGTAAAAAAAATGCAAATACTATAAATGTAAACGTGATGTATTTAAAAAAGTTAATCATGAGCTTAGTTTTTTATAAATATAATAATCAAATTGCATTCCATAAAAAAAGCCTTATCAAAATTGATAAGGCTTTTTATTTTTTATAATTGCTTTGAGTTTAGCACAATTAATTATTTAATGCTTCTGCACCACCAACAATTTCTAATATTTCATTAGTAATTGCTGCTTGACGTGCTTTGTTGTAAGTTAATTTTAATTGATCTCTTAACTCTGTAGCATTATCTGTTGCTTTATGCATTGCTGTCATACGTGCTCCATGCTCACTCGCAAAGCTATCTCTTACACCTTTATAAAGCTGAGTTTTTAAAGATTTAGGGATTAACTCTTCTACTATTTCGGCTTTAGAAGGCTCAAAAATGTAATCTAAATTAACGTTTTCATCCTGTTGTATTGGAACAATAGGTAAAAACTGTTCTGTCATTACTATTTGCGTTGCTGCATTCTTAAATTTGTTGTAAACGATTTCAATTTTATCAAACTCGCCTGTAACAAACTTATCCATTAGCATTTGTGCTATTTCTGCAACGTTATCAAAAGTTAGATCATCATAAATATCACTTTTGTTAGCAATAACAATTCCTTTTTTTCCAAAAGCGTCATTAATCTTTTTTCCTATTGCTAAAACAGATACTTCTTTACCTGCGTAAACATTATCTATCAAATTGTTTGTTTGTTTGATAATGTTAGAGTTAAAAGCACCACATAATCCTCTATTTGAAGATATTGAAACTATTAATACTCTGTTTACTTCACGTTGGTCTGCAAATTTACTTCCTGCATCTGCTTCTAAAGTTGCACTTAAGCTTTGTAAAAGCTCTGTTAACTTGTCTGCATAAGGACGCATTGCTGTAATAGCGTCTTGGGCTTTCTTTAACTTTGCAGCAGATACCATTTTCATAGCACTGGTTATTTGCATTGTTGAAGATACCGAAGATATCCTATTACGTATTTCTTTAAGATTTGCCATTTTTTAGTAATTAGTATTGAGTATTCAGTAGTGAGAAAACTTTCTATCTCACTACTCTAATACTAAAATCTATTATTATGCTTTATATTTAGCTGAAAGGTCTTTTGCAACTGCAGATAATGTATCTGTAACCTCGTCAGTTAATTTTCCTGCTTTTAAAGTATCTAAAACATCTCTGTGTTTAGCATTTAAGAACTCTATGTAATCTCTTTCAAATTCTTTTACTTTTTCAACAGGTACATCTCTTAATAAGTTTTTAGAACCAGCGTAGATAATTGCTACTTGGTCTTCTACTGTATAAGGATCGTTTTGTGCTTGCTTTAAGATTTCTACGTTACGCTTACCTTTTTCAATTACATTTAACGTTGCAGCATCAAGGTCTGAACCAAACTTAGCAAATGCTTCAAGCTCACGGAACTGAGCTTGGTCTAACTTTAATGTACCAGCTACTTTCTTCATTGACTTAATTTGAGCAGATCCACCTACACGAGATACCGAGATACCTACGTTAATTGCTGGACGTACACCAGAATTAAATAAATCTGACTCTAAGAAAATCTGACCGTCGGTAATAGAAATTACGTTAGTTGGAATATATGCAGAAACGTCTCCAGCTTGTGTTTCGATAATTGGTAAAGCTGTTAAAGATCCACCACCTTTTACTACTGGCTTTAACGATTCTGGTAAATCGTTCATGTTTTTAGCAATATCATCATCTGCAATTACTTTTGCAGCACGCTCTAATAACCTTGAGTGAAGGTAGAAAACGTCTCCTGGATACGCCTCACGTCCTGGTGGACGACGTAATAATAAAGATACCTCACGGTAAGCAACTGCTTGTTTTGATAAATCATCAAATACAATTAAAGCTGGTCTACCAGTATCTCTAAAATACTCACCTATTGCAGCACCGGTAAATGGCGCGTAAACTTGCATTGCAGCAGGGTCTGATGCATTTGCAGCTACAATAGTAGTATAAGCTAAAGCTCCTTTTTCTTCTAAAGTCTTAGCAATGTTTGCAACTGTAGACGCTTTTTGTCCTACTGCTACATATATACAATATACAGGCTCTCCTGCATCGTAAAATTCTTTTTGATTTAAGATGGTATCAATACAAACTGTTGTTTTACCAGTTTGACGGTCACCAATTACAAGCTCACGTTGTCCACGTCCTACAGGAATCATGGCATCTACAGATTTAATACCTGTTTGTAATGGCTCGTTTACTGGTTGACGGTAAATAACACCAGGCGCTTTACGCTCTAATGGCATTTCGTAAGTATCACCAGCGATAGGTCCTTTACCATCAATTGGATTTCCTAATGTATCTACTACACGACCAACAATACCTTCACCTACTTTAACAGAAGCAATACGGTTAGTACGTTTTACTGTAGAACCTTCTTTTACTCCAGTTGATCCTCCTAATAATACAATACCTACGTTGTCTTCTTCAAGGTTTAGTACAATACCTTCTAATCCTCCTTCAAATTCTACTAACTCTCCGTATTGAGCATTTGATAATCCGTAAGCACGTACAATACCATCTCCTACTGTTAATACTGTTCCAACTTCGTCTAATGAAGCACTTGCTTCAAAACCAGATAGTTGTTGTTTTAAGATTGCTGATACTTCAGCTGGTTTTACTTCTGCCATCTTATTTAGATATTAGATGTTAGATTTAAATCTAACTATATTTAATTTATTGTAAATTCTCTTTTTAATTTGTTTAGTTGGTTAGCAATACTTGCGTTGTATTGTGTATCTCCAACTCTTAAGATGAAACCTCCTAAAATGTTTTCATCTACTATATTTGTTATTGCTGCTTCTTTACCTGTAAGCTCTTTTACTTTTGCTTGTACTTTATTTTCTAACTCTTTTGTTAAAGGTACTGCTGTAGTTACTTGTGCTACTTGGCTGCCTTTTTGTTGCTCAAAAAGGGTTATAAAACTTGAAGCCACTTCTGGTAATAGAGATATACGCTTGTTAGCAATAAGTACATCTATTAAATTAACTGTTGCTTTGTTAGTATTTTTAAAAATTTCTAACAATGCTGATTTTTTTACAGATGAACGTATTACAGGACTGTAAAGCATATCTTTTAAATCTTTACTCTCAGCAACAGTATTTTTTATTAGCTCCATATCTGTATTTACAGCATCTGCTGTGTTACTTTCTGTAGCTAAACTTAGTACTGCTTTTGCGTAACGTATTGCTGCTCTTTCTCCTGCCATTTTTTGACTAGTTTAATTTTGCGTCTCCTAACATAGACTCAACTAATTCTATTTGTTTGTCTTTGTTAGATAATTCTTGACGTACAACTTTTTCTGCTATCTCTAAAGATAATCCTGCTACTTGACCTTTTAACTCAGCCATAGCAGATTTCTTTTCGCTTTCTATTGCTGCTTGAGCTTGCTCTATAATTGTATTAGCCTGCTCTTGTGCTTCAGTTTTAGCGTCTTCAATCATTTTTGTTTTTAACTCGCGTGCTTCTTTTAACATTGCTTCACGTTCTGCACGAGCTTCTTTTAATAACTTATCGTTATCTGCTTGAAGATTTTGCATTTCAACTTTGGCATTCTCTGCTGCTTCTAATGCGTTTTGGATACCATCTTCACGAGATTGTAATGCATCTAAGATTGGTTTCCAAGCAAATTTTCTCATTAATACTATAAGTATTACTAAGATTACAGCTTGCATTATAAATAAACCTACTGAAAAATCGTTTAATAAAGTTTCCATTTGATATTGATTACTTCTTTGTGTTTGTTTAATTTAAAACAGCTTCTGCAACCAACCGTTACAGAAGTTGTTTTGTTTTGTTTTAGGATTATTTTCCTAAGATTAATGCTCCGAATGCTAAACCTTCTAATAAGGCACCGATGATGATCATCGCAGTTTGGATTTTTCCAGCTGCTTCTGGTTGACGAGCAATACCTTCCATTGCTTTTCCACCGATTTGACCTAAACCGATTCCTCCACCGATTACGATTAATCCTGCTCCAATTAAATTGTACATACTAATTGATTTTAAATATTAATTAAACAAATTCTTATTAATGATGGTCATGCTCTTCAACCGCCATACCTATAAATAACGATGATAACATCGTAAAAATAAATGCTTGTAAAAAGGCTACCAATATTTCGATAACCGATATAAATAATGCTAACACTAAAGACATACCTGTAGATGCTACTGGTCCAAATGCTTCCTTCATTGTTATCATTAATGCTATAAGACTCATTACCACAAAGTGTCCTGCTGTCATGTTTGCAAATAAACGAACTAATAAAGAGAATGGTTTAATTAACACAAATCCTACTAATTCTATCACTGCTAATACTGGTCTTAATATTACTGGTACTCCTGGCATCCATAATGTATGCATCCAGAAATCTTTGCTACCACTAAATAAATAGATTACAGCTGTAAATATTGCTAAACATACTGTTACAGCAATTTGTCCTGTTACGTTAAATCCTAATGGCGTTAATCCTAATAAGTTTAATATCCAAATAAAGAAAAATACTGTTAATAAGAAGCCCATAAATTTACGGTACTTTTTCTCTCCAATGTTTGGCTTAGCTATGTCATCTCTTACATAGATTACTAATGGTTCTAATACACGACCTATACCAGTTGGGATGTTTTTTCCTTTTTTGTAGCCTTTTGCTAAACTACCAAAACCTAAAATCATTAACAATCCAGCTAGCAACATACCAAACACACTTTTAGTTATAGAAAAATCTAAAACTTTGTGTGCATTTGTTGGGTGATGTGCATCATCAAAAGCAACAGTTGTCGCACCATTGTCTAACTCGTATATTTTACTGTGTAATTTTACTAATCTAGTATCTCCTTTTTCTACGATTACTTCACCGTTATCGTCATGATGAAACTCTGAAGACATAAACGTCTTTAACCCATTACTTGTCCAAACAATTACAGGTAATGGCATACTCCAATGTTTTCCTGTTTTATTATTAGTAAACAAATGAAAATCGTGAGAATCTTTTAAGTGATGTTGAATATACTCTTTAATTTCTGAAGGTGTATCAATTGTATTACCGTTGTGGTCTTCTTGATGAGACTGGTTTGTTTCTGCTAATGAAACAGAAGTTATTAATACACAGAATAATGCTATAATTAATTTGATAGATCTTTTTGCAATCATCATTTTTTCGCCTAATTAAAGTTTTGCCTTTAAATTTCGTGCAAATGTAAGCATTTATTTAAAAATTTAAAGCTTTTTTTTATTTTAAAAAACAGCTTTTTTTTTTAAGCTAAATAGCTGATTATATAAGCCTTATTTATTAGTTAGTAGTTTACCTACTAATAATGCTTCAATAATTAAAAAAATAAATAAAGGAACCACCAAACTTATTCTTTCTTGTAGCGCTTCTAATTCTACCGCAAAGACTGATTTTTGAAAAATTAATACAAATGCTCCTATCTTAAAACACATTAGCATTAAATAGGCGTAACCTACTTGATTTGGTAGTTTGGTAAAAAGAAATTCTATTATTAAATAGACTATTATTGCAGCTAGTGCATGAAAAAGATAAACACTAAATAATGAGTACTGAAGCTGAATATCTACTAGTGATTTATTTAGTCCGTAACTAATAAAAAAAGCAGCTATGATTATAGCTCCAGATATTATAATACGTTTTAGCATTATTTTTTGTTTGTAATTTTTATAACTTGATAGATAACCGAAAACATTGCAACAGCAACTGCAATTAACGTTACTACCTTATAATAGATTTGATTGGTTGTGTTGTATTTTTGGTCAAGCCACTCGCCAAACTTGCTTCCTAAATAAATGGTTAATCCCATTTGTAAAGCAATAGAAGTAAACTTTATGTATTTATTAGGCTGTTTTTTGTTGTTTTGATTTGCCATTTATATCTTTTACAGAAGATTTCATCTCACAAGTTACATTAAATGTTGCTCCTGGCTCTACTGCTAATTTTTCGGTAACAACATCTCCTTCTATATGTGCTGTAGATTTTAATGTTAATGTACCCGTTAATTCTATTGTACCGTTTAGTTTTCCTTCAAAATAAGCATTGCTACATGACAACTTTCCTGAAATTTGACCATCTTTACCTACTACAACCTTACCTGGTGTTTGTATATTTCCTTCAATAATTCCATCTACACGTAAGTCGCCTTCACTAAAAAAATCACCTACAATTTTAGTTCCTTTTGCTATTATATTTTGGATAGAAATATGTTCTTGATTTTTGTTTTTCTTCATAATTAAGGGAGATTATTGATTTGCTATATAAGTGTCTAAGTTTTTATGTATTTGGATAATCTGGTAATTTTCTTGCGAAATTCCAAAAAATGGTCTATCTATTTTCTTTTTATCCTCTTCTTCTACAATATTAGCAAACCCTTTTGCACCATCTATACTTTTTATACCATGTACTACTAAAAATGTTTTGTCTTTATTATAAACATCTACAGACGTTGATAAATCGTAGTAAGATATTTTTTCTATAACTTTATCTAGTGTTTCTTTAAACTCTTTTAATTCAACTTCTTGATTTTTATCAAATTGATAGACTACTTTAAAGTTTTTAGATACATCATTTGGCACAAATATTTGTTTACTTAAAGACTGTAAACTATTAATTAGATTTTGTGCTTTTATACCTTCTTCTGTGTTAGCATAATCTAATGCTATTTGGTTTAAGGCTTCCATGTAAGCTGTGTAACCATTTAATCTACCGTTTGCTGTTGCTTTTAGCAATTCAAATTTTGGCACAATTGGATCGCCGTCAAAGTAGTTTATATATTGGTCACTGTCTTCTATAACAGATTGATATTGTTGCTCTTCAAGTTTTTTATAGGTTTGCTCGTAAAGATTTTCTGGGCTTCCTTCATTATCTGCAACTGCTTGATTTGGATTCTGTAAAATAAAGGCATATCTAGAATCTGGATAATTACTTATTATATCTTGCTTAGTAATTTCAGCTTCATTTGTTTGTCCTAAAATCTCGTATATTTTGTATAAATTATATTTTGAAGGTAATATTAAACGTTCCTCCGGTGCACTTTTTAATAAGGTTGTGAATTTTGTTTTTGAAAGCTCGTATTCTTTAAATTTCTCTTTATAAATTAACCCTAATTGATAGTATGCATAATTTCTGTCTTTCATTAGGCTATCAATATCTTTATCTGTGCTTGGTAATTGTTTTAAGTAATAATCTGGAGAGAATTTTTCGTTTTCAGAATTGTTTTCGATTGCAGAAGCAATTGCGTCTGTAGAAGAAAATCCACTGCGACCATTACTTGACCAACGCCAATTATCTTCATTACTTCTTTCTCCCCAAAGTTGTTCAAATTGGTTTTTACCATAAGCTACAGTTTCTTGATTATAAAAATAGAAACTTGTTGCATTACCTACTGGTGAAGCACCACGTGGTGGACCAAAACCACTTTTTTTGTTAGTAGTGTTTTGCTGAAAATCTTTTATACGTTTTTGAGTTTCTAAACGCTCTTGCTCTTCTTCAGCTTTAGCTTTTAATTTATCTGTATAATCTTTAAAATACTGTTCTCTTTCTGCTATTGGCATAGCTACTAACTTTAAGATACTGTCGTTAGCTTCTGCAACACCTTCGTAGAAGATAACATCTTCTAAATTTTCGTTTTTCTTTTTAATCACACGGTATGGTTTACTGTTTTCTACCATATTGATTAATGTACTGTCATAGTAGGCGCCTGCTAGTTTATACTCTGTATTATCAAAATAGTAATTACCTAAAGTTTCGTAGTTTTTGGCAACTAAAATTTTGTCTTTAGAGTTGGTGCGAAGTGATTTATTGTAGTAAGCTATTGCTAAAGAATCGAATTTATTTTCTAAGTGAAACTCGGCTATTTGGTGATAAATTTTATCTAAAAACGGACGGTTTTCTCTATTTTCTTCAAGTTTGGTTAAGTGTTCTAAAAATTCGATTTTATTACCGTTTTCATAATCGAAATTCTTAGCTTTTTCTACTTCTGCAGCAATTAGATATTGACGTGGTATTTTTCGGTTTAAATCTATAACCTCATCAAAAGCTATGTTTGCGCTGTCTTTATCTTCTAAAGCATTGTATAGCTGACCTTTTATAAAGTTGAAACGACCTTTTTCTTCATTCTTTTTTGTGGCTTTAGATGCTGTTTTTATATGCACAATTGCACTATCTAACTGCTCTAAATTAATATAAGCTTGTGCCAAAGTAGATGTGGCATCTGCAAGTTGTTGGTCTTCTAAATCTTCTTGTTCTAATAGGCGTTTAAGGTTTTCAATAGCAATTTCGTTATTTTCTAATCGCATATTGGTTTTTTCTCGCCATACTTTTGCTGTGTTGATTTTATCAGAATCGCCATAACTTGATAAAATCTTATTAAAAGCGTTTAATGCAGGAACAAAACGTTGGTCAAAATAACGTGCTTGACCTAATAGTAAATAAGCTTCGTCTATTTGTGGATTATGCTCTTTACCTTGAATATTCATACCGTGTTTTTGAACGGCTTTGACAGCTTTTTCTTCAGCTTTTGTAAAATCAGAATTTTTGGATTGTCCTGGTAAAATAACTTCTTCTGTGATTTGCATACGCTCTACAGGAAGTATGGCCCAATAATTATCAAAATAAGTTGCGTTTAGACTGTTGCGTCCTTGCTCTAACGCATTGTAACCATTAAATAATGTGTTATATTCTGCAGTTACTGCGTGAAAATTACGACTTATAAAACTATCGTTTTTTCGAGAGCAACTTGTAATTGTTAGTACTATAACCGTAAAGGCTAAACTTATTTTAAATGCTAATTTCAATGCGGTTGTATTTTGTGTAATACATAACTGTTTACATGCAATTTTATTATATTTTTTGCATGTAAGAGCGTAAAAATAAGCATCTTTTTTTAAATAACTTAACGCATATCAATTTACAGAGAAAAAACTATAAAATATTACACTTCTGATATGCCCGAAAAATGCGCTTCTAATTCTTTTAAAGTTGCCTCGCTAGTTTTAATATCTTTTACAACTTGACCTTTATCTAAAACCACAATACGCTCGCAAACATCGGTAACATGTAATAAATCATGACTTGATACTAACACGGTTACACCTTGTTTTTCGGCTAAATCTTTAATGATTTGTTTTAATCTAATTTGTGTTGTTGGGTCTAAGTTTGCAAAAGGTTCATCAAGAATAATGACTTCTGGATTACCTATTAATGCAGCAACAATTCCGGCTTTTTTCTGGTTTCCTTTGCTTAAATCGCGTAAATATTTTTTCTGGTTTAAGATTTCACCATGAAAAAAATCTTCAAACTGTGCCAATAAGTTGTCTACGTCTTGTTTGTTTTGCCCACGTAAATCACCAATAAAATAAAAATATTCTTCTGGTGTCAAGTAACCAATTAAGAAGCTTTCGTCTATAAATGCAGAGGTAAATGGTTTCCAATCTTCACTTTCGCTAACAACAACATGGTTGTTTTCTATCTGTCCTGTAGTTGGTTTTATTAAATCAAGAAGTAAACTAAAATAGGTTGTTTTACCTGCTCCGTTGTTTCCTACTAATCCAAAACTTTGTCCTTTTGGGATTTCTAAAGTTGAAATATTTAATACTTCTTTACTATTATATTTTTTTGAAAGGTTTGTTGTCTTTATCATGATTAAAAGTGAATTAAGGTTAGCTGTCTTGACTAAATGCGTCTATCATTTTATATTTAGAGTCCAGGTATTTTTGTGTAATTAGTTTCATTAATTTTTGATGAAACACAATACCTAATAAACCCAAAAAGGCTAATGCAAATAGACCGACTTGAAAACTGATAAAAAATGAAGTTAAGCCAAATATTGCTGCAGGTAAAATCATTAAAGGAATACCAATAATCCATTGTACTGCACCAGTACCTTGATAGTTAAATGCTGCACGTTGGTTTAAGTCTATTTTTTTGCGATTAAAGCTTCCGCCAAGCATAATTACATAACTATTAACACCAATGTTATAAATGGCTGCTGCAAAATGTGCTGCTAAAATTTTCCAACCAAAATACACATACGGAATACTAAGTACAAACATGATAATTACGCTTAAAATCATTAGCGTGTATTTAGATTTTAGGTATTGCTCGTATTTAATGTTTTGGCTCATTAACATTTTGTAGTAACCGCTATCCCAAGCAGGAATAAACTGCCCAAAATTGATTAAGAAAATACCTGTTACGAAAATACCTACAAAACCAAATATCATTGGTGAATCTTGAAATTGAGGATTAGGGTAAAAGAATAATCCATATAGTAAGCCAATAACTAAAATAAATACCGAAGATTTTGGTCTTTTATTACGCCATATTAAACGCAAATCTAATTGCATAAATGGTGCAATGTCCCCAAAGTTTTTTGTCCAACCAAGGTTAGAAGCATTAACTTCTTTTATTTTAGTTTTTAAAGAATGATCTAAATACAGTTTTTGTCTTAAAATCTTAAAATTAAACCAATAACAAACACCTAAGATAGCAACTAATATTAATAGATATATTGGGTTATTAGCTATAGCTAAAATGGATGCAGATAGTAATCCTGAAATATCTAAGATCTCAAAATAGTTTAAAGCAAATAATCCTCCAGCAACTACAATAATTGGTAGGTAAGATAATTCGGTTTCTGACGAGATACTTTCAATAATAAAATTTAAAAAATTACTGATTAACGATATCAAAACCATTGCTACTAACCATGTTAACACCATAGATTTTGAATATCCTTTTGACATTAAGACTATGCTAAAAGGGATTGTTGCAAAAAGCGGTAAAAAGTTAATAAACGCTAAAGTTGATTTACCCAAAACATAGTTAACCACTGTGTTTCTTTTAACAGGAAGCGTTAGCAAAGGTTTTACACTCATTACTGGTAATTTCTGAAAGAAAAAACGAATAAGAAGCTCCATTAAAACCCAGTAAAAAATAACTTGATTTACAATAATAAAAGGATCTTGATCTGGAAATGCTTTTTTTAAACCAGGATATAGTCCAACACCTAACGCTAAAAATGTAACAATAAAATAAAGCGCAAAAAAGCCCATTAAAATTTTTAGCGCTAAGCTTTTTCCGAAACTAGCAGAACGAAAAAATTGTTTCCACTCTAAACTTATAAACTTGCTTATCATAGATTAATATTTTGGTTTGGTTTATGTATTGGTAGCTAAGTTTATAGATTTGTTACAAACTGAATTCAGGATAAGTTGTTTTTAACAACTCTTCTGCTTTATCTGGTATAACTCTAAAGCTTATATAATTAACTAAATATAAGAGTGTAAAAATTGCTGCAGTTAATAAAACTAATTTGGTGTTAGATATAAAAACATCACTCCACATTGAGATATTATAAAATTGAGATAAAAAAATTATACCAATACTTCCTGCTTGTTTAAAAATAAGCTCTTCTAACAACCATTTTTTACTAGATATCTCTTTTCTTTTTCTAAACTCTCTATTAAGCTGTATACTTCTAAATAATGTCCAAATTGCCAATACACCAAATATTATAAAGAAAAAATATTTAGCATAACTTGTTTGAAGTAGTGTAAAAAAAGTAACAAATAAAGTTGCGGTCATTATTATTTTTGGGATAGAAAACCATTGTTTAAGTTCTGATAATAAATATTTGTAATAACGTTTATTCATTGCTTTTTGACGTTGCTCTACCACATCCATAAAACCAAAAACACCAAACTTTTTAAAAGATTGATCTCTTGCTTCTTCAAAAGACAGCTTAGGGTTTTCTTGCCAAATAGATTCTATATCATTAGCTAAATGGTCTACAAGCTCTGTTTGTAAATCGTAATGATATACATAATGATTTCTTGTAAACGCATATAAATCTTGTAATTGTGATGGTGTAACTTTCAAAATCTAATTTGTTAATTTAGAAAAAATATTTTTGTATTTATTATAATATTTAAAGTAAGTGTTTGTACTAGACCTCATGATAGGGTAAAGTAATATTGCTGTTATAAATAGTATATAATATGGTTTATTATCTTGGTCTTTATTAAGCATTACAAACAACTGAAAAACCATATTGTATAAACTCCATGCCAACATTATAATTCCAGAAGACATTGTAATATTTAAAGACCGTTTTGAAACCTTATCCTTTATTGAGTGTAAAGCGCTAAAAAATAATGGTAACATTAGTAGTCCTAAAACCAAAGTACTTGACACTTTAGGATAAAAATTAAAACCATAGTAACTAATAATGCTAAAAGCTGTAAACTCTAATAAAAACTTAGACGTAAACATTAAATTTTTCAATTCTTGCCAATGTGCTTTTCTTAGTTTTCGGCCTATACTTTTCTGTTTTTGTCTTTCAAATTTTTTAAAGCCATTATTATCTGCATACAATCCTTCTTTTAATAGTTTACCATGATACCTACCGTAAACCTCTGTACTATTTCCAAAACTTTGATGCACTTCTAATAAAGCTTCGTTAAATGAAATTCCTTCTTTTTCTATTTTTTCTTCTACTGCAGATGCAATATGATCTAATAGTTCAACACGTACATCCCAATACTTAACCTTAGATTTGATTAAGTAATTGTCTATATATTGTATTTCTTCTTTTGTAAGCTTCATTTATTAAATAAGATTTAGTCTATTACTGTAATATTGAAAGTTTTTAATAGTTATACTAATAAAATTAAACCACGTTACAATAAAAAACACTAATAATCCTAAATACAGGTAGTCTTTATTATCATTTGTTACAAACCTCATACAAATATCAATAAAAGCACTTTTTGCGAAATAGGTTAAAAGTAACATTGCAAGAAATAACTGCTCTATTGCTATAAATCTTGTTTTAGTTTTTGTATTACTATATAACCATAAAACAAAAACTAAAAGCGTTGTAAAAAACCAAAGCATAATAAAAACATCTTCATTTAAAGATGTAACAATGTGTTCTTTAAAGAGTAAACATAAGCCCACTAAAACACAGGTTAAAAAAATAGATTTTAAAGTTAAAAATGATCTTAAAAGCTTTAATATTAATTTGTTGAGAGTTTTACTTTTAAATGATTTATAATTGTTTAATAATGAGACTTTATTATTAACCATGTAATCTTTAAATATGTAATAAAAATCTCTTTCATCTCCATTTTTCATAGAGTTTTCTATATCTGAGGCTATATGGTCTACCATTTCTAACCTAACATCTGCATAAACCACATCTGAGTTATCTAAATAAGTGTCTATAAACTGTATGTCTTCTTTAGTTAACTTCTTCATTACTCTAAACCAAATTTTGGATTAACTAAAATCTGCATGGTTTTTATATACTCTTGTAATTCGTTTAGTTTATTAACCGTTTCTTTGTTTCCTTTTTCTGTAAGTTTATAATATTTACGTAAACGATTATCAACTTTTTTCATCTCAACTTCCAACAAGCCATCTGCTTCTAATTTATGAAGCGCAGGGTATAATGCGCCTTCTGTAATTTTAAGCTCTCCTTTAGTAATTTCTTTTACTTTTTGGGTAATTTCATATCCATACATTTTATCACTTTCATTTAAAAGCTTTAAAATAATTGTAGTTAAACTACCTTTATATAATTTAGAATTTGCCATGATTCAAATATACATAATTTTCTTATGCATAATAAACTTAGGTATTAATTTTTTATAAAACAGACGACTTTCCGTTTAGGCTTCATTATTTTTGCATTAAAATTTAAAACTATGTCTCAATTTCATACACTAAATATTAAAGATATTACACGTCAAACAGATCAATGTGTATCTATAACTTTTGCCGTACCAGATCATTTAAAGGAAGATTACAAATTTAAAGCAGGACAATACATTACTTTAAAAACAGATATTGAAGGTAAAGAAGTAAGACGCGATTACTCTTTGTGTACTTCTCCGTCAAGCGGAAATCTAACCGTTGCGGTTAAAGAAGTAGAAAACGGAACATTTTCTAAATACGCTAATCAAGTTTTAAAAGTTGGCGATACTTTAGACGTTGCGCAACCACAAGGTCGTTTTACCTTTACACCTGACACTTCAAAAACTAGAACCATAGCTGCGTTTGCTGCAGGTAGTGGTATTACACCGGTTTTAAGTATTTTAAAAACAGTTTTAGAAGAAGAGCCAAACAGTAAATTTGTATTAGTTTATGGTAACAAGACATTAAAGGATACTATCTTTTTAAATGACCTTTTAGATATTCAAAATAAATATAGTGACCGATTAACTATCCAGTTTTTATATAGTCAATCTCAAGAAAAAGATGCGCTATTTGGTCGTATTGAAAAAAGCACAGTCAACTTTATTGTTAAGAATAAATACAAAGATGTAAATATTGACGCATTTTACCTTTGCGGACCAGAAGGTATGATTAATACCGTAAAAGATGTGTTAGCAGAAAATAATATAGAAGATAGTAAAATCTTTTTTGAGTTGTTTACAACAACATCTTCAGTCTCTGTAGAAGATTTAGAAGAAGTCACTGACGGTACAACATCTATAACTGTAATTGTTGATGATGAAGAAAAAACATTTACAATGTCACAACAACAGTCTGTTTTAGAAGCTGCTTTAGAGCAGGATTTAGACGCGCCTTATTCTTGCCAAGGTGGTATTTGTAGCAGTTGTTTAGCAAGAGTCAAAGAAGGTAAAGCAACAATGAGACAAAACAATATTTTAACCGATAATGAAGTAGCCGAAGGATTAATCTTAACATGCCAAGCACATCCTGTATCTGCAAAGATTATAGTTGATTATGATGATATTTAAGCAATTTGTCGTTTTTTATTGCATTTTGTCGAACAATTCAAATCGTTGGATATCATTTTAAAGTTCTTAAACTAATCATTATAAATTAGCTAAAGATTAGAATGCTACAAATGTGTTAGTTTAAGGGATAATATTAATATGAATTAGTAGTAAAATCTAAAAAGCCTCAAGAAATTGAGGCTTTTTTTTATGCTTTTAAAATAGATTGAATTTTTTCTATAACTTCTTCTGAAGTAATACTTCCTGCAACATCCTTATAGTCTTCTGGATATTTATTACCGTAAATTGAGGTAGGTATTTTAGTAAATGTATTTCTATTTGGTAATAAATGATAATCTGATGGTTGATTAAACGCTGAAAAACCAGCATAAGGATGAGTTACGCCCCAAATTGTCAATACTTTTACGCCAAACATAGCTGCTAAATGGGCATTACCAGAATCCATAGCAACCATTAAATCTAAATTAGAAATTAAATCTAATTCGTCTTCAAAATTTAGTAAACCTGCAACATTTACAACATTTTTTGAACTTGACAATTCACTTAATTGCTGCTGTTCTGCTTTAGCTCCAAATAAAAATATATTGTATTGCTCTTCTAAAGCATTTACAACGTTTTTCATTTGTGACAAAGGGTACATTTTTGAAGGATATTGAGCAAATGGTGCAATACCTATCCATTGTTTTTTTGATGGTTGTACTTGCTCTATAATTAACTTAGGAAGCGTTTTTCTTTCAGGAAACCTTGGGTTTGATAAGTCTAAAGAATAGCCTAATTTTTTAAACACGTCGGCGTATCTTTCATGGGTTGTTTTTAAGGGTTTAAAACTGTCACCATTTATCAATGCCTTCTTCTCTGCTCTACCTTTATCGATTTGTACAAACGTCTTTCCGAAAAAGAATAACTTTAAAATTTTGGTACGTAAAACGTTGTGTAAATCGGCAACTTTATCAATATTTAGTGCTTTTAGTTCTTTGTATAATTTATACAACCCAAAAACACCTTTATGCTTTTGCTTTTCGTCAAAAATAAAAACCGAAGTATTTGGTAGATCTTTAAAAAAAGGCGCAAAAAAAGGTCTAGTTAACACCGTTAACTTGACCTTTGGATGTTGTTGTGTAAATGCTCTCAACACAGGAACTGTCATAGCAACGTCACCCATTGCAGATAGACGTATAACTAAAATGTGTTGCGTTGTTTGCATTTCAACTTATAATTAAATTGAAATTATTTCTGATTTCTTAATACAGGATTAAGCTCATCATCATTATACATTTTCATCTGCTTATACACTTTCATGTATTTATCACCTTTAGAAATATCGTCTAAAAGTGTATCTATTGCAGTACTTAAATCTACACGTTGCTCTAATAATACGTCTAGTTTTTTCTGGCAAGCTTCTTTGTGTGCATCCGTAGCATCTTCACGAGTTGCTTCTTCGTGCATGTGATAGATTTTTAATGCTAAGATTGATAATCTATCTATTCCCCAAGCTGGACTTTCTGTATTAATAGTTGCATCTGCTTTAGGTGTAACGTCTTTATATTTTTCTAAAAAATAACTATCAATATACTCTACCATATCCGTTCTATCTTGGTTAGAGGCATCGATTTGTCTTTTTAATTTTAAAGCTGCTACTGGGTCTATTTGTGGATCTCTAATAATATCTTCATAATGCCATTGTACGGTATCAATCCAACATTTACGGTATAACAAGTGTTCTAAAAGGTTAGATTTTTTGTCGTAAGGATTTGTAAACGGTTGGTCTACGGTATTGATAACGTGGTATTTTTCTATAACGTCTTGAAAAATTTTATTGGCTTTGTCTGTAAACATATTTTATAATTTAAGACTGTAAAATTACACATTTTAAAAATAAAAATGAGTCATACCTTAAAAGGCTTTACAAATAATAATAAATTTGTAATTCACATTAATAATTAAGTCATGATTGTTCATAATTTATCTGAAAAAAACTCTATCCTAAATCAATTTATAGCTGAACTTAGAGACGTTTCTGTTCAAAAAGACAGTATGCGTTTTAGAAGAAATATTGAACGTATAGGTGAAATTTTAAGTTATGAAATGAGCAAAACCTTAGAGTTTTCTTCAAAAAAAATAACAACACCTTTAGCCGAAATGGAAGTTAAAACTCATGACAACAATATTGTTTTATGCTCTGTTTTACGTGCTGGCGTACCTTTACATAACGGATTACTTAATTATTTTGATGCAGCAGAAAATGCTTTTATTTCTGCTTACAGACATCACAAAGAAAACCCTGAAACTTTTGAAATTGTTGTTGAATACTTAGCCTGTCCTGACTTAAATAACAAAACATTAATCTTGGCAGATCCGATGCTAGCAACTGGACAATCTTTAGTGGCTACCTACAAAGCTTTACAACCTTTTGGGACTGCTAAAAACTTACATATTTTTGCTGTTATTGGCGCTAAAGAAGGCGTTGAGTATTTAGAAAAACATCTACCTAAAGATGCTCATTTATGGATTGCTACTGTAGATGATAAATTAAATGATAAAGGCTATATTGTACCTGGTTTAGGAGATGCTGGCGACTTAGCTTTTGGTGAAAAACTACAAAACTAACAGTACAATTGGTGCTATTATTAATAGTGCTAAAAATGAGTTTTTAAACCAATTATCTGTAATCGTTTCAATGTAATTCATGATAATTACAGATAATGGCGCAAATAAAAATAACATCTCACTACCGTTTTTATTTGGAGTAATTACAGCAATTGCAGTCGCAAACATACAAGCAACAAACATAATTTTATAGGATGGTCTGTAACTTCTCATTTTCTTTTTAATAGTTGTTAAATAAAATACAGAAGACCATAACCCAAAGGACAATAAAATTGTTATTGCGCCAATGAGTTGAAACGAATTGTATGCTGTATAATTAAAGCTGAAGGCTATTTTCTTAGGAAAAATTGAAAAAATATCACCATAAAATATTACTGAAACTGCAGTCAAAATGACAACTAAAGTTGCTAAACCTAACACCGGAATAAAATAATATTTCGCTTTAGATTCAGAAAAAAACAATAGTGAAATTATGATTAACGGAAAGAATAATATAGACCAAAAATAAAATACACTTGCTAGTCCTATTAAAAATCCAGAATCGAATAATTTTTTAATAATTTCTTTTTTAGATCTAATGCTTATCATTCGGCGTAAAGCCATCAAAATAAACATATTAGAAACTATAATTTTATAAGATATAAATGTTTGTGGTACAGCTAAAACAAATAAAACAAACACTAAAAGTTCTATATTACTTTGCTGTGATAGACCATTTTTTACAACAATAAAATGAAGCAATAATACTGAAAAAAACACTATTAAAAACATGCCTATTTTAGTGACTAAACCATAATTTACCGATAGGCTGTGAGCATACTTAAACTCTAATATTAAAAGTGAAGCAAGTAGCACACAAAACACTATTAAAAAATTAATTGGTTTGGATTTACTAAAAATTGTTGTAATCATTAACTCTTTTTGTATTTTTGCTGTATAAATATACAATCATGAAAGATTTTTTTTACGCAATACAAGATTTATTTGTTAACGTTTTATTTGCTCCATTAGACGCTTTAAGAGAATTAGAGTTAGAAAACTGGTGGGCAGCAAACATAATGAACTGGTTATTTATGATCATTGGTTTTGTTGCATTTGTTTATTGGATGGGACAATTAAAAAAGTTTAATAACAACAACGAAGAAGATAAAAGTATTTCGTCTCATTCTTATTTATAAGTCGAAACCAATATCTTTTCTATAATACATCTTATCAAACTTTAGATTATTTTCTATAGTTTGGTAAGATTTTTTTATGGCTTCTTGGTAAGTTTTTCCATAACTAGTTACCGCCATAACACGTCCGCCAGACGTTACTATTTTACCGTCTTTTTCTTGTGCACCAGCATGGAATAAAATAGAATCCGTAGGCTTTTCTACTCCAAAAATTTCTTTTCCTTTTTCGTAAGCTTCAGGATATCCGCCAGACACTAACATTATTGTTGTTGCTGCTCTTTGATCTACTTCTAAAGTAACTTTATCTAATGTTTGATTTGCTATAGCATCCATTAAAACTACAAAGTCGTTTTTAAGTCTTGGTAGAACTACTTCGGTTTCTGGATCGCCCATACGCACGTTATACTCTATTACTTTTGGATCGTCACCAACTTTAATTAAGCCAATAAACACAAACCCTTTGTATGGCAAATTGTCTTTTTGTAAACCTTCAATAGTTGGTTTTACAATTTGGTTTTCTATTTTATCTAAAAACGCTTGATCTGCAAAAGGTACTGGAGATACTGCTCCCATTCCGCCAGTGTTTAAACCTGTATCGCCTTCGCCAATACGCTTGTAATCTTTTGCTGTTGGAAGTATTTTATAGTTTTTACCATCGGTTAACACAAAACAACTTAATTCTATTCCGTCTAAAAACTCTTCGATAACTACTTTGGTACTCGCATCGCCGAATTTAGCGTCTACAAGCATACTTTTTAATTCGGCTTTAGCTTCATCTAAATCATTTAAAATCACAACACCTTTACCAGCTGCTAATCCATCTGCTTTTAATACGTAAGGCGGATTTAAAGTCTCTAAAAAGGCATAACCTTCTTCTACATTTTGCGCATTAAAACTTTGGTAAGCTGCAGTAGGAATGTTGTGTCTAAATAAAAATTCTTTAGCAAACTCTTTACTACCTTCCAATGTTGCTGCTGCTTTTTGCGGTCCGATTACAGCTACATTTTTAAGCTCTTCATCAGCTAAAAAGTAGTCATGAACACCTTGCACTAAAGGATCTTCTGGTCCAACAATAACCATTTCTATATTGTTGTTTAGTACTACGTCCTTTATTGCAGGAAAATCGGTTACCGAAACTGGTACATTTTTAGCAATTTTTGCTGTTCCAGAGTTTCCTGGTGCTACAAAAAGGTTACCACATTTTTCGCTTTGCGCTAATTTCCAAGTTATTGTATGTTCTCTTCCGCCAGAACCTAATACTAAAATATTCATGAGTTGTTTGTTGTGTTGTTTGGCACAAAAATAATTATTTAAAAGAATTCTGTTAGGATTTAATCAGATAGTTTTAATATTTAAATTCGCTTTCAATTTGTAATTGAAATTTATCAAATATTGTCTGTTTGAGTAATTTTGAAATATGAGAAATTGTATCGAGGTCTATTTTAGTTAAAATTCTTGTTTTCGATACAAATTTTCACTCTTTCTAATCGTGAAAATTCACTCAAACTGACGAATTTCATTATAAAGTGTAATATATTTACAATATAAAATTCAACCTTTTGAAACGATTTGAATGGTCTTTACGTCTTAAAGGTTTCCCGATAAAGGAAGCTAAAAAAACCTTGCGCTTAATTGAAAGTTATGACGAGAAAGCGTATGCTAATTTTCTAAGTAGACAATTACGCAGTATTGTGCAATTTCATTTAGAAAACACGCCATTTTATCAAGAGTTATGCAACGGTATTAACTCCAATAATTGGAACGAATTACCTGTGTTAACCAAAGCTAATTTACAGCAACCTTTAAAAGATCGTTTGTCTAACAAATACACCGAAAAAACGGTACATCAACATAAAACTTCTGGCTCTTCGGGTACGCCTTTTAGCTTTGCTAAAGACAATTTTGCGCATGCTATGACTTGGGCTACGTTTATGCAACGTTATGCTTGGTATGATATTGATTTAAATACGTCTAAACAGGCGCGTTTTTATGGCATTCCGCTAGATAAAAAAGGGTATTACAAAGAGCGTTTAAAAGATTGGCTAGGTAATCGTTTTCGGTTTTCAGTGTTTAATTTGAGTGATGCTGCTTTAGAAACTGTTTTGAAAAAGTTTAAGCATACAAAATTTGATTACATTAACGGTTATACCAGTAGTATTGTACAGTTTGCTAAGTTTTTAGAGCGAAAAAACATCATTTTAAAAGAAGTTTGTCCAACGTTAAACGTGTGTATTGTAACCTCTGAAATGCTTTTTGAAGCAGACAAACAATTACTTGAAAGACAATTTAATATTCCAATTGTTAACGAATATGGCGCTGCGGAATTGGGTTTAATAGCTTTCCAAAATAAAGACAACCAATGGTTGGTTAATAGCAACCACTTATATGTTGAAATTTTAGACGAAAACAACCAACCGTTACCCTACGGAGAGACAGGAAAAGTAGTGATTACCGATTTGTTTAATCGTGCGCATCCATTTATACGTTACGAACTTGGTGACATTGGAAGTTTGTCTACAGCTAGCACATTAAAACAACCCTTTTTAGAACAATTAACGGGTAGAACTAGTGATATTATTAAATTGCCTAGCGGAAAAACTTCAGCAGGATTAACTTTTTATTACGTCACTAAAACCGTGATGGATACAAAAGCCAACGTTAAAGAATTTGTTATCGAACAAACCAAATTGGACTCTTTTTTAATTAGTTACGTTGCTAAAAACTCTCTAACAAATGAGCAAAAACAAGCAGTACAAAACGCAGTTGATAAATACTTAGAACCAAAACTTAAGCTAGTTTTTGAGCAAAAAGAAGTGTTACAACGTCAAAACAGTGGTAAGTTGAAGCAGTTTATTTCTTCTCTGTAGGAACAATCAGCTTAGATTTCACCATAAAATGTTCCCAAAGAAAAATAAACATTCTGTAAAGCGATTTTATAGTACTAAATCCTAAGCCTTTTTTATAGACTAGGTAATTGTATTTAAGTAATTCTATTTTATTAGATGAAATTGAATTTTGCCTAACACGATAATACGCTAAAGATTCTTGAATACCTAAAGCTGGTTTGCTAGACTTTTTAATTGCAGCTAACCATAATAACCAATCTTGTCTTTTTCTTAAGTCTGGACTTGTTATTTTGCCTAAAGTTTTGGCATTGTACATTCCAGTTAAGTTGCCAATGTAGTTTGTTTTTAGGTATTTATTATACGTAAGCTTTGGTAAGGCTTGTACTAATTTGTATAGTGGTTTACCGTTTTCATCTATTTGCTCGTAACTAGAAAAACTAACGTCGCAATTATGAGTTTGCATGAATTGAATTTGTAGGTCTAGTTTATTGGGTTTCCATAAATCATCTGCGTCTAAAAACGCTATGTAATCACCTTTTGCTTCTAGTATTCCTTTGTTTCTGGATTGAGCCGCACCTAAATTGGTTGAGTTTTGAAGTCGTTTAATGTTAGAATATTTCTGCTTAAAACCTTCAACGATTTGAATGGTATTATCGGTTGAACCATCGTCTATAAGCAACAATTCCCAATTAGAATAGGTTTGATTTACAACGCTATTAATAGTTTTCAGAATAAATTTTTCTGAATTATACATTGGAGTAATAATGGACACTAAAGGTTGCATTAATAAGCTTGTTTTTGTCCCTTAAAGATATTAATTGTAGTCTGAAAAATGATTTTTAAATCTAAAACTAGTGACCAATTTTCGATATAAAAGTTATCGTATTTAACACGGTTTATAATGTCTTCATCATTTTTAACTTCTCCTCTATACCCTTTTATTTGCGCTAAACCGGTTACTCCTGGTTTTACATTATGTCTAAAAATGAAGTTATATTTATCTATTTTTTTCGAGTAATCTTCTGTGTAAGACAGCATATGTGGTCTTGGTCCCACAACGCTCATATCGCCTTTTAAAACGTTATAAAATTGAGGTATCTCGTCTATGCTTGTTTTCCTTAAAAACTTACCAATTGTGGTTAATCTGTTATCATCTTGAGTGACGTAAGTTCCTTTAACTTCTTTAGTTTCTCTTAAGGATCTAAACTTATAGCAATCAAACTCTTTATAATTAATCCCGTTACGTTTGTGCTTATAAAATAAAGGTCCTTTAGATTCTAGTTTTATTAAAATGAATAATAGCGGCGTTAACCATGATAAAATAAAAACAATTACAAATAACGAAAACAAAACATCAAAAGTACGCTTAACCAATTTATTAAAACTATTATTTAAAGCGACTTCCTGCATAGATAAGACAGGTAGGTAATTGTAATAATCGGTTTTTAATCGCTTTGTTATTAATTTATTGGTTTTGGGAATAAACTTGATATTGCAATGGTGCAAATTGGCGTATTTAACGTATTTATTAACTTGATTTTCTGTAAGCTCGTCAATCGAACAATAAATCTCGTCAATACCAGAATTTTCATTTAAAAACTGAAAACTATCTTCTATGTTACCTGTAAATTCGTTTTCATTTTTAGTGTTAGCAAACATTCCTTTTAGCTGGTATCCTAACTCTTTTTTTATTTCAAAAAGTTGTTTAAGTTCTAATGCGCCTTCGCTTTTACCGATTATAATTACACGTCTTACGTTTCCGTTTAAATAGCTTCTAAAACTCTTTAAAACATAAAAACTAATTAGTTTAACAAAAGCTATGCAAGCAAAACTGTAAATAAGGTATTTTAATGTTGTAAAAGCTTGGATATCTATACTTCTAAATATCCCTATGAAAGCAAATACAATGATAGCAAATACAAAAAATTGCTTGATTAAAAGTGAAATTATATTAAGAACAGAGGTATATCTATATACTCTATAAAAGTTGATTAATGATGTAGACATTAACCAAGCGATAGTTGAGTAAAAGATGTATAATAAATGTTTATTATTTAATAACGCTGAAGAGAAAAAGTATAAATTTTCTTCATTAAAATTGAAAATATAAAACGCAAAAAGATTGATGACAAAAATGTCAAAAAGCACCAAAAATGGTCTTAACAACCAAGAATATCTACCGCGTTTAAACTCCATAAACTATTTATTTATGGTAATTAGTAAAGTCTTTGTGTTCGCTTTTGTAAAGCTCTTCTTCAGTTAAACTTTTAAAATATTCGAAAGTTTTTTTCATGCCTTCTGCTCTGCCAACTTTTGGTTCCCAACCTAAAATATCTTTAGCTCTTGTAATATCTGGTTGACGTTGCATAGGGTCGTCAATTGGTAAGTCTTGATAAATCACTTTTTGATCTGTACCTGTTAATTGGATGATTTCTTCTGCAAAATCTTTAATTGAAATTTCATGCGGATTACCAATGTTTACAGGATTTGTGTAATCACTTAATAGTAACTTATAAATACCATCTACTTGATCTGATACGTAACAGAATGAACGCGTTTGAGAGCCGTCACCAAAAACGGTTAAATCTTCACCACGTAAGGCTTGTCCCATAAATGCAGGTATAACACGACCATCGTTAAGTCGCATACGTGGTCCATAAGTATTAAAAATACGAACTATTCTTGTCTCTAAGCCATGAAATCTATGATATGCCATAGTAATGGCTTCTTGAAAGCGTTTAGCTTCGTCATAAACACCTCTTGGTCCAATGGTATTTACATTACCATAGTAATCTTCTGTTTGAGGATGAACTAAAGGATCTCCGTATACTTCTGATGTAGATGCAATAAGCATTCTAGCTCCTTTTGAACGTGCTAATCCTAAACAGTTATGCGTGCCTAAACTACCAACTTTTAAGGTTTGAATAGGAATTTTTAAGTAATCTATTGGACTTGCTGGTGATGCAAAATGAAGTATATAATCTAAATCTCCTTCTATATTAATGTAATTGGTTACATCATGTTCTATAAATCTAAAATTAGAGTTTCCTGTAAGGTGTGCAATATTTTTAGAGTCTCCAGTAATAAAGTTATCCATGCCGATAACAAAATAACCTTCACTTACAAACTTATCACATAAATGTGAACCCAAAAAGCCTGCAGCACCTGTAATTAAAACTCTTTTTTGACTCATTTATCTGCCTATTGATATGTATTTAAAACCTTCGTTTACAACATCTTTAACTTCGTACAAATTACGTCCATCAAAAATGGTATGACCTACCATTAGATCTTTCATTTTAGAAAAATCTGGAGTTCTAAATATACTCCATTCTGTAGAGATTACTAAAGCATCTGCGTCTTTTAACGCTTCATACATAGAATTAGCAAAATTAATTTTAGTGCCTAGCTTACGTTTTACATTAGACATAGCTTCTGGATCAAACGCTGTAATGTTAGCGCCTTGAGACAATAATTCTTCAATCATATATAATGAAGGCGCCTCACGAATATCATCTGTTTCTGGTTTAAAAGCTAATCCCCAAACAGCAATGTTTTTACCTTTTAAATCGTTATTAAAATGATTTTCTATTTTAGGAATTAACACTAATTTTTGTCTAGCATTGACGTTAATTACTGCATCTAATATTTTAAAATTATAGTTATTTTCTTGTCCTGATTTATGTAATGCTTTTACATCTTTTGGAAAACAAGATCCACCATAACCTATACCCGGAAATAAGAAACGTTTACCAATACGAGAGTCTGTACCCATACCAATACGCACCTTATCTACATCTGCTCCAACTTTTTCACAGAAGTTAGCAATCTCGTTCATAAACGTGATTTTTGCTGCTAAAAAGGAATTTGAAGCATATTTAGTTAGCTCGGCAGATTTTTCGTCCATTATAATAATTGGATTACCAGATCTAACGTATGGTTTGTATAGTTTTTCCATAAGTTTTGTTGCACGCTCACTACTAGATCCAACGACTATACGTTCTGGTTTTAAAAAATCGTCTACAGCAAATCCTTCTCTTAAAAACTCTGGGTTTGAGACTACATCAAATTCTACTTTTGCATGTTTTGCTACAGCAGCTTTTACTTTATCTGAAGTACCAACAGGTACTGTACTTTTATCTACGATTACTTTATAATCTTTGATTAGTTTACCAATATTGTCTGCGACGCCTAAAATATATTTTAGATCTGCAGATCCATCTTCATCTTCTGGTGTTGGTAAAGCAAGAAAAATAATATCTCCATGCTCTAATCCTTCTTCTAGACTAGTTGAAAACCTTAGTCTATTTGCTTTAATGTTTCTTTCGAAAAGTACATCTAAATGTGGTTCGTAAATTGGAACTTCTCCATTTTGCATTTTATTAACCTTTTCTTGGTCAATATCAATACATAAAACTTCATTTCCTGTCTCTGCTAGGCATGTTCCGGTAACTAAACCTACATAACCTGTACCAATTACGGCTATTTTCATTGGGAATTACACTATTTTTTTATCAAAAATTTCATAGTCAGAATTCATACTAATAAACTCTGGAACTATATCTTTCATTTTTTTAACGATTGCATTTTTATCTTCCTCTTTTGCAATCGTTATTAGTTCTTGGATGTGATCGTTGATTTCTAAATGAGAATATGTCTCTACTTTAGCAATCATTATTTTTTCATTATATGTAGGCAGTGTTGTAGACTTGTCGCTTAACAACTCTTCATATAGTTTTTCTCCTGGTCTTAAACCTACTACCTTAATATCTATGTCTTTATAAGGTGTAAATCCTGCTAGTCTAATTATTTTTTTAGCTAGGTCTATAATCTTTACAGCCTTACCCATATCAAATATAAAAATTTCGCCTCCATTTCCCATTGCTCCTGCTTCCAAAACTAACTGACAAGCTTCTGGAATAGTCATAAAGTATCTTATGATGTCTGGATGCGTTATTGTTAGTGGTCCACCTTCTTCAATTTGTCTTTTAAATAAAGGAACTACAGACCCATTACTACCTAAAACATTACCAAAACGTGTTGTCACAAAATTTGTTGTTGCTTTGTTTTTTTTATTAACCTTTTGTTGAAGAGCTTGAACATAGATCTCGGCAATTCTTTTAGATGCACCCATAACGTTACTTGGGTTTACCGCTTTATCTGTTGAGACCATTACAAACTTTTCTGCTTTATACTTACAGGCTAAATCAGCAACATTTTTTGATCCAATGATATTAGCAAATACAGCTTCTGAAGGATGACATTCCATTAATGGGACATGCTTATAGGCTGCTGCATGATATACAACATCAGGTTTATATTTTTCAAAAACTGTTTCTAATACATCTGCTTTTCTTACATCTGCAATAACAGCCTCGTATTGTAGTTCAGGAAAATTATTTTTAATTTCTAATTGAATATTATATAAAGGCGATTCTGCTTGATCTAAAATTAATAGTTTTTTGGGCTTATAATTAGCTACTTGCCTTACTATTTCACTACCAATTGAACCTGCTCCACCTGTGACTAAAATTGTTTTATTAAAAATTTCTTTAGCAACTAGTTTGTTGTCTAGCTTAATCGGATCACGCTCTAAAATATCTTCAATTTGTATTTTTTGTATTTGAGAGGATAAGTTTGTTTTGTTTTCTATATCAGAAATTAATGGTGCTCTAAACACTTTATAATTATGCTCTAAACAGCTATCAACAATTTTAATACTTTCTTCTTTTGTAAGGCTGTTATCTGCAAGTATTAAAGCTTGTGCATTATAAATTCTTAAAATTACAGCTGTCTTGCGATTTATATGTATAATTGGTAAGCCTAATATCTCTTTGCTTTTATTTTTACCTTCTTTATCTATAAATCCTAACACATTATATCTTGCTGGTTTTTCAGATTTTAAAGCACTTGCAATTGCTATTGCATTTTCGTCTGTACCATATACTAATACATTTAATTTTGTATCAATATCACTGTAGCTTTGATAAATTTCAAAAATTTGTTTTACTAAAACTCTAAACAAAAATAAACCACAAAACGAAATAACTGCATAAATAAATAATTGCGGAATAAAGAAAACCTCTTCTGATGTAAACAAATAATATCCATAATGGATTAACAATACTGAAAGTAAAGTAGCTGCTGTTGCTATTAAAAATTTAGCAGCATCTATAAATGTAGAGTGTCTAATTAATCCTGCATACGTCCTAAATAGGATAAAGAACAGTATATTAATTAACAATAAGACAACCTCTTGCGAAGAAAAACCAAAATCTACAATTATCGTCTTTTGTATTTTGCTCACAACTAACCTTGTTATAAACAAAGAGATAAGTAGTGTTATTGTATCAAAACAAAGTATAGCCCATCTTGGTAGGTAACCAATATTTTTAAAATCTATCTTCTTACGACTAGATTCGATAACTTGACGGAAGGCTTGTTTTAATTGATTAAGCATCTGGGTTGTTTAAAAACAGTTTACAAATATCTTAAATATATCTACAATATAGAAATTATTGAGTTTAAAACGCTTTTATGATAAGATATTAACCTTATGCTAATAAACTATTTACCACATTTTTTATACAGTTAAGCTCATTCTCTGTTAAGTTTGAACCACTTGGTAAACAAACTCCTTTTTTAAATAATTTTTCACTTATATTTTTTCCATAAAATGGTAAACCGTTAAATATAGGTTGAAGGTGCATTGGCTTCCAAAGTGGTCTTGTTTCAATATTTTCTGCATCCATAGCTGCTTGAAATTGAGCTTTTGTAAATGGCGCATCATCATGAATTAATATACAACTTAACCAAAAATTAGAATAGTAGTCTTGGGTTGGTTGCTGTTGCACCTCTATACCCTTAACGTCTTTGAATAAGTCATTATAAAACTGATTATTAGCTCTTCTTAAGTTAATGTGTTTATCTAAGACTTCCATTTGACCTCTTCCTATTCCTGCACTTATATTACTCATTCTGTAGTTGTAACCTATTTTTGTGTGCTCGTAATGAGGTGCATTGTCTCTAGCTTGTGTTGCAAAAAAGATAGTTTGCTTCTTTTCTTGTTCTGTATTACAAACTAATGCGCCACCACCAGAAGTAGTAATAATTTTATTTCCGTTAAAAGATAATATTGAATATGCTCCAAATGTACCGCATTTTTTTCCTTTATAAGTTGAACCTAAAGCTTCTGCAGCATCTTCAATTATTGGGATTTTATATTTATTTGCAACTTCTAATAATTGATCTATTTGTGATGGCATACCGTAAAGGTGAACTATTATAATTGCTTTTGGTGTTTTTCCTTTAGCTATTCTATCTTTTATGGCTTCTTCTAAATAGTCTGGACTCATATTCCAGGTCTGTTCTTCACTATCTACAAAAATTGGTTTTGCTCCCAAGTAAGTTATCGGGTTTGCTGATCCACAAAAGGTAAATGTTTGACAAATTACTTCATCATCTCTTTTAACTCCTAATTGCAATAAAGCTAAATGTATAGCTGCTGTACCAGATGATAGACAAGCTACATACTTATCATTATTCAAGTAATTTTCTAAATCATTTTCAAAGCCAGTTACATTAGGTCCTAATGGAGCTATCCAATTGGTATCAAATGCTTCTTGTACATAGTTTTGTTCTGTTCCTCCCATATGCGGTGAGGATAGCCATATTTTTGGTTTCATACTTAATGAAATTTTATAGGTTTAGCTGGTATACCTACTGCTGTACACTTTTCAGGTAAAGACTTTGATACTACTGCTCCTGCTCCTACTATTGTATTGTTTCCTATAGTTAATTGATTAATTATTTTTGCTCCTGTACCAACATAGACAGACTCTTCTATAACAACCTCACCAGATATATTTACAGATGGCATAAATGAACTATAGCTTTCTACTATTGTATCATGACCAACGGTACAACACAAATTTAATGTTACAAAATCTTTAATTTTAATATTGCATGTTATTATAACATTTGCACATATTACACATCCATTTCCTATTTCTACACTATCATCTGATTTAATAACAGAAGGATGTATAAGGCTAGGAAACTTCAAGTTATTATTACCTAGTTTATTATAAATCTTTTTTTTAAGATTTGGTTCACCTAAACCAAAAACAACATTAAGTTTATAATCTATCTTATTTAAATCTTCAATATTTCCAACAACTTTATAATCATTAATTAGTTTTCCTTTTTCGATATTATCATCAAAGAAACCTATAATTTCGTAGGTGTTATCGGCTTTGTTAAGGTCATCTATTAAACATTTAACTTCTCTACCAAAACCTCCTGCTCCTATAATTGCTATTTTTTCCATATTCAATTTAAACCGTTAAATTTTTCTGTTGTTGCCATATTTTTTGCATTTATATCTTCAGATTTTATAACCTTTGAAATTGTTAATGCTATAATTTTTAAATCTAAAAAAAAACTCATATTGTCTACATACCAGACATCATATTCAAACTTTTTACTCCAACTTATCGCATTACGACCATTTACTTGCGCCCAACCGGTAATACCTGGTTTTACTGAATGCCTCCTTTTTTGAGTATTATTATACAAAGGTAAATATTCTGGCAATAATGGTCTTGGACCAATTAAACTCATATCGCCTTTTAATACATTTATAAGTTGAGGCAACTCATCTAAAGAGGTTTTTCTAACAAATTTACCAAGATTTGTTAATCTATCTGCATCTGGAAGCAAATTACCATTTTTATCTTTTTTATCAGTCATTGTTTTAAACTTGACTACTTTAAAGATTTGTTCGTTTTTACCTGGTCTTTTTTGAAAGAAAAACACCGAGCCTTTATTATTTAATAGTAGTAATAATGCGACCAACATAAATATTGGACTAAAAACAATAATGGCTATAAATGATACTGTAAAGTCTAATATTCTTTTAAAAAAGGATTTATACATTATTTTAGGAATTCGATTAATTTATCACTTAATAAATCTATTGTTCTGTTTTTAATAACATACGATTGTCCTTTAAGTCCTAAATCATTAAAATTTTTAAATTCTTCATCAATAAATGTCATTAATTTAGTAGCAGACTCAGCCAAGTTATCTCTACTTAAAGATACACCACATCCAATTTCCTTAATTGGATCATTATGACTACCTCTTATTGCTAAAACAATTGGTTTACCACTAGCCATGTAATCATATAATTTGTTTTCACTACCATAAAGAACATTTGATGTTGAAACAAATAACAAAGTCGCTTGAGCCAAAATGTTAGGAACTATACTTTTAGAAACAGGATCGTGCCAAACAATATTGTTATTACCTGATTGAATAGACTTGTTCCTTAAATACTGTTTTTCCTTACCATCTCCATAAATATTAAAGGTAACATTAACGTCGTTGATTTTTGAAGCTAAGTCAACCATGAACTCTAATCCATGAACTTTTTCGATACCTCCTAAATAAGTTATATTTATTTTTCTTGACACCTCGTTATTTAATACATCTTTATTAATGTAATTTTTATTTACACCATTTGGTAATAATAATATATTATCTTTATTGTAATTATAATTATCTTTTAAATATCCTATTGTTAATGGTGATAATACAATAATTTTAGAACTTTTTATAACACTAATTTTTTCAATATATCTAAAAAATTTAGCCGTTATACTTGATTCTTTCCATAAATTCATGTCAATAAAAGTTTGAGGCCACAAATCTCTTATTTCCATAATATATTTGGCTTTAAACCTCCTAGCCATTTTGGATGCTATTAATGGAGCAAAAGGATGAACTGTTGATCCAATAATATAATCAGGTTTTTCTAAACCAAGCTTGGGTATAATTTTATTTAATTTAAGTGCGTAAGAAACTGTATTTAACATACGCTTCCAGTTATTAGCCTTATAGGGAAAAGTTTTAACCCAAATAAACTTAACTCCATTATTTATTTCTTCATAAAAACCTTTGTCATTATATTCTACTACATGTTTAAGTAAAGTATGATGATATCCAGAACAAAAAATGGTTACATTATAGCCTTTTTCCACTAATTCTAAACCTAAATCAAAATGTCTAGTACCTCCAGGAAGGTTAGACCCTTGAGCGTAGTGATTAAAAAACCAAAGATTTTTATTTTGCATTCTTCTTTATATAAAATTTGTTAAATGTATTACCCTTATGGGTTTTTAAAATTAAGCCTAAAAATAAAAATAACAGCCACAAATCTGTAATATTTCCTGTTTTCATTGCGCTTAGGAAAAGAAAAAAATAAATACCCTTTAATGTATTTGAAGTGTTTTTAATAAACAGAACAGATGTAGTAATAAAGATAAGTAGAATTGCCCCTAATATACCCAATTCAAACCATGATTCTAAAAATATGTTATGAGGATATTTTCGAGCATCTATACCTTGAGATAAAATACCATAACTACCTATACCATTTCCAAAAATAAAATTAATAGGTGAAGACAGAATAGTTTCAAAAGAATAATCATAATGATGAAGCCTTCCTAAACTTGATTGATCTTCAGTAAAATTTATTAAAGATTTAAATCTAGCTATTCCAGTTGATATAATATTTAAAATCTTATTTCTAAAGTTAATAAATACACCTATAAAAATTATCATGAGCAATAATAATGATACTTTTTGGCTACCTTTTAACTTCCTTATTTTTATTTTAAATATTTCTTGATAATGAAAACAAATCAAAGTTATAATCGAAAAAAGTAAAGACCCTCTGCTTCCTAATGCCAAAATCATGAAAAGTAGTATAAAAACTTGTAACCAATTTTTTTTAAAACTTTCATAAATTAAGCTAATTGAAACTAAAACACCTAGTGCTAAATATACAACGCTTAATTTAATGTAACTACTATCAGGACCCCTATATTCAGCATTTGAGGGTAACCAATAACTATATCTTTGATATATAAAAAAAACACTTAATACGATTGCGGTATATTTTACTATAGGCATTACTTTTTTTATGTTTATTTTATTGATAAAAAGAGGATAACATAAAGTAACACAATTCACAATAAAATTCATGCTCTTTATATATTTATATTTAGGTGATGGAGAGTAAAACAGAGTTGTAATAATTAATAGATAAAAACAAAACATTAAACCAATAATTATAGCATAATTAGATGGTATTTTAATTTTCCGTCTTGATAAATTAAATATAATATCTATAATCACTATAATTAATACAAGGAAGGTTAAACTAAATTCAATAATGTAAGCGTTTAATAAGTTATTTAAAACTCCTGATACTATAATAAAAGAAAGTAGCCTGTTTTGAAAGTTATTATAAAAGTTTTCCATTTACTTAATCATAATTAGCATATATATATACTATTACTATTCTTTTATATTTTTTATATCTAGTTATTTATATTGAATTTTATGAGACAAAAAATTAAAAAGTAAGATATTGCTTTAAGATAATTAATATTAATTTGTTGTTTTAAATAACTTAAATAATCTATTTATTCTTGACAAACAAAATATTTTTAAAATTAAAATAATCTGTATTTTCTTGGTTCATGTACATCAACCCAATTGTTAAAAATAATGTCCATAAATCTGTAATATTTCCTGTTTTCATTGCACTCAAAACTAAAAAAAAATAGATAGCTTTTAATAAAAGTGATTTACTATTTATAAAGAAAGGTATCAGAATAATTAATATCATTAAAACAAAACCAATAATACCTAACTCAAACCATGATTCTAAAAATATGTTATGAGGATACTTTCGTGCATCGATATTAACATATAAAACACCATAACTACCTATACCATATCCAAAAAGGATTGAATTTAAAGAAGAAAAAATCATTTTTATCGTATAAGTATAATAATCTATTCGACCAAGAACTGAAGCATCATTTAAAATATTTAAAAAAGAATTAAACCTAGATATACCAGCAGATGCTATATTATATTTTTTAATATCAAAATAAAAAAGAAATATAGGTATCACTAAACCGATTATTATAAAACTTAAACCATTTGAAAACCATTTTTTTATTGAATATTTTTTTTTAAAATGAAATAATAATAAGACAATGATTGAAAAAACAAACGACCCTCTACTACCCAAAGCTATTATTAGAAATAATAGTAATAAAACTTGAATCCAATTTTTTTTAAAACTTTCGTGTAGTAAAGTTATTGAAATTAAGACACCTAATCCTAAATATGCAACACTTAACTGACGATGCTTTGCATAAAAAGTATCACGACCAACATTTGATGGTAAAAAGTAGTTATATCGCTGGTAAATATAAAATAAGCTTAAAAAAAGACCTACAAACTTTATCAAGAATAAGGCCTTTTTTATATCTATTTTTCTTATAAAAAAAGGATAAATTAGGTAAATTATACTAACTATAAAATTTGCTGATTTAATATATTTATACTTTGGAGAAGGAGAGTAAATTAACGATAATAATATTACAGCATAAAAACCTAACACTATTAAAAAAAATTTAAAATAATTTTTAGGTATTTTAATTTTTTTTAAAGATAATAAATTATAAATGATATCTATTGTAACTACAAAAACAACTACAAAGGAAAAACTAAACTCATATAAATATACATTTATAAAATTATTTAATACTCCTGAAAGGATTATTAATGACCACAATATATTTTGAAAACTGTAATATAATTTCTGCACTTATTTAGTGTTTTAAAAAGTTCTTTTTACTTACTTTTACAATTAAAATTTATGAAAACAATATTTAGAAAATTACTTCTTTTAATTTTCCCTTTTACACTTTCATTACCACTAATACCACTAAACATATCTTCTATAGCTTTAGGTTTGTTTTGTTTAGGTGCAATTATAAACGAAAAACCTTCTGTAAAAAGAAAAGTCAAAGATAGTTTTTTAGTTTTGTTTTTACTGTTTTTTTTATCTGACACTCTAAGTAATCTATTAAGGTTAGATTTCAATTCTCATTTTTTTAGAGAAATAAAATTATCTTTCTTAATCTTTCCTATAATTTTCATAGCATACTCTAAAACTATTATTGAAAATTTTAAACCAATTTGCTATTCTTTTGTTTTTGGTGTTTTAGTTTATGTAATATACTCATGGTGTTTTGTTTATGATTTTTACTACATTACTAATCGCGGATATAGACTTTTTTCTTTAACCGATGGTTATATTCGTTATATGCTTTACAATTATCTTCCAGGTGCCATTCATCATACTTATATAGGAATATATATTGTTTTTTCAATTTCTCTGATATTACATGACATTATTACTTTAAAAAAAAGAATTATTATAAAGTCTTTATTATTACTTATTTTATTTGTTAGTCTGTTTTTCATTGGAAGTAAGTTTTCAATCATTATGCTAATTTTTTTCATATTCAGTTATTTACTGACACTTAAAAAATGGATAGTAAATTTTATATTTATAGCCTCTTCTTTATCTGGTTTATATTTAATTAAAATGTGGATTCTAGGAGTAGGATTAAATAGTAGTTTTTATTCAAGAATTGAGTATTATAAATGCTGTATTATTATTATAAAGAATAATTTTATTTCGGGAGTTGGAGCAGGAAATTTATCAAAGGCTTCTTCATTACTATGTGATAACGACATACTAATACCTCACAATATATATTTAAGATCTTTCGCTGAAAATGGTATTTTAGGCTTTTTGATTCTTGTGGCTATTTCCTTTTATTTAATAAAACAGTCATTAAAAAGTAATGATTATTTATATCTAAATATAGTTTTATTATTAATTTTAGGAGGATTAATAGAAGATTTTATTTTTTTACAGAGAGGCGTGCTATTTTTTATGCTTTTTCTATCCCTTTTCTATGTTAAAAATAAATACAATACTTTACAGCAAATTTAAGCTATATTGTATGATTGAAAAAAACATCTTACGTTTGCTTTTTTATAAAAAGCGAGAAAAACAAAGATAGTTTATAGAATATTTAAAATACCTTTATATATTTTACAATATTTATTAGCAATTGCTTCCCAATTAAAAGTTTTGCTTTCAACAATAGCTGTATTAGATATTTTAGAATAATTATTAAGTAATGCCCTTATTTTACTTGTCTCTAATTTTAAGTCTAATATGTTTATTGGTACTCCAACATGACCTTCTTTAAAATAACCATCTACGCCTTGGTTTTTAGTATATATAATTGGTAAACCTTGAGACATTGCTTCTATATATACTAAACCAAAAGTTTCTTTTTTAGATAACATTATAAAAAAATCTGATTTATTGAACTCTTTTTTAAGAGTTTCCTTTTCATAAACAGGACCTAAATAATCAATCCAATTATTGGTCTTAATTAATTTTAAAATATTTGAAGACTTTTTTGTTTCTGGACCAATTATAGTAAACTTTACCTTTAATTTATATGTTTTCTCTATATTCTTTAAAAAGCTAATAGCGCCTTCTATATTTTTATTACTATCTAAAACTCCAATAAATAAAAATCTAATTTCTTCTTTATTTAAATCTCTAGGTTTTACAGTTGTGTTAAGCCAGAAAGTATCTATACCGTTGGGGATTACTTTAGTTTTTTTTGTAAATTCATTTTCATAGCCACGAAACGTATTTTTTTTTAAAAAATTTTGATAAGAAGGAGATATGAAAATAATGCTTTCTGAAGCTTTTAATATTTCTTTTGCATATAATCTAAGATTAATGAAATATTTATAGAAAATATTTACATCGGTATTTCTAATTGCCGAAATATATGGGATATTATACTTCTTTTTTATTTCAAAAGCGACACCTCCATTTGAATACAAAAAATGAGAATGAACTATGTCTATCATGGATAAATCTATTTTAGATTCTATATCATTTAAAATCGTTTTTATTTTTAAATGATATAATACTCTCATGGACTTTTTTAAAATTACAGAATATACTAAAGTAGTATTTTCAAATGCTTTAAATTGTTTTTCAATCTCTTGTAATTTATCATAATTTTCTCCAAATTTAAGTGGAACATATATGATTTGATTTACACCTAATTTATCTAGAGATCTAACTAAATTAACATATAAATTGGTATTAAAAAATGCAGAACAAATATGAAGTATTGTGGGCATTATATTTTTACGTTATTAGTGATTGTTATAAATGAAAGCAAAATTTAGTTATTAAAAAATTATTTTTAATAACAATTAAAAAGGTAATTTTTCTTTATCAAACTTAGAGTTTAAAATCTTAATAGCATCACCTATAGTCTTTATATTGCTTTCTTGAATAATTCTATTGAAACTACTTCTGTTATATAAAAAAATATAGACTCTATTTATAAATATTTTAACACAACTAAAAATAAATTTAAAATTAAATAGACTAAAACGAAAATCTTTAAAAATTTGATTTCGCTTATTATAATCAAAAACAAATAATTTAGCGTACAAGTATTTAAAATTAAAATCCTCTATTTTATTTTCCTGATTGCATGCTCTCAATGCATCTAATACAGATTGAGCCCAAATAGTTGGTCCTGTCCAATATCTAGGGATTCTTGTATCCCAATTTTCTTTAGTTTTATTTGGCAAATGACCTACATCTTCTATCCTAGCAACATGTTGATGTAAAACACCTCTACCTCCAATACTACTAGATGATTTTCCACTTATTACAACAGGAAAATCTAAGTATTTAAAATTGTTTGTATAAAAACATAATGCTATAGCGTTAGCCATATCTGGACTAGGTCCAGGAAAAAAAGAACCAGTTTTTTTGTATATTTTATTTAAAACAGATCTTTCAGCAATTCCATGGTATAAGCACGGTAATTCATTAATATTGGTACCACCTTTTTTCAAGGCATTATTTAGAACTTTAGGTAAGTTTACATCTATAATTTTAAAATTCCTTTCTTTAAACTTTAAAACACCACTCTTATTGTTTTCTAAAATATTAGACTGTAAGCCTGGCCAAGTATACATTGGCTTGTATGATTTAATAACATCTACTGTATTATTCTTCATCCATTTAACAACATCAATTATGTAAGGCATTACACCATCGTCATCACCAATAAAACAAACATATTCGCCCGTTGACTTTAATACTGCTTGGTCTGAGTTTCCTGTTTGTGATAGCTTTTCGAGTGTATGATAATATGAAATTCGCTTATCGTTAACTTCTTTTAGATGTTTTAGTATTTTTTCATTCTTATCACTATTATCATGAACGACAAATTCTACTTCTTGAGAGTCTATTGTTACCAAAAAATCCAACAATGGTAAAAGTGTAGAATATCTATTCTTGGTTGGAATTATTATACTAAGCAAATAGTTCATATTTTATAAATTTTAATATATTTTTTGGTTTTATTTTAAAAGAAAAACAGGTTGAGACTATAAATATTAAAACAGATGAAATAATAATATATATAAGAATTAACAATTGATTATTGATTAATTTCTGTTGAATTAAATAAAAAAAGAAGTTTCCTAAAAATATTAGTAAAAGAGGTTTTAAAAAATTTATTATTATCCAATCCTTAGTTTTCATACTAATATATTTTTTTAATACGATTATAATAAAAATTGGAGTTATAAAACAACTGTATAAAAACCATCCCATTGCAGCTCCTTTAAGTCCATAATATTTTGATAACAAAATAACCAATGGAAAGAGTAAGAATAAACCAAAAACACCCATTTTAATATTGACTTTCGTGTTTCCTTTTGCCAAAAGTAAATTAAATGGTATTACTTGAAAAGATAACATCATTTGACCCAATAGTAAATAAAACGCAGGTATACTTGCTTGAAGTGCTAATGTTTCATTCTGAGTCCATAAGGCGAGAAAAAAACTAGAATAAAAAGCTAATACAAATCCTGCTGAACCAGTCAAAAGTAAAACCATTTTAAATGAATTTTTAAATAGCTTTTCTAAATTTGGCACATCATCATTATCATGATAATTTACTAGTTTAGGGAAAATTGCAGTAGCTATAGGACCAGACAATATTACAGGAATCATTGCTAATGAATAAGCTAATGTATAGATTCCTAATTCAGAAACAGAAAAATATTTGCTTATTAATATTTTATCAAATTGAGAATTTAATGCAGCGATAATAGATATTATTAGCATGCCTAAAGCATATTTCCAAACTTTATTTAAAACTTTAAAGTCTCTTTTAAATTTCCAGTGAAACTTATTTTTTTTGTATAATAGTTTCAATAATAAGAATCTTAAAGCTAAAACATATGCTAAATTAACAACTAGTTGCCACCCAAAAAATATCTCAAGCGTATTGTTTAGATAATAAATAGCAAATACTACACCTCCATTTTTTAATAACCCCCATAAGAATTGAAGTAAATTTGAAAGCACTTGTTTTTCCATTCCTATCAAAGCGCCTTGATATGGTTTTGATAAAAAATTGAGACCTAAAGCGAAACCCATTATTTTAATACCATTAACTGTTACTTCTTTATCTAAATCTTCAATATTTAACCAACTATCTACTATGTAGTTAGATCCAAAAAATATTAAGCTTGTAATAACAAATACTATTAATAGGTATATTAATTCTATAGACCTAAGAATCTTAAATTTATATTCTCTACTTTCTTCAGAATTATTTCCTTTGGCTAGTTCTCTTTTTAAGGTTGCTGTTAAACCTGCGTCTGCAAAAATCAAAATACCTTGTAAAATAGCATAGAAACTTACTACACCATATATCTTAACTCCAAGAATTGTAATGTATAAAGGAATAAAAATAAAAACAGACAAAACACTCCAGATTCTTCCCAGAATGTTTGCTAAAATGTTCTTATTAACTAAACTCATTTTAAATCTTATACCTTACGTTATAATTAAAATCTAATTTATACTTGTTCATAAACTCATATTGTTCAATTAACATTTGTTTATATGATTTTGAAACAATAAAATCAGGATGTAAGGTATTAATGAAACTTTTATCTTTAAAGAAGTTATCTTTTTTAGTTACTTGAATTTTTTCTTTTTTCCAAATATCTTTAAATAGGCATAGAAGATCGTATTTGGAAATTTTATTATTATTCGTTAAATGATATATCCCTGTTATATTATTTTTTAAAACTGTTACTATACCATGAGCTAATTCTAATGTAGTAACACCACTCCAATAGACCTTTGTAAAACCATTAATTTCACCATCTTGAGACATAAACCAATGAAATAAACCTTCTCCATTATCTTTTAATTCTGGTCCAATTATTGACGTTCTTATTGTAACACTATTTTTGGTATTTATTTCACCAAGTGCTTTTGACCTTCCATAAACATCATCGGCATCTCTAAAGCTATCTTCCTTATACCCTCCATGACCATTACCAGAAAATACACAATCCGTACTTATATGAATAAATTTAGAACCTTGATTAAAACAAATTCTTTCGAGAAAATGAGGTAGGTAACTATTAATAAGAATCGCATTATCTGATGCTGATTGTGATCCTTTTATTAAAACTCCAACAGCATTAATAACATAATCTGGTTTTAGTTCTTTTATTGTTTTCTCAACCTCATTAAAATTAGTAACGTTCAAAAGAATATGCTCCTTTTGATTTTTTAATTCTCTATGAGATGTGCCTATAACTTCAAATTTATTTAATTCAGTAAGGGTTTTATATATAACATGCCCAGCCATACCAGCCATGCCTAAAAGTAAAACTTTTTTTTTATGCTTCATACTCTTCTAATTCTCTTTTCACATAATCAATTGTTAACAACAACTCTTTCAGTTCTTTAACATTTAACTGTTTTGTGTTGTCAGAATTATACTCATCACCTTGTAATTTAGTGCCATCTGATTGTACATATTTAGTATAATTTAAATCTCTCATATCTGCAGGAACACGATAATATTTTTCCATATTCTCTGATTTCGAAATTTCTTCCTTACTGCATAATGTTTCAAACATTTTCTCACCATGTCTTGCTCCAATAATGCTAATTTCGTTGTTAGCATGAAATAATTCTTTCAATGCTTTAGCTAATGTTAAAACAGTAGCAGCTGGGGATTTTTGGACAAAAATATCTCCAGGGTTTGCATTTTTGAAAGCAAACATTACAAGATCTACAGAATCTGTTAATGACATCATAAATCGTGTCATATTTGGATTAGTAATTGTTAAGTTTTTTCCTTCTTTTATCTGTTTTATAAATAAAGGAATTATAGATCCTCTAGAAGCCATCACATTGCCATATCTAGTAGAACAGATAATTCCATTATTTTCTTGAACTCTAGTATCTCTAGCTTTTGATATTGCTAATTTTTCCATTAATGCCTTGGTCATACCCATTGTATTTATTGGATAAACCGCTTTATCTGTACTTAATACTACTGCTTTTTTTACATTATTTTGAGCTGCTGCTTCTAAAACATTTTCTGCGCCTAAGATATTTGTTTGAATAGCCTGCATTGGATAAAATTCACAAGATGGAACTTGTTTTAAAGCAGCTGCATGAAATAGGTAATCGACTCCTTTCATGGCCTTGTTTATACTATTAAAATCACGAATATCCCCAACAATAAAGTTTAATTTATCATTCTTGTAGTTAATTCGCATATCTTCTTGCTTTTTCTCATCTCTACTAAAAATTCTAATTTCTCTAAGATCAGATCCTAAAAATTTTTCTAAAACTGCGTTACCAAAAGAACCTGTTCCGCCTGTTATCAATAATACTTTATCTTTAAACATATTATTTATTATTTAGTGATTTTATATGTAACGTTTCGAACATATATTCTCTTTTTACTTATTTCGTTTGTATTATCATTTATTAATTGCAAAATTATTTTATCGAATTCACCTCCGCTTTCTGACAAGTTAACTACAAAAAAAATATCACCATTATTTTCTATTTCATTAATTTTCGAATACCATGAATCATACTTTAAATTGCGCTTTTCAGTATCTTCTCTTAAATCGTCTAAATAAGTCGGAAACGTTCTTACAATAATTCTATAGTTTTCTTTGATATCATTTTCTATTCGTTCGCTTAATTTGAAAACAAGAAAAGTTTTCTTTTGAATTTTATCTTTGAATACGGAGATATTCTCAATTTTAACAGACTCTCCAAGGACATCATTTACTTCTACTACATTTTCTTTATTGTCTAATTGAATATAGTCTTCTATTGTTTCAATTTTTTTTTCTGGCTTTTTCTTAAAATTATCTTTCTCATTTGAATCTTTACAAGAAATCGAAAGAAGGATAATAAAAATAAATACTATTTTATTCATGATTTTTTGTTTTAAATTTTATTAAAGACGTTTATTTACGGTTTTAAATTCTAAAGTTCCTTTAACATCATAAACAATTCCTTTATTAGATTTTAAATTATTTAAATCTAAATCTAAAAATTCTTTATGAGATACAACGTGTACAATTGCATCATAGTTTGTTCCCAGTTTTTGAATTGTAGATATGTTATACTCATCCTTAACCTCTTCTTGATCTGCCCAAGGATCATAAACATCCACATCCATATTAAAGCCTTTTAATGCTTCATAAACATCTATAGCTTTTGTATTTCTAATATCTGGACAGTTTTCTTTAAAGGTAATACCTAACATTAACACTTTAGCATCCTTAATAGTAATGTCGTTTTTTACCATTAATTTTAAGACTTCAGTTGCTACATATTCTCCCATAGAATCATTTAAACGTCTTCCTGCTAAAATTATTTCGGGATGATAGCCTACTTCTTGTGCTTTTTGTGCCAAATAAAACGGATCTACGCCTATACAATGTCCGCCTACTAAACCTGGTTTAAATGGTAAAAAATTCCATTTTGTTGCAGCAGCCTCTAAAACCGCATGTGTATCAATGTCTAATTTATTGAAGATTTTAGCTAATTCATTTACAAAAGCAATATTTATATCACGTTGGGCATTTTCTATTACTTTGGCAGCTTCTGCAACTTTAATAGTTGGTGCTAAATGTGTTCCTGCTGTAATAATAGATGCGTATAAATTATTTATCTCTTCTCCTATTTCTGGTGTAGATCCTGAAGTAACTTTTAAAATATTAGCTACTGTATGTTGTTTATCACCAGGATTAATACGTTCTGGAGAATAACCACAATAAAAATCTTGATTAAAAGTTAAACCACTTGTTTTCTCTAAAACAGGAACACATTCGTCTTCTGTTACTCCAGGGTAAACTGTTGATTCGTAAATAACAATATCTCCTTGTTTAAGTACTTTACCTATAGTTTCTGAAGCTTTAATAAGCGGTGTTAAAATAGGTCTATTATTTTTATCTACCGGTGTTGGAACTGTAACTATGTAAACGTTACATAAAGAAATATCTTGAGCTTTATCTGTTAGTTTTAAACCTTTATTTTCATTTTGATTTAAAACAGCTTTTAAATTTTCGTCACTAACTTCTAAAGTATCATCATGACCGCTGTTTAACTTAGCTACACGAGAAGTGTTAATATCAAAGCCTGTTACTTTATATTTTTTTGCAAACTCTACTGCTAGAGGTAAACCAACATAGCCTAAACCTATTATTGCAATTGAATAGTTTTTGTTTTTAATCATTTTATTCGTTTTAAATTATACAACCATACCAGCAGCTACAGTCTCATTAGTAGTATCATCTACCAAGATAATACTTCCTGTTGTCCTGTTTTCTCTGTATGAGTCTATCATTAATGGTTTTGTTGTTCGTATTTTTACTTTAGAGATATCGTTCATCTTTAAGTCTTTATCCTCGCTGTTACGCTCTAAAGTATTAATATCTATTTTATAAACCACTTCTTTTATCATTGCTTTTTGATCATTAGAAGTATGTTTTATAGTATATTTTGCTCTAGGCTTTGCTGGATTATTATTTAACCAACATAGCATCACCTCGATATCCTGAGAGGCTTCTGGTTTGTTGTTAGAACGTACAATCATATCACCTCGGCTAATATCAATATCATCTTCTAAAGTGATGGATACAGACATTGGCGCGTAGGCTTCGTTAACTTCTCCTTCAAAGGTGTCTATACTTTTTATTTTTGAAGTAAAGCCAGAAGGCATTACAGTTACCTCATCACCTTTTCTAAAAATACCACTAGCAACACGACCTGCATAACCACGATAATCTCTAAAATCTTCACTTTGTGGTCTTAAAACGGTTTGCACAGGAAAACGTGCATCTACTTTATTTACATCGCTACTAATATGCATCGTCTCTAAAGTATGTAATAATGGTGCACCTTGATACCAAGACATATGTTCTGAACGGTTAACCACATTATCTCCTAATAATGCTGAAATTGGTATAAATCTTACATCCTTAACTAGCATTTTAGATGAAATACTCTCAAACTGAGAAACTATGTTATTATAAGCTTCTTCTGAAAAATCTACTAAATCCATCTTATTAATACATACAATAATATGTGGAATTTGTAGTAACGAAGCAATAAAAGCGTGTCTTTTAGTCTGTTCAATTACACCATGTCTTGCGTCTACTAAAATTATAGCGACATTTGCTGTTGATGCGCCTGTAACCATATTACGTGTATATTGAATATGTCCTGGTGTATCTGCTATAATAAACTTTCGTTTTGGGGTTGTAAAATACCTGTAAGCAACATCTATGGTAATCCCTTGCTCTCTTTCGTCTCTTAATCCATCTGTAAACAAAGCTAAGTCAACACCTTCATGTCCTTTTTTCTTACTTGTGCTTTCTATAGCTTCTAATTGATCTTCAAAAATAGATTTAGAATCGTATAGTAATCGACCAATTAGTGTGCTTTTTCCGTCATCTACACTTCCTGCTGTTGTAAATCTTAATAATTGATTATTGTCTAACATGCTTTGCTTTCTTTTTAAAAGTAACCTTCTCTTTTTCTATCTTCCATTGCAGATTCTGAACGCTTATCGTCACTTCTGTTTCCTCTTTCGGTTTGTCTCATAGCTGCTACTTCTGTAGCTATCTTCTCTACAGTATCTGCGTCAGATTCTATTCCTCCTGTTATGGTTATGTCTCCTAAGGTTCTAAATCGTATTTTTTTAGTTACTACTTCTTCACCTTCATCTAAAATTAAAAATTCAGATTTTGGTATCCAAGAGTTACTTCTCCAAACCACTTCTCTTTCGTGAGCAAAGTATAATGATGGAATTGAGATGTTTTCTCTTTTAATATAATTCCACACATCCATTTCTGTCCAGTTACTTATTGGGAATGCTCTAAAGTGCTCGCCCTCAAAATGCTTTCCGTTAAAGATGTTCCATAATTCTGGTCGTTGATTTTTTGGATCCCATTGTCCAAAATCGTCTCGATGTGAGAAAAAACGTTCTTTTGCTCTTGCTTTTTCTTCATCTCGTCTTCCTCCACCAATCGCACAATCTATTTTATTAGCTTCAATAGCATCTAAAAGTGTTGTAATTTGAAGTGCATTACGTGTGGCATTTTTTCCTTTTTCTTCAGCAACTCTACCTTGGTCAATAGACTCTTGAACAGATCCAACAATTAAATTAGCGCCTAATTCTTTAATTAAATTATCTCTAAATTGAATAGTTTCAGGGAAATTATGTCCTGTATCTACATGCATTAAAGAAAATGGTATTTTGCTTGGGTAAAACGCTTTTCTAGCTAAATGTGTAACGACTATCGAGTCTTTACCACCAGAGAAAAGAATGACTGGATTTTCAAACTGTGCCCAAACTTCTCGCAATACAAATATTGCTTCACTTTCTAATTCATCTAAATAGTTTAAGTAATACTTACTCATTGTCCAGTTTTAATTTTGGTGTTATGTGGTTAATAATTTTATTAACCGCTTCTTTTACAGACACTTCTTCTGTTTTTATTTCTATATCAGGTTGTTCAGGTGCTTCGTAAGGCGCCGATATACCTGTCATGTTTTTTATCTCTCCTGCACGTGCTTTTTTATAAAGTCCTTTAACGTCTCTACGTTCACATTCTTCAACACTAGTATTGATAAAAACCTCGACAAAATTACTGTTTTTAACGATATTCTTGACGTTTTCTCTATCTTTTTTGTAAGGTGAAACAAATGCAGCTAAGACAACTAAACCTGCATCAATCATTAAGTTAGAGATCTCGGCTATTCTTCTTATGTTTTCAGTTCTATCTTCAGGTGAAAATGTTAAATCATTATTGATTCCTTTTCTAATATTATCACCATCAAGTGTGTAGGTTTTTATTCCTTTTTCAAAAAGTTGCTGTTCTACAAGGTTTGCTATTGTCGATTTACCAGATCCTGATAGACCCGTAAACCAAATTAAAAATGAATTGTGATTATTTTTAAACTTTCTGTCTTCACGACTTACTTGATAATCGTGTTGTATAATGTTTTTACTTATATCTAATTTATTTCCTTCTTTCATCTAATCCATAATTTATTTTATACCACGTTCTTTCATGTAAATAGTATAATAGCATTTTTGTAATTACTTCTGCAAAACCTATTTTAAGTCCTGTTAATGGGTCACCTGATATAATCCAAGCTAAAATTATTGTGTCTAATGTACCTATAAAGCGCCATGTTAATGTTTTTGCTATGTGTCTTTTTTTACTTTCTAAAACTTTACCATCTTTTGATAGGTTAATTTTAAACCATGTTCTTTCATGAAGATAATACAAAATCATTTTTGTAATCACTTCTGAAAAACCAATCTTTAACCCAGTAAAAGGATTACCAGATATGATACATGATAGTACAATTGTATCTATTGTACCAACAATACGCCAAGTAATGGTTTTGGCCAGGTGCCTTTTATATGAGCTATCTTTCATTTTATTTAGACACTAAAAACCAAGGATTTAACAAATTTTCTTTGTTATAAAGTAGTGGTTTATTGGTTTCTTTAGAAATTACAGAAATACCAACAGCATTGCAGATAGCTTGTCCTGCTGCGGTATCCCATTCCATAGTTGGTGCAAATCGTGGATATACGTCTGCTTTACCTTCTGCGACTAAACAGAATTTTAAAGAACTTCCTTTTGATACTATGTGTACCTCTTTACCTTGTTGTTTTAAATCTTCTACATAATCAAGTGTTTCTTGACTCATATGAGAACGACTTCCAACAACTTCCACTAATATTGAATCTTCTTGTTTTGGTGTCAGTTGAGTTGCTGAACTTAAAACTTCATCTATTGAAACATCATGAGTATTTAATTCTGCTTTAAAAGCTTGTTTGCTTTCTACATCTGCAAAATAAATGATTTTAATTGCAGGTACATAAATGACTCCTAATTTTGGAATACCATCTTCGGTTAATGCTATGTTTACAGTAAACTCTCCATTACGTTTTATAAACTCTTTGGTACCATCTACAGGATCTACAATCCAGCATTGATTCCAGTGTTTTCTATCGTTATAATCTGTTTGTTTATTTTCTTCTGAAATAATTGGAATTTCTGTGGGAATTAAAAACGAATTGATAATGTCATTCGCTCTTTTATCTGCTTCCGTTAAAGGCGATTTATCGTCTTTGTATTCTACTTCAATTTCAGAATTATAAACCTTCATTATTTCCTTTCCGGCATGTAATGAAGCTTTTATTGCTGTTTCTAAGTTTTTTGAAATGCTAAATGCTTTCATTATTATCTATATAATATTTTATCGTGTGTTTTATACCTTCTGAAAAGGAGAACTCCGGATTGTAATCAAAATTTGTTTTAGCTTTTGATATGTCTGCTAAAGAGTGCTTTACATCGCCTTGTCTTTCTGGTCCGTTAGTTACTTTGGAGGATGTTGAAATATTTAAGGCTGAAAGTCCGTTTTTAATGGCTTCAACTAATTCATTTAAATTAGTGTTATCTCCAAAAGCAACGTTATATACTTGATTAACTGCGTTTGGGTTATCTGTTAAAGCTGCTTTTATATTGGCTTGAACTACATTTTCTATGTATGTAAAATCTCTTGAGTGTTTTCCGTCCCCGTTGATAATAACCTCTTCATTATTTAAAAAACGACCGATAAATTTTGGTATTACTGCTGCGTAAGCGCCATTAGGGTCTTGTCTTTGACCAAAAACATTAAAATATCTTAAGCCAATTGTTTCTAAACCATAAGTTTTGTAGAAAACATCTGCATACAGTTCATTAACATATTTAGTGACTGCATATGGTGATAATGGTTTACCTATGTTGTCTTCTACCTTTGGAAGTTGCTTACTATCGCCGTAAGTGCTAGACGAAGCGGCATACACCATTCGTTTTACTGTTGAAGAGTCTTTAGCAGCAACTAACATGTTTAAAAAACCAGAAATGTTGACTTCGTTAGAAGTTATTGGATCATTAATTGATCGTGGTACAGAACCTAAAGCTGCTTGATGTAAGACGTAATCTACATTTTGCATTGCCTTTTTACAAGTGTCTAAATCTCTAATATCGCCTTCTATAAAATCGCAATTAGGTTGTTTGATAAAATCGCTAATGTTGGAAAGTTTTCCTGTTGCAAGATTATCTAAAATAACGACTTTTTTAGCATTATTTTTAAGTAGATATTCTACTAAATTCGATCCAATAAAACCTGCGCCACCTGTGACTAAAACGGTTAGGTTGTTTAATTCTTTATTATGAAAATTAGTGTTATACATAGTCTTCATTATTTTATTTCTTTCAAACACTTCTCTAAACTTTTCTTCCATTGTATTGGTTCTAATTTTAGAAGAGAATGTATTTTACTAGTATTTAATACACTATACTTTGGTCGTGTTGCAAGTGTTTTAAATGTATTTGAGTCAGTTTTGTAAAGATTAATATCTGCATTTGATTGCTTAAAGATTTCTTTTGCTAAATCATACCAAGTGATTTCTCCTTGGTTTGAATAATGATATATTCCAAACTTTTTAGATTGACTGTTTATGATTTTTAAAATGACTTCAGCTAAATCTTTTGCATAGGTAGGGCAACCTGTTTGATCATCTACAACACTTAATTCTTTTTTTTCTTCAGATAACCTCAACATAGTTTTCACAAAATTACTCCCAAATTCTGAATATAACCAAGATGTACGAATAATAAAGTGTTGTGGTAGGTTAGATATTATTGCTAATTCTCCATCTCGTTTTGTTTTTCCGTATACAGATATTGGATTTGTAGTATCTTCTTCGGTATAAGGTAATTTTGCTGTTCCATCAAAAATAAAATCTGTAGAAATATGTATTAGTATACTGTTGTTCTTTTTACAGGCTATTGCTAAGTTTTTAGCACCTGTAACATTAACTTTTTTTGCTAATTCTAGTTCTTCTTCAGCTTTATCTACAGCTGTGTAAGCAGCACAGTTAATACAATAATCAAAATGGTTTTTACTAAAATAATTTTCAACTTCTTTTTTTTTAGAAATGTCTAAATCACTACTTCCTAAAAACACAAAATCTAACGTTTTAAAGTCGTTAGATATAGATTGCAAACATTGTCCTAATTGCCCTTTTCCTCCTGTTATTAATACTCTTATCATTTAGAAAACTGCTTTAAGGTTGGTAAGTTTTTATCTTTTTCAGATATTAACAACTCATCTTCATTTAGCAACCAATCTATGCTTAAATCGGAATCATTATACATAATTCCAATTTCTGCATCTTTGTTATACCAATTATCACATTTGTAATTAAATACTGCTGTTTGACTCAACACTACAAAACCGTGTAAAAATCCTCTAGGAACAAATAACTGCTTCTTATTTTCTGAAGATAATTTTACTGATACGTGTTGCATATATGTTGGTGAATCTTTTCTAAAATCTACAGCTACGTCTAGTACTTCGCCTTGTGTTACTCTAACTAATTTAGCTTGAGCAAACTCATCTTTTTGACCATGTAATCCTCTTAAAACTCCACGAGAGGAAAAGGACTCATTGTCTTGTACAAAATTTATATTTTGACCTATCAGTTTATCAAACGTTTGCTTGTTATAGCTTTCAAGAAAATAACCTCTTGAATCATCAAAAACTGTTGGTTCTAGAATGTAACAACCTTTAAGCTTTGTTTCTTTAGCAATCATTAGTCTTCTTTTACTAAGCTTATTAAATGTTTTCCATAACCACTTTTTAGAAGTGGCGTAGCAAGGTCTATTAACTGTTGTTTAGTTATAAATCCGCTTGTGTATGCCGCTTCTTCTATTGCGCCTATTTTTAATCCCTGACGTTCTTCTATAACTTGAACAAATTGAGAGGCTTGCATTAAAGATTTAAATGTGCCTGTATCTAACCATGCAGTACCTTTATCTAAAATACTTACTTGTAGCTTTCCTTGTTCTAGATAAGCTTTATTAACGTCTGTGATTTCTAATTCGCCTCTTTGACTTGGTTTAATATTTTTTGCAATTTTTACTACCTCATTATCATAGAAGTATATACCAGGAACTGCATAATTTGATTTAGGTTTTTCTGGCTTTTCTTCGATAGAAAGTGCTTTGCCTTCTTTATCAAAATTAACTACGCCATAACGTTCTGGATCTGTAACGTGATAAGCGTAAACAATACCTCCATCTGGATTATTATTTGCTTTTAACAGGTCTGCAAGTCCAGTTCCGTAAAAAATATTATCTCCTAAAATTAGTGCTACTTTATCTTCTCCTATAAATTCTTCTCCTATAATAAATGCTTCTGCCAGACCGTTTGGTGAGTCTTGTACAGCATATTGAAAAGTACAGCCTAAGTTTGATCCATCTCCTAAGAGTTGTTTAAAAAAAGGGATATGTTCTGGTGTAGAAATTATTAGAATTTCATTGATACCAGCTTGCATTAAAGTAGAAAGCGGATAATATATCATTGGCTTATCATAAATAGGCATTAACTGCTTACTTAATACTTTTGTCAATGGGTGAAGTCTGGTTCCTGATCCGCCTGCTAAAATTATTCCTTTCATTAATCAGTATATTTTTTTAGGTACCAATCAATAGTTTTTTTAATACCTGTTTCAAAATTTTCGTCTGCATTCCAGCCTAATTCATTTTCAACTTTAGAAGCATCTATTGCGTATCTAAAATCATGTCCTGGTCTATCTGTTACAAAAGTAATTTGATCTTTATATGATTTGTCTGCAGGCTTAATTTCATCTAAAATTGAACAGATAGTGTTTACAATGTACAGATTATTTCTTTCATTTCTACCTCCAATATTGTAAGTTTCTCCTGCTTTTCCTGTTTTAAAAACTAGGTCTATACCTTTACAGTGATCTAATACATATAACCAATCTCTAACGTTTGTTCCATCGCCATAAATAGGAATGTTTTCTCCTGAAATAGCTTTTCTGATAATTGTTGGTATAAGCTTCTCATCATGCTGTTTTGGCCCATAATTATTAGAACAATTTGTGGTAACAACATTCATTCCATACGTATGAAAATAGCTTCTAATTATAAAATCTGAAGATGCTTTTGATGCACTATACGGACTATTTGGTGCATAAGGCGTATTTTCTGTAAACAATCCTGTTTCTCCTAAGGTACCATAAACCTCATCTGTAGATATATGATGAAACCTGTTGTTTTCGCAACCGTCTTTGTGTTTAAATGGTGCTTCCATCCAATTGGATTTTGCTACATCTATTAAATTGAATGTCCCAGTAATATTTGTGTCTATAAAAGCGCTAGGACTGTTAATAGAATTGTCTACATGAGACTCTGCTGCAAAATGAATAACACCATCAAATTGATATTTATCAAATAAAGATTCTATTAAGTTTCGGTCACAAATATCTCCTTTAATAAAAGTATAATTTGGATTACTCTCTACTTCCTTTAAATTAGAAAGCTCTCCTGCATAGGTGAGCTTATCTAAATTAACAACATTTGTACCTGGATTGTTGCTAAGATAATGTAGAATAAAATTAGACCCTATAAATCCTGCGCCTCCTGTAACAAGTATTGTTTTAATCTTCATAATTTAAAGTAAATATTATAACTTTTTTAGCTATAAAGAAAATGATTAGCAGTATAAATGCTAAAACCGGGAATATAATAGAGTATTTTTCTAACCAACTAGAAGAAGCATTTCCTACTCTTTGAAAACTAGATATAACTTCAAAGATAACATCTTGCTCTATTTTTTCTTCTTCTAATTTTTTTATTTCGTTTCTTATCTTTTGTTCTTCTTTTAATAAGTCAAATTCTCTAGTTTTAGAGCTTTCATTTGAAGTAATTGAAAACTCGCCTAGTCTAACATTCTGTTTTTTGTTATCTGCTTCGGCTCTAACAACATCTATATAAAATTGTTTTAAAGAATCTACTTGCTTTAATTGATCGTAAAGATTTTGTTTCTGTATTTCAATTAAAGTATCCCTTCTTTTCATCTCCTTATTAGTATAGTCGTTGGTAAAAGAGTTTAAAATACCTCCTTCTAAATCTTTAAAGATATCAGACTTATAAGCATTAGCCTTAATTAAAAAATATCTACCAGCATACACACTCCTGTTTTCTAAAAACTCTTCATAAGAATAATCTTGAGCTCTAACAGAATCTAGTTTACTAATAAACTCCTCATACTGCAATAATTTATCATTTTCAGTTTCTGGTCCTGGTTCTATTTCAAAACTTCTAACTTCATTGATAACATCATCTCCAACTTTAAATATTTCTTTTAAAGTTTCTTTCTCGTTATTAGAAATTAACGCATTAAAATAGTTGATATTTGTAACTAGTTGATATTTTGAATTAAAATATGGCTCTACCAACATTTCTGTAGTATAAATTGTTGGTCTTGATTTTTCTAAAGCATAACCTACTATAGCTGCTATAAGCAAAACTCCTAAAACTATTTTCCAGCTTTTAAAAAGTGTTTTTAAGGCATAAATAATTGAAGAGAAAATAGTTTTAAGAATGCCTTTAAAGAAATCTATAACTTTGTTTATTGCATTTCCAATTAGATTAAAAAAAACAATTAAGTCTACTTCTTCGTTTTGTTTTTGATTGTTTGGTAATTCTTTACTCATAGCTTTTTAAGCAAATATTTGTTGTAATATTTTACGTGTTATTAAATATGTTGGTTTTACTCCAGAAGTACCTAAACCTCCTGAAGCTAATGTACTTCCTGTTTCTAACGGATTATCACTTGCGTAATAAGCGTATCTTACTTTTACATCTGGATTAATACTTCGTCTTACTTTAGATGCTGCTTGTATAGCTTTTTGATAATGCGCACCTTCCATTTCTAATCCAATAACATTCCATGTTGAATTAAAAAAGAATTTAAGTATGTCTTTATTTTGAAGTGACGTCCCTAAAACAGTTATCATAGAGCCTTCATAAACATCTACACCTTGTCCTTCTAAATCTGCTTTAGATAATTCATTTGTAAAAGGATAGTTATCTGCTGTACCCTCAAAAATATGAGCAGAAGGTATCATAATATCTCCTTTTCCTCCTTCTAATATTCCTGCTTTACCCATTATTGATACAGATTCAATATTTAAAAATACTTTATCTCCTTCGTTAGTATATGGTTTTAAAAACTCGTCAATGGTTTCATATGCTTGTTCACCAAACGCATAATCCATTACAAATAAAACTGGTGCTTCTTTGTCTTTAGAAGGTTTAGGCAAATTTAAATCTGTTTTAGAAAGATCTATTTTAGATGTATCAAAAATCTGAACGTCTATGTTTGTTCCCGATTCATCTTCTATAAAAATCATTCCTTGCTGTAACGCCTTTTGCTTTACTTTATTGCGAAGCGATGTATTGTTACTTTGACTTAAACTTTCGTAAACTTTAAATATATCGTTTTTAGAAGTTTCTGATTTTAATGCGATTGGTGCAAAAAGTGTATTCATAACACTGTGTAAATTTGCACTAATTATATGGATTGGTCTTTCTAAAAGCTTATGCTTTTGAAGTGTTTCTTTAATTCTATTTGCCCAAATTTCTCCATGTAAATGGTGCCCTAATCGTTCTCTTAATACAGGACTAAAAGTAACTGTTCTTTTATTGTTATGAACAACTTCGTCTATTGCAAGATTACCTAGCCAATAGACTATTTCTAATAGACGTTCTGGCTTATTTGGTAAAGCAAAAGCGTTGTAAACCTTAGTAAGTTCTTTAAACGTTCTTCCTAGTATATTAGCAGTGTGTGTTATTGCTATTTCTCGTTCTTTTTGAGTAAGCTTTTTTGTCTTTAAGACTGCTTGTTCTAACTTTTGCCAATCTCTTGTTGTTGCTCCGTTTTCATCAATAAGAACACGTTTACTTATTTTATGAGACTCTACAAACAAAAAAGTTAGATGGGTTAAGATATCGTATATTTCTGATCTACCTCTTGTTATTTCAATATTCATCTGCTCATCATCAATACGATAACAGTTACGACGTCTTTTAGGAGGTATTATAACCTCAAAATGTGAATCTTTATAACCTTCGTCACTTGTTAAATTGATAAATCGGCATTGTTCTATCCCGTATGGTAAACGATCTATAACATAAAGCAGTCCTTCTAATTCTGCTTTTTCTTCTGATATAGAACCATAAATTTCTGGTCGTAAAACCAATAATGCTTCTCTTAATGTTTCTCCAGAAACACCCATTGGCTTATAAAACCCACGATTAAACAAGTGTCGCATGGTAATATACATGCGTTCAATTGCATTTGAGCTTTCTTGAGCTCTAGTTCTTTCATGTGGTTTTTTTATACTCATTATCTAGTTTTGTTGAGGCAAATATAATATTATTTAACCAATAAGAATGCTTTTAAGGCTTCAGCTATCTTTCTATCATTAGACAGTCTTGGCATTTTATTTTGTCCACCTAATTTACCTATAGATTTCATGTAGTTTTGAAATCCATTTTTTTCAATTTTTGTAATTTTTAATGGTTGAAGTACTTTTCCTTCAATTAAATCAAAATAATAACTGTTTTGTTTTTGCAAGGAAGTATCTAATTTTTGCGCTAAAGCGGAAAGATTGTCTGGTTCATTTTCAAATTCTATAAACCATTCGTGATACGGTAATCCTGAATCTGGATTTATTTGCGGAGCTACAGTAAATTCATTTATTCTAATTGAAGTATTTGTTGTTGCATCTTTCATTGCTTGCTCTACTTCTTTGCCAATTACATGTTCTCCAAATGCAGATATAAAATGTTTAATCCTTCCAGAAACAATAACTCTGTAAGGCTTTGTATTTGTAAACTGAATGGTATCACCAATGTTATAAGCCCAAAGTCCTGCTGTTGTTGATATAATCATAACATAATTTACGCCAACCTCAACATCTTTTAAAGTGATTCGTTTAGGGTTTTCGTTGAAAAAATCTTCTGCTTTTACAAACTCATAAAACATACCTGAGTCTAGTTGTAAAAGCATTCCTTTTTCATCTTGCTTGTCTTGAAAAGCAAAAAAACCTTCGCTTGCAGGATACAATTCTATACTATCTACTTTTCTTCCTATTAGGTTTTCAAATTTAGCGCGATACGGTTCGTAATTAACACCACCAAAAATGAATAAGTTGAAGTTTTTAAAGATATCTCCTACCTTTTTTCCTGTTTTTTGCTGCAGTTTTTCAAAATACATTTGTACCCATGACGGAATACCTGATATTACTGTCATGTTTTCTGGCAATGTTTCTTCTACAATAGCGTCTACTTTGGTTTCCCAGTCTTCAATACAGTTAGTTTCCCAAGATGGCATACGGTTTTTTTGAAGGTATTTTGGAACATAATGTGCTACAATACCCGATAATCTACCTAATTGTACTCCGTTTTTTTCTTGAAGTACTGGACTACCTTGTAAGAAAATCATTTTTCCGTTAACAAAATCTGCATTACCAGTTTCGTGTATGTACATTAAAATAGCGTTTCTAGCTGCATTTACATGTGTTGGCATACTATCTTTGGTAAGCGGAATGTATTTTGCGCCAGATGTTGTACCAGAAGTTTTTGCAAAGTATAGAGGCTTACCTTTCCAAAGTACATTTTCTTCACCATCAACAACACGGTCTACATATGGTTTTAAATCTTCGTAGTCTCTTATTGGTACACGTTTTACAAAGTCTTCGTAAGTATTGACACTTATAAAATCGTGGTCTTTACCAAATGCTGTTTCTGTAGCTTCTGAAATAAGGTTTTTAAAAACTTTTTCTTGAGTTTCAATGGGATTATTTGCCCATTTTTGAACTTTCTTGTAGATGCGTTTTGCAAATGGTTTTGCTAATATGGATTTAAATGAAGGCATTACTTAAAATCTATAAAATTAGTTGGGTTTACAGGGTAACCGTCGCTCCAAAGTTCAAAATGAAGATGTGGTCCAGTGGTTAATTCTCCTGTATTACCAGCTGTTGCAATTACTTCTCCTGCTTTAACTAAATCTCCTTGAGATTTGGTCAATGACGCATTGTGTTTGTATACAGAAATTAATCCTGAGCTATGTTCTATTAAAATTACATAACCTGTTTGCGCTGTCCATTCTGCAAAAATAACCGTTCCGTCTGCGGTTGCTTTTATGGGCGTGTTTTCTTCTACAACAATATCTACAGCATAATGTTTACTTTTTACATCATAAGGCTCACTAATGGTACCATTTACCGGTGGGAAAAGTACAAAGTTTGTTTTTGCTGTAGCAGTTTCGAATAAGCTATATTTATCTTCTTTATCTACTTTTTCTCTTAACAAAGAGTCTTCTTTTATTGGTGATAAATCTACCTCACTAACCTCTTGCTTTACTGCTTGGATTATTGAATCTCTATCAAAGTCGGCTACACTAACTTCTCCTTGTAAAACTTGCTTTATTGACGCAAAATATTTTTCGTTAAAATCTATAACGCGTTGTAAGGAATCTGTTTTAAAACTTAGCGCTATAGCTTTCTTTTTTAAAGATGTTGACGAATAACCAGGTATGTATTCTTTTAAAGGCGTAAATGCAATTAATAGTGTTGTAAATGCAATTAAAAATATAGCCGATAATGTACCTATTACAAATACATTTAATCGGTTTAAGTTTAAAGATAAACGCTCTTCAAAAGTATCTTCATTTAAAATAACTAAACGGTACTTGTGTAGTAGTTTCTTCTTTATTTTTTTTGATTTCTTTTCGCTTTTTGCCATAGTAAAAAACAAAAGTAATTAAAATATTATGTTAAGCACTTTAAGCAAATGCTAAAGTTAGTGTTTAAACGTTATTATTTAAGTTTAATTATTAACTTTGTAGCCTAAATTAAAAAGTTATGATTTCTAATAGTATATTTTTAGGTGTAGTAGGACCTTGGCAAATTGCCGTAATTGTTATTTTGGTTTTACTTTTATTTGGAGGTAAAAAAATACCAGAATTAATGCGTGGTCTAGGAAGTGGAATTAAAGAGTTTAAAGACGCAAGTAAAGAAGATAATAAAGAGGAAAACAAATAATTTTTCTCATTCTTATAAAAAAAACCCAATGCAAATGCGTTGGGTTTTTTTATGCTTTATGCCTAACTGTTATTTAACTTTAAGCGACTTTATAATTGCTTCAAGCTCTAAAACAAAGTCTCTTTTATTTACGGATGGTGCAAAAGTAAACCCTTCTGCAACTATGTATCTATTATTTGGTTTATCCTCTATCATATAATTTACAAAAGGACCAGCATTAAAAGTCCCTTCTATATCCCAAGTACTTCTTACCTCGTAAGTTGGTTTATTGTCAATTGTTGTATTGAATAAGAATGGCGAGTAAGCTTCTTCTGTCTTCATATAACTACCGTCTAAAGGTCCTGGTATATATTTTTTACCCAAACTATCTCTGTGTTTTATAACTTGCTCTATGATGTCTCCTTCTTTATTGATAGAATCATAAGGAATGGTATATAGCATAACGTTGTTTGTTCCTGTGCTTAGGTTTTTTCTTATCCAGAAAAAGTTATCGTCCTTTTTAGCAAATCTATAAATAGAAGGAAAACTAATTGTAACGCCTAGTTCTTTCTCAACATCATCTGTATTTAATACAGATTTTTTTATTTGATCTTGGCGCCATTTTACTTCTTGCGCTTTAAAAGCACTAATTATTTTATCCTTATTAACTTTTAAAATTTCGATAATTTGATCGTTGTTTTGTCCTGTTACAAATACTACTTTCTGTGGTTTAGCATAGACATTATTTGCTATTTTTAAACCCGCTTCTTTTCCTTTGCTAACCCTTAAAACTGTTCTGTTTTTTGTAGCAAAATCTTTAAAAACTTGAGGTGGAATTTGATTTACATCAAACATAGGCTCGTTTTGTGGTAATCCAGGTACATTTGTAGTTACTACATCTCTTACAGCATCTCCTACACTACCTTTCCATAAATCACTATCAATAACGACAGAAAGGTTATTTAAAACTCCTGATGAGTCTTGTACGTATCTTTGTTCTTTTTTATTCTTATCATTACACGCAATAGTAAGTGTAGCTGCTAAGACCAATAAAATTATTTTTTTCATTTTATAACGATGTTTTAATTTGAAGTTTAGCCTTTAGACAGTTTTAATGTCATACCAGGCTTTAAATTAGTACCACTAATACCATTCCATTCTTTAATATTTTCAACAGAAATTCCTGAAAATTTTTGAGAAATACTCCACAAGCTATCTCCTTTTTGAACGGTATAGGTTTTTCCTTTATAGTTTTTTAGATTTGAACTATTTGAATTTGAAGCTGTTGCTTGCCTTATTGCTGCACCATTACGTGGGTAAATAGTTAAGCGTTGACCAATTCTTAAATTATTACTTCTTAAACCATTCCAACGTTTTATTTGACTAACTCTTACTCCAAATTTTCGTGCAATTTTACCTAAATAATCACCTTGCTTAACACGATATCTAGTTTTTGTATCTGTATTAAAAAATTGAGGTAACGGTTTTTCGCGTTTATCAAATTCTGCTTTAGCATAAGCATACATTTGGTCTTCGTTATTTACAAAAGCGCCAATAATATTTCTTGGTAATCTTAAAGTATAATTTTTTCCTTCGATGTGAGGAATAATATCTAGTTTGTACGATGGATTTAAAAACTGAAGCGTTTCTATCTTAACACCTGTAAACTCTGATACTTGATCCAAAGTAATCATTTGCTTAACGCGAATCGTGTCAGTATCTATGTAATTAAATTCTGGTTTATGTTGAATGAAACCATGCTCTTCTGCATATTCAAAAATATACATAGTGGCTAGAAATGCAGGTACATATCCTGCTGTTTCACGTGGAAGATGTGGACGGATATTCCAATAGTTTTGATAACCGCCAGAACGTCTAATGGCTTTACTTACATTACCTGGTCCAGAATTATACGCTGCTAGTGCTAAGTCCCAATCTCCAAAAAGCTCATAAAGTTTTGCTAAGTATTTTGCAGCAGATTCTGTAGATTTTATTGGGTCACTACGCTCATCTACATAACTGCTTACGTCCAAACCGTATTGTTTACCTGTTGCAAACATAAACTGCCATAACCCTGTGGCACCAACACGAGATCTAGCTCGTGGTTTTAAAGCAGACTCTACAATTGCTAGATATTTCATCTCTAAAGGAATATCGTAGTTGTCAAATTCGCGTTCAAACATTGGGAAGTAGTAATTACTTAATCCCATTAAACGCTCAAAAGATTGATGTCTGTTCTTTAAGAACATTTTTATCACACTTTCTAACGCAGGATTATATTCTACATTAAAAGGTGTTTTTGCATTTAATCTTTTAAGCCTTGCTTTTAGTGTGTCTGTGGTTAATTCTGGATAGTAAACTGCTTTATAGTTAAGCCCTTTAACATCTCTGTAAATGGTATCAAAAAGTGTTGTACTATATAACTCTTCTAACCATTTTTTATCAATTTCTGCAGCGTATTCATCATCTAAAAGTGCTTCCGGAATTTCTGCAGAAATTGCTTTAATTGACTTTTTATAATACGTCTGACCATCAATAATTGTATCTATCTCATAACTTTCTCCAGAAATTAATTGGTCTTGTTTTAGCCTAGTTGAATTGGTTTGCAAGGAATCTTGCGCCAATAACCAGCTACAACAAAGTGATAAAATTAAAACTATTAAAAATGATTTTTTTAAAGACATATAAAGCGTTTTATTGCTTAACGTTAATTATTTATATTTTATTCTAAGATAGCAGCGATACCTGGTAAAGTTTTTCCTTCTAAACTTTCTAACATTGCGCCTCCGCCGGTACTTACATAACTTACTTTATCTTCAAAACCAAACTGTTTTACTGCAGCAACAGAATCGCCACCACCAACAAGTGAAAATGCACCGTTTTTAGTTGCTTCTGCAATAAAATTACCTAATTCTACAGTACCATTAGCAAAGTTTTCCATTTCAAAAACACCTAAAGGACCGTTCCATAAAATGGTTTTAGATTCTAAAACAACATCCTTAAATTGCTCTAAAGATTTTGGTCCAGCGTCCAAACCTTGCCAGCCATCTGGTATATTATTTATATCACAGATTTGAGTATTTGCATTATTATCAAACTTATCTGCTGCTTTAACATCTACAGGTAAATGTATTTGTACATTTTTCTCTTTTGCTTGTTTTAATATATCTAATGCTAATGGTATTTTGTCATCTTCGCAAATAGAATCTCCTACTTTACCACCATTAGCTTTGGCGAATGTAAAAGACATACCGCCACCAATAATTAAATGATCTACTTTATCTAAAATGTTTTCTATAATTGTAATTTTAGAAGAGACTTTTGCGCCTCCAAGTACTGCTAAAACTGGTTTTTCGCCAGTTTTCATGACTCTTTCTATACTTTTAATTTCTTGTTCTAAAAGGTATCCGAAGCATTTGTTTTCTGTAAAAAATTGTGCAACTACAGTTGTAGATGCGTGTGCACGATGCGCAGTACCAAAAGCATCATTTACATAAATGTCACCTAATTTTGATAATTGTTCTGCAAAATATTTGTCACCTTTAGTTTCTTCTTCATGAAAACGTAAATTTTCTAAAATTAAGATTTTTCCCGGTTCTAGATTTGCTACTGCTTGCTCTACGTCTTCTCCAACACAATTGTTTACAAACTGAGTTTCTACACCAATAATATCTTCTACTTTAGATACAATATGCTTAAGAGAAAATTCTTCTTGCACACCTTTAGGACGACCTAAATGAGACATTAAAACACAACTACCACCATCTTCAAGTATTTTGATTATTGTTGGTTTAGCTGCTTGTATACGAGTTGCATCTGTAACCTTAAAATTAGCATCTAAAGGCACATTAAAATCTACTCTGATTAAAGCTTTTTTGTTTTTAAAATTGAAATCGTTAAGCGTTTTCATTAGTTTTTAATTTTGTTGTTAATCGAGATTGGCTTTAAAAATCCAAGCATCTCTATATCTATAATTTGTTCTTAATTCTTCCATAAGCTTAAAAGCTTCTTCTGCAGTATCGCTTCTAAGTACGTAAACGTAGTTCCAATTATTTTTTGGGTTTACAAATACGTCTGCATCAAATCCTTTTTTTATTAATGATGCTGTCCATTTTCCTGCTCTTTGTGCTTCTGAAAACACATTAGTAATTACATAATAACCTCCTTCTATACCTATAACAGATGTAGATTTTTTTCGTTTTAAATATCTAAAAGCATTAGAGTTTAACCCTTTTTTGTAATATACGTAAGGTGCTCTTTTTGTGTCTTTAGGATCTTTACTTGCAATAGTAGAAGCGTTAGATCTTACTATTTCTGGTTCTACTTCGGCTTTTTTGCTTACTGGTGTTGTTTCTTGTACAACATCTTCAAAAAATGTTTGCGCAATCTCGGTTTGAAATGCGGTAAAATATAAGTAAAAACGATCTGATTTTGTTTTTAATCTCATCGTTGTTTCACTTATATCATTACTAATTATTGTGTTATTATAATTAGGGATTTTTAATTGAGCAATGTCAAAACCTAAAGTATTTTCGCTATTAGGGTAACGATCTCTATTGACCATAGAGTTATTGGTTATTGTACTATTAAAAAAGTTTTGCTGGTATCTTGCACCATTACTTAAGGATTGAAATTGATTGCTATTTGCTTTTAAAATGGCACACTCGTCTAAATCTAAATTATTATCGCCTTCTAAAGCAGATACAACTAAAGAAGTGTTTACTTTACCTTGATTAATAGATTTAAAATTTTTAAAGTTTATATCTACCGGTCTACTATTTACTAATGCAAAACCATTGTAAGTTGAAATGTACTTTGGATTATCTGTTGGTGATTGATAAATAACATACAACATCCAACCTGCTGCACTACCACCAGACAAATAACCTTCCGTTGCTTTAACATTTGCAACAGTGTAGTTACCTGCTTTATCTTCTGTGTTTTGAAGTAATTTTGTAACATCTGCATAACAAACATATGGCGAGTTTATTGCATGCGTTACATTAGTTGATCCGTCATAAATAATATCTCCTGTAATGTCTTGATAATCTTGATTTGGAAGCTTAATTTTTATTTGATTTATTACTGGTGATCGCTCTCCATTACCCCTAAAGATATAATTATCCTTTTTAGCTTTTCTTGTGCCTTTTTCGTACGCGTAAGTTGCTGTCCAATATAAACCTGCATAAACAATTTTTTTAAAATCATCAGGTAATGTTAATTTTGCTTGACTAGAAGAAAACGTTTCTGGATTATCATCAATATCAACATATTTCATTTTAATATTGTCATTGTCTTCTTGTCTATTGTTGTATGGTTTTTTACTGTCTTCACTTAAAAGATTATTACCAATAACAGCAGCATCTCCAAAGATATAAAACTCGTTAACCGGCTTAAAAGAAACACCATCAGAAAGCGTACTATCTATAGCTACTTTTAATTCTTGAGCTACTGATATATTTATACTTAAAAAAGCAATAAAAAATACAGATAGATATTTCATTTAATTTTAATGATTAAGTAATTTTCAAATATAGACATTTAGAGTGATACAAAACAGTGTAATTATTAAAATCAAGCGGTAAGATATTCGCTTTTATTTTAGAAGAAAACTATATTTGCTTTATGCTTTTTAGTGATATTTTAGGACTTCAACATATAAAAAAACACCTTACAACTAGTGCAGACCATGGTCGTATACCACATGCACAGTTATTTGTAGGACCAGAAGGGTCTGGTACATTACCTATGGCTATTGCCTATGCACAATACATTTTGTGTGGTAACACCAATGCAGAAAACGATGGTAATAACCAAGCTTGCAACTTAAAGTTTAATAATTATTCGCATCCAGATTTACATTTTGCCTTCCCAGTAACCACAACAGATAAGGTAAAAAAACATCCTGTTAGCAGTGCTTTTTTAGAAGAATGGAGGCAATTACTAACCCAACAACCTTACGGAAATTTATTTGACTGGTACAGACTTTTAGGTGTAGATAATAAACAAGGACAAATTGGTGTAGATGAAGCCCAAGATATAGTTAAATCTCTTAGTCTTAAAGCTTATGAAGGTGGCTATAAAATTATGCTAATTTGGATGGCAGAAAAGCTTAACACGCAAGCCGCTAATAAGCTTCTTAAGTTAATTGAAGAACCGCCAAATAAGACTATTTTTTTATTAATTGCCGAAGACGAAGAGCAAATTATAAATACCATTAGATCACGTTGCCAAATTATACATTTTCCGCCATTAGCAGAAGAAGATATAAAAAACGGATTGATAAAACAGTTTGATATTAATGAAGCTGATGCTACTAAAATTGCACACCAAGCCGAAGGTAATTATAATAAAGCATGTGATTTAGTCTATCATGATAGCGAAGACACTCAGTTTGAAAAATGGTTTATATTTTGGATTAGATCTGCTTTTAAAGCTAAAGGAAACAAAGCTGCAATACACGATTTAATTGGTTGGAGCGAAGAAATTGCAAAAACAGGTAGAGAGACACAAAAGCAATTTTTAAACTTCTGTTTAGACTTTTTTAGACAAGCCTTACTGCTTAATTACGGTGCTGAGGATTTGGTGTTTTTTGAAGCTAAAGCTGAAAAATTTGACTTGTCAAAATTTGCTCCTTTTGTACATAATAACAATATTTTAGATATTTCTAATGAGTTACAAGATGCAATTTATCATATAGAACGTAACGGAAATTCTAAAATCATACTAACCGATTTATCTATAAAACTAACTAGACTTTTACACGCTAAGCAAGAGTAGTTTTAAGCTAAAATTTCCTTTATAATTTTAATATCTTTGACTATAAACTAATTAACTATGATTTCTATTTTAGACCACATTACCGAAATAATTTTATTACTTTTTTTAGCCATCACTTTTTTACAATCTGGATTAGATAAAATTTTAGATTGGAAAGGAAATATTGGTTGGTTAAAAGAACATTTTTCTAAAACTTTTATGGGGAAGATAGTAGAAATAAATGTTGCTATTATCCTAATAATAGAGGTTATTGCAGGGATTTTGGCTGTTTTAGGTATATACCAACTTGTAGTTAATGATAACTCTACTTTAGGGTTTTATGCTGCTATTTTAAGCGCTATTACATTACTTTTATTATTGTTTGGGCAACGTGTAGCTAAAGATTATGATGGTGCAAGAACTATTGTTATCTATTTAATTCCTACTCTTTTTGCTTTATACTTAATGCAATAGATTAAAAATCTGTCATATTTACTTTAAATACCCAGTTGTCTTTAAAAAGATTTTGTTCTAAATACGATTTATGTTGCATATAAGCATCATAAAAGTTTTCTGTATGAAAGATATAAACATAGTAAAGTTTATTTTTTTCATCTATTAAAAAATCGCTATTATACCCTTTTTCTTTTAAGTCTTTTTGCCAATTAAAAGCATTTTGAGGTGAAGAAAAAAACTTTGTAATAACGTAATATCCTTTTTTAGCACCTTCAATCTCGGCAGCATTTTTTTCTAAGACAAGTTTAAATTGTTGAGTTTCTAAAGGTTTTTCTTTAATCTTTAAAGCTTCAACATAAGTAGAAGAGCTAATAATAACATTCCCTTGCTTTATTTGTTGTTGCTGGTAACCAGATGTAGCTACTTTTGGGCTTAAAGAATTTTTATCTTCTTGTCCTTGAATAACTTCTGGTTTTTTAAGCACAACATTTTCTGCTTTAATTTCATTATTTACGACTGTTGATTTAATCTTTGTTTCTGCTTTAATTTCTATTTTTTCCTCAACAACTTTTGGCTTTACTTCTTCTTTTGTAGTAGATTTTATAACCGTAGCTTTTTCGGGTAAATTTGCTTCAATTTCATTAAAAAAAGATTTGCTGATTTCAGTTTCAAATGCAGTAAAAAACAAGTAAAACCGGTCTTCTTTTGTGTTAAAAAGTAATTCTACTTTATCCGTATTATTATCTATTACTATTTCTTTATTTTTTGGCACTTCTATACGTGCAATATCAAAGCCTAAGGTGTTTTTACTATCCGGAAAACGCTTAATATTACTATCTATACTGCTATTAAAAAAGTTTTTTTCTTGTCTGTTTATTGTACTTAATCGTATTGCTGTTTTAAGATTAGGATTTGCTATTATACACTCGTCTTCAGTAATATCTGCATCACCTTCTAACGTTGCTAAAGTTAGATTTGTTTTTATTTCTCCTTGTTCTGGCGATTTAAAATCTTTCAAATTTATAACAACAGGCTCTGTACCAACATGAGCAAAACCATTAAATGTTGTGATGTATTTTGGTTGTTCGGTTGGTGCTTCATAAACAATATAAAGCATCCAACCTGCTGAGCTTCCACCAGCGACAAAACCCTCAGTAGCGTGAATGTTTGCAACTGTAATTTCACCGTTTTTTTCTTCAGCATTTTGTAATAAACTAGTTACATCTGCATAACAAGCGTAAGGAGAATTAAGATGAAAACCGCTTTTTTTATAGCCATCAAATATAACTGTTCCTGTTATGGTTTGATAAGATTGGTTTGGCAGTTTTAATTTAATATTTCTTATTAAAGAACGGTTTTTCTGTCTTTTTCCTGAGAAGAAATGTTGCCCGTTTTGAGAGCGTCTTTCTCCTTTAATATAACTATACGTTGCTGTCCAATAAAGTGCCGCATAAACTATATTGTTTTGATTTTCAGGTAGTTGGATATAAGAAGAACTAGAATTAAATGTAGAATCATCATTATCAACATCTACAAATGTCATTGGTATATCATCGTTAGCAATTGATGATTCATTAAATGGTGTGTTTTTTTCTTTACTTAAACTATTATTACCAATAACCATTGCATCTCCATATACATAAAACGATTTTTCCGTTTTAAATGAAGTTGTAACTTGAGCGTTAAGTTGATAAAAAAAAGTAAAGAAAATGATTAAATGCGTTAGCAATTTTCTCATAGTCTTTTATAAATGATTAATAGCACGATAAATATAATTAAAACTATGAAAACAACTGATAAATAACAGTTTATAAATAAAAAAAAGCGTTAAACCGAAGTCTAACGCTTTTTTTATAAGTAAATATCTAATTACTTTTTGTAATTATTATCTAAGTCTTTTATAATTGTTTCTGTAAGGTCATATTCATCTTTTGCATACATAACGCTTGGAGAAGACTCTACAGTACCTAAAATAACATCAAAACCATTTGTTTTACCGTATTCTTTAACATAATCCTTAACCTTAGTAATTAAAGAATCCATTTCTTCTTGATAGGGTTTAGATATTTGTTGTTGCTCCATTTGAAATTGTTGTTGCAACATTTGCTGTTTTTGACCAAGCTCTTCATATTTAGCTTGAGCTTTAGATTGACTCATTTTTTGAGCTTCCATCTGAAATTTTTGAGCTTCCATTTGAAAAGCTCTCCCGATACTATCCTTTTTAGCATTAAAAGCATTAAGCTTTGTTTCGTATTTTTTTTCTAAATCAACTTTCTCTTGCATTTCGTTAATTACTTTTCCGTTGTCAACATATCCTATTTTCTGTTTTTGACAAGAAGTAATAAAAATTGCAATAGATAAAACCGCTAATATTTTTTTCATCTTAATTTTTGTTTTAATGAATTTTCGCAAATGTATAAAAATTAAAAAGTGATAAACACATTTTATGTAAATATTGTACTAATAAGCAAAATCTATTTTAATTTAATTTTAAAATAATTATTAGCTATGAAAAACAACTTCAAATAAAGCGATTTAAGACACTTTCTAAAAAAGGTAAGGTTATCTGTTGTTTAAGACTAAAAATTAACCTTATGCTTTTTTAAAATAAGTTTTAACTGTTTTTAAGCACATAAATTAGCGAAGAATACTCTCTAGTACGACTTGCATTTAAATTAGATCGTAATCCGTTATAAAAACCTTTAAAAATATTTTTACTTCCAGATTTATATTGTTCAGAAAGTAAGCTAACATAAAATGCATCAAAAAGCATTGGTTTAAGTTGTTCTATTTCCATATCAATAGAAGCGAATAATTTTGATATTGAATTTTGATCAAAATGCCATAAATGTCTTGGCACATCATAAGCTGCCCAAAACTGATTATAATAGTTTGCATCAAAACTTTTATAATTTGGTACAGCTACCACTAACCTACCTTTAGGTTTTAAAAGTTTTTTTAATATTGAAATTTGATATTCTAAATCTGGAAGATGTTCTAAAACATGCCAAAGTGTAATTACATCAAAACTATTAGATTCAAAATTATTTAACTGTTCGATATCAAAAACTGCGTTTTCTGTTTTTTGATTTGCTATTGTTCTTGCTTCTGCATTTGGTTCGATTCCAGAAACTATCCAATTATTTTCTTTAGCTGTTTTTAAAAAATCGCCTGTACCACAACCTACATCCAAAAGATGTTTTTTATCAGTTTTAAAACCATTGATTAGTTTTAGTTTTTGCTTTAAAGAAAAACGTCTAACTAAATGATATGCTTTTTCAAACCAATTTCGTTTTGCATCTGTGTGAGAAATGTAATCTTCCGTTTTATAATATTCTGAAAGTTGATTAGTTTTTGGTTGAGGAAAAGTCTCTAAAAAACCATATTTTTCATTCTTTTTTAATTGAAACTTTTCACCAGAAACGGAATGGTCTTTTATATATAATTGTGTTTTTTCTTTACTCATAAATTAAAATCTAATCAAAAAAAAGGGAAGAATTGAAACTAAAAAAAAACGTTCCACGTGGAACGTTTAAAATTTATCGCCCTAAATACACCAATAAAACAGAAATATCTGCTGGAGAAACACCACTTACTCTTGATGCTTGTGATATGGTTACAGGTTGAATTTTATTTAATTTTTCCCTTGCCTCCATACTCATCGACTTAAGTTTTGAGTAATCAAAATTATCAGGTATTCTGATATTTTCTAGACGCGTTAGTTTATCTGCGTTATTTTTTTCTTTAGCTATATATCCTGAATATTTTACTTGTATTTCGGTCTGTTCTATAATCTCATTATCTAGATTATGTTCTTCGATGTAATTTGAAACAGACTCGATTTTTTTCATGTCTTCAATATCAATATTTGGTCTAGCAAAAATCTTAAACATCTTATCTTGCTGTTTCATTAATGATGAATTTTTAGACTCTAAAATCGGATTTATTTCTCCTGTAGTAACACTAGTATTTTGAAAAAACTCTACAAACTTTTGTGCTTGTTCGTGTTTTTCTTCCATACGTTTCAAACGTTTTTCAGATGCTAAACCAAGCTCATATCCTTTTGGTGTTAATCTTAAATCGGCATTGTCTTGACGTAATAACGTCCTGTATTCTGCGCGAGATGTAAACATACGATACGGTTCTTTTGTTCCTTTAGTAATTAAATCGTCAATTAAAACTCCTATGTAAGCTTCGTCTCTTTTTAAGATAAATTCATCTCTTTCTTGAACTTTTAACGCTGCATTGATACCTGCCATTAATCCTTGAGATGCTGCTTCTTCATAACCAGTTGTTCCGTTAATTTGACCAGCAAAAAACAGTCCGCTTACAAACTTAGTTTCTAAAGTATGTTTTAATTGTGTAGGTGGAAAATAATCATACTCTATAGCATAACCAGGTCTAAAAAATTTGACATTTTCAAACCCTTCTACAGAGCGTAGAGCTTTAAATTGTACGTCTTCTGGTAATGAAGTTGAAAACCCGTTTATATAATACTCAACTGTATTCCAACCTTCAGGTTCTACAAATAATTGATGTCTATCTTTATCTGCAAAACGGTTAATTTTATCTTCTATTGAAGGACAATATCTAGGACCTAAGCTTTTTATTCGACCATTAAACATTGGTGAGCGATCAAAACCATCTCTTAATAAATCATGCACTTTTTCACTTGTATAAGCAAGATGACAACTACGTTGTTGCGTTAGTGGTTTTGTGATATCTAAATATGAAAATTTATCAGGATTTTCATCACCAGGTTGTTCAATCATTTTAGAAAAATCTAAAGATCTTCCATCAACTCTTGGAGGCGTTCCGGTTTTCATTCTACCGGATTCAAAACCTAAATCAACTAGTTGTTCTGTAATACCCGTTGCTGCTTTTTCTCCTGCTCTTCCTCCACCAAAATTCTTATCCCCAATATGAATTAAGCCATTTAAAAATGTTCCGTTAGTTAGCACAACAGACTTTGCTTTTATTTCAATTCCAAGAGACGTAACTACACCTTCAACCTTTCCATTATTTACTAAAAGACCTCTAACCATTTCTTGATAAAAATCTAAGTTAGGTGTATTTTCTAACATCAATCTCCAGTCTTCTGCAAAGCGCATACGATCGCTTTGTACCCTTGGGCTCCACATTGCAGGTCCTTTAGATTTGTTCAACATTTTAAATTGAATTGCAGACGTATCACTAACAATACCAGAATAGCCACCAAGCGCATCTATCTCTCTTACAATTTGTCCTTTTGCAATTCCTCCCATAGCTGGATTACAAGACATTTGAGCAATGTTTTGTAAATTCATAGTTACTAATAAGGTTTTACTACCCATATTAGCAGCTGCAGCTGCAGCTTCGCTACCAGCATGTCCTGCTCCAACAACTATTACATCGTAAACTTCGTTAAACATATTATTTTGATTGTTCCACGTGGAACGTTTTTAAAATTCGACTTAAATTTGGCGTGCAAATATACAACAAACTATTACATTTCTTTTAATAACAAAAGAGCTTCGTCTTCTTTAGCTCGCATCAGTTTGGCATCATCTTCGGTCTTATCTTTGAAACCACAATAGTGTAAAATACCGTGTATGATTACACGATGTAATTCTGTATTAAAATCTACATCAAAATCTTTAGCGTTATCTTCTACCCTTTCAACAGAAATAAAAATATCTCCAGATATAGTTTTTCCTATTGAATAATCAAAACTAATAATATCTGTTAGGGTATCGTGATTTAAATACTGAACATTTAATCGGTGTAGATATTCATCATCACAGAATACATAACTAATCTCTTCTTGTTTGCAATTATGATGCTCTATAATTTTTGATATCCAACTTGAAATTTTAGCTTCATTTGAAAGCTGAAAATCGGTTTCGTAATTAAAACTAATCATTTTTTTGTTTGAAATATTCTTGTACTTTTTGCTTAAAAATTTGATGCAAAGGTAAGCTTTGTTTATTCAATATTTCGGTAGTATTAAAATATTGTTTTGCTTTGTCTATCTGATTGTTAGTTGTATTAGAAAATGTTTTGGTATTGGTTTGAGATTCGCGTTTTGAATCTTGTCCTTGTTGAAAAGTGGCGTTTTCTAACTTTAGTAATTGATGTTTAAGTTCCATCATTTTAGTTAAAGTTTCATTAGTAAAACCTTCGTTGATTAATTTTAATTCTACATCTTCCATATCGTTTAAAAGTTTTTTAGCATCACCATTTCCTTTTAAACCATCTTTTTCTAGACGCTGTTCTAGTTGTTGACGTAATAATTGTTGTTCTTGATAGATTTTAAATAGTTCGGCATTCATCTGTTCATTAAAGTCGCCTTCTCCTTGTTGACTTCCACCTTGTCCTTGTCCATCACCATCTTTACCGCCTTCTTTAACGTTTTTACCTTTTTCTCCTTTGTTTCCTTTATCTCCTTCTTTACCTTGTTTACCTTCATTATCGCCTTTCTGATCACCTTCATTTTTTCCATCTTTGCCAGACTTTTGTTCGCCTTGCTGACCTTGTTGTCCGTCTTTCCCTTTTTCGCCTTTTTTCATTGCTTCTTCCATTTTTTTTGCCAATTCTTCTTGACTTATTATAATATCTGGAAGTGGCATATCGCCTTCTCCTTGGCCTGGAGATGGCATACCCATTTGGTTTTGCATATTATCTAAAGCAGCACTTAAAAAATTTGCTAGATTATTAGCAGACGTTAATGCATATTGTTGTGATGATACACCTTGATATAATTGATTTTCTGATAATTGATCTAATGCTTTATCAATATTAAAATACACATCATTAATTTCTTTATTAATTTGTTCTGAGAATTGTGGTTGTCTTAAAGAGATTGCAAATAAACTATCGTCTACGTGCTCAAAATGTGTACGTAAATCGTATTGCTTTTTTAAGTACTTAGCATATTCATTATGGTTGACTTCTATACTTTTAAACTTGTTCATTAAGTCTTCTTCACCAAAAGAAAATACGACTAAATTATCAATGATTTGTCTAAGCATTTCTATATCTTCTTGCAACTGTTTTTTACTACCTGAGGACATTTGCATTTGCATACTCATACTCATTTGTTTCATTTTTTGAGCTGCATTTTTTTGATTCTGTTTTGCAGAATTTTGTTTATCCTGCTTTTGTTTTTGGTCTGTAGATTGTTCTTTTTTTTCTAAATCTTCACTTGCTTTTTGTTGATCTTCTTTAATGTTTTCCTCTGTATTTTTATTACGAGGTATATCCATTGGGGATTTTAAATCCTCATTGTCTTTTTCTAAATCTTCAAGTTGTTTCTGGATGTCTTCAAACTTTTTATTTAGTTCGTCTTGCTTCTCTTTGGTGTTTTTTTCTGGATCTTGGTTAGCTAATTTATCTTGTTCTTTGGCTAATTTATCAAGCTCGTCACTAATTTTTTCCATTTTTTTGGACACGTAGTAGCGTTTGGTCAATTCTAATAATTGCTCCATACTACGCTTTTGGTTTTTAGCTTGTTTAGCAAGATTATCTAATTTCTCAGTAAACTCTTCTTTTTGAAACTTTTCTTTAAGTTTCTCTAATTCTTCAAGTAGCTTTTCATCTTTTTTTAATTGCTCTTCATTCTCTTTTAAACGCTCTTGTAACTTTTCTTTAAATGGATCTTCTTTTGGATTATCTTTCTGAAATTCTTCTAAATTATTTTGAAGCTTTTTGTTGAATTGCTTCATCATGTCTTCTTGTTGCTTCTGACGCTTCAAGAAATTTTGAAGTTTCTTCTTATCGTTATAATTAAGTTGAGCTTTCTCTTTTTGCGTTTTTGAAATCTCTTTAAGTTGTTGTTCTTGTTTTTCAAAATTTTCAAGAGATTTATTAAGATCTTTTATAGTTTCGTTTTGTTCGTTAAGCTGCTTTTGTTCTTCTTCGTCTTTAGTACGCTTTCTGTATGTAAACACTGAACTTTTTGTGCTTTTGTTTTTATTTACCGCATCGTTATCAAAAACTTCAAAATACAACTCGTAAGGTATACCGGCTTCTATATCTAAATTATTTGGGAAAACAGTTAAAAATTCATCAAAATTAGAAGATGAAATTGGTATATTTTTTACAGTTTTATTAGTTTCATTTTCTGTAGGGTAATAGACTAATTGTAATTTAGATAAACCATAATCGTCACTAACTTGACCTTTAAAATACAAGGTTTGTTGGTCTAAGCTATCTGTTTTAGATTCAATTTTAAGTTCTGGATATTGATCTTTAATAACCGAAATACTATACGCTAAATTCTCGTAATTTTTAAGGTTTTTATTACTTGTGCTAATGTTGTAATCTAAATTATTATAAACGCCTTTAGAGGCTTTAAAAACACCATTTTCTTCTGTAGTAAACGCTAAAGTGTCTTTACTAATTAAATCTACTTGATCGGTTGCTTTGGTGTTAAGTTGCCAAGTAATTTGTGTGCCTTGTGGTACAACTGCATTACCAATACCTTTTAAAACTTCGTTACGTTTGTTGGTATAGTTTGGATAATTTAAAACCATCTGAAAATTTAACAATGTTGGTACTTCTACAACATGTAATGTATATGGTTTTGAGTTAACACCATTAGCAGATAAATTAAAAGTAATGTCTTGTTTTGGTTGCTCAAAAACATACTCAAAAGTACCTGGTTGACGTTGCTGTAAAAAATAAGACTGATCGTTAAAATTGATTTGTGCATCTTCCGGAACAACATCTCCTTCGGTTTGTACAAATAACCTGAAGGTTTTATTTTCTTCGGTTTGCAGGCTTTCATTTATAACAAAAAAACTGAAAGGCGCTGGCGGCTCATAAGCAGTTTGATAGTTAACTACTCTTTTATAACTATCTGTAAACCAGTTTGTTTTCCCTAAAACAAAGCTTATTAATAAAATAGCAATAGGAATAACGGCGTATTTTAAATATTTAGTGTTTTGTTTAAAATTAATCGCAAAATTGAAAGGAATTGGGCTTAATTCTTCAGCTTTTTGATCGATGCTGGCTAGAAGTAATTCACTATTATCGTTAGTCTCTTTTAGTTGAAGTACATTCAACAACTTATCATTAACTTCAGGAAAATGATTACCAATAATCGCAGATGCTTGTTTATGGTTAATACCTTTTTGAAGTTTAAATAACTTAGCTAAAGGCAATGCAATAAATTTGATAAACAAGCCAACCTCAACAGCAATAAACAACCAAAATAAAACTGTACGTAAACCAGAATTTAACCACAGAAAATATTCAATAAGTAGTGTGATAATAAGATATAACAAGCCAATACTAAAAAACAGGATAGCGCCTTTTATCAACTCATTAGTGTAATATTTTCTAATAAATTGTTCTAATTTGGTTTGTATGATATTGAAGTTATTCAAAGCCATTTTTTTATTTAACTTACTAAAATACAGTTTTTATTTTTTTATGTCTGTTAAAGGCGCTTAAAACTTGTTTTTAAATAGTTCTTTGTGTTTCTTCTACTCTATTCTATCTTTGCACTTTCAAACCAAAAGAAATGTCAAAACAAGTTAGAGTGCGTTTTGCACCAAGTCCTACAGGACCTCTACATATTGGCGGCGTACGTACCGCATTATTTAATTATTTATTTGCAAAAAAACACAACGGTACTTTTGTATTACGTATAGAAGATACAGACCAAAACCGTTATGTAGAAGGCGCAGAACAGTACATTATAGATAGTTTAAATTGGTGTAATATTCCTTTTGACGAAGGTCCAAATAAAAATGAAAAATTTGGTCCATACAGACAAAGTGAACGTAAAGACTTATACAAACAGTATGCCGATCAATTAATAAAAAGTGGTCATGCCTATTACGCATTTGATACTGCAGAAGCACTTGATGCACATAGAAAAGACCATGAAGCTAAAGGAAAAACCTTTATCTACAATTGGCATAACAGAGAAAAGTTAAGCAACTCTTTATCGCTTAGCGCTGAAGACGTGCAAGCTAAATTAGATGCTGGTGAAGATTATGTAATTAGATTTAAAAGTCCGCAGGATCAAACGCTTCATCTTAAAGATATTATTCGTGGTGATATAAAAATTGATACCAACATTTTAGATGATAAAGTTTTGTTTAAAGCAGACGGAATGCCAACTTATCACCTAGCTAATATTGTTGATGACCATTTAATGGAAATTACGCACGTAATTAGAGGTGAAGAATGGCTACCAAGTCTTGCTTTACATTACCAATTATACGATGCTTTTGGTTGGGAAGCACCAGAATTTGCTCATTTACCGTTAATCCTAAAACCAACAGGAAAAGGAAAATTAAGTAAACGTGATGGCGATAAATTAGGATTTCCTGTATTTCCTTTAGAATATATATCTCCAGAAGGTGATGTTTCAAAAGGTTATAAAGAAGATGGATATTTTGCTGAAGCTGTTGTTAACTTTTTAGCCTTTTTAGGATGGAATCCTGGAACAGAACAAGAAATATTTAGTTTAGAAGAACTTATAGAAGCGTTTGATTTATCTAAGGTGAATAAAGCCGGAGCACGTTTTGATCCAGATAAAATTAAATGGTTTAATCACCATTACATGCAAGAACAAAATAATGATGATTTAGCTGAAGCGTTTAAACAAAACCATGAAGCATTAAAGGACATAGATGTTAATTACATATCAATGGTTGTTGGATTAATTAAAGAACGTGCAACATTTGTAAACGACTTTTGGGATTTAAGTAATTTCTTCTTTGTAGCTCCAACAGAATATGACGAAAAAGCTTTTAAAAAAGCTATTAAAGACGATACAAAATCTATAATGACAGACGTAAAATCTATCATAAATAACATTGAAAATTTTGAAGTAGAAACACTTCAAAACGATGTAAAAGGTTGGATTACGTCTAACGACATTGGTTTTGGTAAAGTGATGATGCCACTACGTTTAGCCTTAGTTGGTGCGTTACAAGGACCAGATGTTTTTGACATCATGTACATGATTGGTAAAAACGAAACTGTTAAACGTATAGATAATTTAATTGAAAAAATAGGTTAAAATATTAATCAACTATAAACAAAAAAGCCTCTAATATTTAGAGGCTTTTTTTATTAATTTATTTGGTATAAATTTTAAAACGTTATCAATAAAGCTATGGTTAACATGCTTTGATTTCCTTTAAATTTTTTATTAGTAAAATTAGCAGCATTAGAATCATTTAAATCACCAAGTATATTAGTAAAACCATAGATATATTGTCCTCTTATTTTAAAGTTTTCAAAACCTGCGGTTAATCCAACAGCACCATTCACATTAAAATTAGTAATGTCTACAAAATCTTTAGCTAGTAAGCTATCAAACTCTGCAACAAACCATTCTTCTTGACCTTCGTCATCAAATTCTAAATCACTATTGTACTGTAAAACTGGTCCAAAATCTAAAGTTAAATATGGTCCAGCTAATTTTACATGCATTAAAAAAGCAACTTGAGCGGTTAAAATCTTGTAATCTATAGGCTCAAAATTACTGCTTAAAGTAGATGCAAATCCGTTTACACTCATCCTATTTTCAGATAATTGCATACCGTAACTTACGTTGTACCATTTATGTGGAATATCTACCGTTGCAGACATATGTGCTAACCAACCTGTATTACTTTTAGTTTCAAAATTATCAGTAATAATATCAAACTGAGTCAATCCACCACCAAGAGCAAATCCGTTTTTTATATTGTAAGAACTTCTTTGTGCAAAAGAAAATGTAACAAATAGACTACAAATTACTACTAATAGATAAAGTTTAAATTTTTTCATTACTAATAATATAGATTAGTGAACAAATATAACTTAAATTAGTAATCAATAAAGTAAAACCAAAAACCATTAATTATGCCTTTTTTAATTCCTATTGTAGTCTTAGGACTAATCATTTTAATTTCAGCATTTTTTGTTGTTAAACAACAAACTGCAGTAATTATAGAACGCTTTGGTAAATTTCATAGTATAAGACAATCTGGTCTTCACTTAAAAATTCCTTTAATAGATAAAATTGCTGGTCGATTAAGCTTAAAAATTCAGCAATTAGATGTCATTGTAGAAACTAAAACATTAGACGATGTATTTGTTAGACTTAAAGTTTCTGTACAATACCGTGTGTTAAGTCAAAAAGTATACGATGCATTTTATAAGTTAGATTATCCGCATGAGCAAATTACAAGTTATGTATTTGATGTGGTACGTGCAGAAGTACCTAAGATGAAATTAGATGACGTTTTTGTTAAAAAAGATGATATTGCATTAGCGGTGAAAGCTGAGCTTAACGACGCGATGTTAGACTATGGATTTGACATTATTAAAACGCTTGTAACAGATATAGATCCTGATGCACAAGTAAAAGCTGCAATGAACCGTATTAATGCTGCAGAACGTGAAAAAACTGCTGCACAATATGAAGGTGACGCACAACGTATTTTAATTGTTGAAAAAGCTAAAGCTGAAGCTGAAAGTAAACGTTTACAAGGTCAAGGTATTGCAGATCAAAGACGCGAGATTGCACGTGGATTAGAAGAGTCTGTAGAAGTTTTAAACCGTGTTGGTATTAATAGTCAAGAAGCATCTGCATTAATAGTTGTAACGCAGCATTACGATACGCTTCAATCTTTAGGTGAAGAAACTAATAGTAACTTAATCTTATTACCAAATGCGCCACAAGCTGGAAGTAATATGCTAAACGAAATGGTTGCAAGTTTTACCGCAAGTAACCAAATTGGTGAAGCTATGAAAGAAGCTAAACGCAAAAAAGAAGAAGAGTAAAATCTAAAATAGTAAACACAAAAAAAGCCTCTTAATAGAGGCTTTTTTTATTTATTTTCTTTTTCATAATTATCTATCAAACTCTGTAAAGAATTTAGATAATCTTCTAAAGATTGTTTATCAATATGTGTTTCGTTATTATCCTTTGGTAATGTAATACGTTGCTCGTCTAAGTACTTTTGTAGCTCTGGATAATCTTCTTCTATTTCTCTTGTCTTAGCTGTAATTTTACTTAATAATTCTTGTATTGCGTCCATTTTATTTTTGATTTAAGTTATCCATTCAAAATAATTCAAATCACTTATAAATCAAAAGATTATATACTAAATGGTTGTTAAAATTTATATATATATAAAAACCCGCTAAGTTTTTCTTAGCGGGTTTTAGTTTGTGTTTTATATTAAGCTAACTGTTGTGCTTCTTCTACCAACAACTTGTTTTTGTCTTCTAACGCTGTATTTATAAACTCATTAATAGCTTCGTTTTTTTCTAAGCCATTTTTAAGTAAAACACCAAGTGTGATCATTGTAATAATACGCGTACCACTTTTCTTTTTAGAAGTATTAAAAAGTGGCTCAACATCTTCATAAGATACGTCTTTGGCTAATTCTAAGATTTCTGCTTTTGCTTTTGCTCTAGCATCATCTGGTAGTCTATCATACTTTTTACCAAAAGACTTTATTTGCTCTATTGCAGGACGATTATTGGTTTGCTTTTGAGGCTGATTCTGGTTTTGTTTTGGTGCTTGTTTTGCCCAACTATCTCGTAAACCAACCGTTTTATTAAATACTAAAGCGTCAGATTTAGAATCGTCATCTACATTAAAATACCCTAAACGTTGAAACTGAAACTGCTCTCCTACTTTAGCTTCTGTTAAACTTGGCTCAACAAAAGCTTCAATGATATTTAAAGAATTTGGATTTAAAAATTCCATAAAATCTTTACCATCATGACTGTCTGGCGCTTCGTCCATAAAAAGTCTATCATATTCTCTAACTTCAGCTTTTACAGCATGTTTTATAGAAACCCAATGTAGTGTTCCTTTTACTTTTTTAGAGGTATCTGTATCGTAAGTACAATGTACTTCCGTAATATTACCTTCAGCATCTTTTACAACGCTTTCAGCTTTGATGATATACGCATTTTTTAAACGCACTTCGCCGCCTAATTTCAATCTAAAAAACTTACTTCCAGCTTCTTCTTTAAAGTCTTCTTTTTCAATATAAATTTCTTTTGAAAAAGGTACTTTTCTAGAGCCTGCACTATCGTCTTCTGGATTATTTTCTGCTTCTAACCATTCTTCTTTATCGTCTGGATAATTAGTAATGACCACTTTTAAAGGATCTAAAACCGCCATAACGCGTGGTGCAGTTTTATTTAAATCCTCACGTACGCAAAATTCTAAAAGCGCAACATCAATCACGTTTTCACGCTTTGCAACACCAACTTTTTCAATAAATTGTCTAATTGAATTTGGTGTATAACCTCTACGTCGTAAACCTGAAATTGTTGGCATACGCGGATCGTCCCAACCCGAAACTACCTTCTCTTCTACCAATTTAAGCAACTTACGTTTACTCATAATAGTGTAAGACAGATTCAAACGTGCAAATTCACGCTGTTTTGGCTGCATTGGATAGGTTTCTTTAGCATAGTCATAAACTTGCTCTTTAAACCAATCGTAAAGCTCTCTATGCGGTTTAAATTCTAAAGAACATAAACTGTGTGAAATTTGTTCGATATAATCACTTTCGCCATGCGTCCAATCGTACATTGGGTAGATGCACCAATCGTTACCAGTACGATGATGATGTTTCTTTAAAATACGATACATAATAGGATCACGCATTAACATATTAGGATGTTGCATGTCTATTTTTGCACGTAAAATATGTTCACCTTCGTTGAATTCGCCATTTTTCATGCGTTCAAAAAGGTCTAAATTTTCTTCTACAGATCGGTTGCGATAAGGACCATCTACACCAGGTTGTGTTGGTGTTCCTTTTTGTTCTGCCATCGCTTCAGAAGATTGGCTATCTACATAAGCCTTTCCGTCTTTAATCAATTGTACAGCCCAATCGTATAACTGTTGAAAATAATCTGAAGAATACAGCTCATTTTCCCATTGGTAACCTAACCAAGCCACATCTTTTTTAATCGCATCTACATATTCTTGCTCTTCTTTTGCTGGGTTAGTATCGTCAAATCTAAGATTAACAGGCGCATTGTACTTTAATCCTAAACCAAAACTAATACCAATAGCTTTGGTATGACCAATGTGCAAATAGCCATTAGGTTCTGGCGGAAAACGAAAACGTAATTTATCCTTAGCTAATCCATTAGCTAAATCTTCTTCTATAATATGCTCAATAAAATTGAGTGATTTTGTTTCTTCAGACATGTAATTAGGTTTATTTTTAAGTGATTACTGCTATTAATCTACTTTAATAATAAAGTGTAAAATTAGTTATTTTTTAGTTGAAATGAATTGTTCTTTACTTTAAAAATGAAGCACGTAAAATTTTTAGGTATTTTTGCTGAAATTTTATTGAAATGGGAAAAATTAAAGTTGAAAATATTAGAGTATTTGCGCATCACGGTTGTTTAAAAGAAGAAACTGCTATTGGTAGTGATTATCGTGTAGATTTAGAAATTACAGCCAATTTACAGCATAGTGCAAAGACAGATCAACTGAAAGATACGGTAGATTACGTGTTTTTAAATAGAATTATTTTTGAAGAAATGAAGGTACCAAGCGCACTTTTAGAACATGTTGCACGACGTATTTTAAACCGAATTTTTACTGAAGATCAAATGATTAAAAAAGCAACGGTAAGTGTTAGTAAAATAAATCCGCCAATTGGTGGCGATGTACAACAAGTAACAATTGTTATGAGTGACAAAAGAAAAAACTTCAAGAAATAGTGTAAAAAGTTTATTTTTTTTACATTTGCTGTCCAATTATAATTGGCGTCTTGGCCGAGTGGCTAGGCAGAGGTCTGCAAAACCTTGTACAGCGGTTCGAATCCGCTAGACGCCTCTAAAAGCTTTCAGAAAATCTGGAAGCTTTTTTTGTTTACAATTAATTACGTCAGTTCGAGTGACACGACAAAGGATTGTTGTATTGATAACTTTAAATGCAACTTCTTCTCTATACAATTTGTTCGTACCTCTCAAATCACTCGAGGTGACGTTGCTTTTTTTTTAAAATTCTAATCCAAAGGATTAATCTGTTCTATTTTTTCTTTAAGTAATTCTTTTTCTTTTGGAAAGAAACCTTGGACTAGTAATAGCACGCCAAAGCCCAATATTACTAAAGCTACAATCTTTTTAGTCTTATAAATAAGTCTTGGTGTAAGCTTATTTTTTAAAGCTTTTGCAGCTGTAATTTTTACTAAATCTGCTAAAAAATAAGTTATTAACATGGTACTAATAAAGACAATTACACCATTTTTAGACGTGGTTATAGAATTAGCAATTACAATAAATGCTACCCAACCTAACAGTACACCAATGTTAATAAAGTTAAGCAAAAAGCCTTTTAAGAATAATTTACCGTAGCCTTTTTTAATTTCTACTTTATGATATTCTCTTACTATTTCTCTAAAAGATTTAGAGGTTTTTATAAATGAAATAAAGCCATAAATTGCTAATAAAACACCACCAAAAATTAAAAAATTAGGATCTTTTTCTATTTTACCTACCAATTTTTCGGTACTAAAAAATGCAACTATAATAAATAAAATATCTGCTAGAATTACTCCTGCATCAAATATTAAAGCACTTTTAAACCCTTTGGTTGCAGCAGTTTCTAACAAAACAAAAAATACTGGTCCAATAGTAAAAGATAGAATGATACCAAAAGGAATTGCAGTAAGAATATCGTCAAACATGTTGTATAGCTGGATTGTCTTACAAAGTAAAGAAATTATTTATTGATTATAGAATGCTTATTAACAGAAATAAAAAAAGCTTCAATTTAAAACTGAAGCTTTTGTTTTTTAATTTAGGTTTCGACTACGCTAAACCTAACTGTTCTATAATTAAGTTATTTATTCTTTAACTGTAATTGATCCGCCAAAGGTATTCTTTTTAGTAACGGTTCTAGGATTACCATAGATATCAATATCTCCACCAGCAGTTATTCTTGCATCTACACTATCACTTGCAGTCACTTCTGCTTCTCCTGCAGCACGTACTTTTATGTTTGTATTTTTAGTTTGAAAATCTCTTCCTTCGTAAATTCCACCTGTATTTAATGTAATATTTTGAGTGTTAGCTTTACCTCTAGTTTCAATAATTCCGCCAGTTACAGCTCTTACATTTACAGTGTTTACATCTAATCCAGCAATAATTATAGCACCTTCTTGGGCACGTAATTCGATTGTGTCTTGTGTGATAAGCTCGTTACCTATAATTTTAGATCCTTCATTAGCATCAATAACTTTTATGTCTTTATAATGTACTGCAACAAAGGTTTTTGTACCATCAAAAATACGGTCTATATCCATGCGTATTTTTAACATATCGTTTTTAATTACTACTTCTACATCGTCTACATCTTCACCAGTAATAATCACTTTATTTTCATCAGATTTTACTAGACTTACTTTTATTAAATCGAAAACTTTAACCGTTGTAAAGTCACCTAAATGCTGACTTTTTGGGTTTTGTGCAAAGGTATTTAAGCTAAAAACTAGCGCTAAAATAGACAGTAAATGTTTCATAATATTGAAGGTTTTGTTTGTATTAAGAGTCTATTTTTTGTTGAATGTTACAGTTTTTACAAATTTTTTGTTCTTGATATGATTTTTAAATATTTAATAAATCACTCGAACCGATGATTAATTATGCAACATTTACTGCTGTACCAACTACTGAAACAAAAAAATAAGAGCCATTTACAGTTTCTATATCAAAACTAATACCTACTACAGCATTAGCATTTAAATTTTTAGCATTGTCTTGTAACTCTTGAAACGCATGTTCCTTAGCTTCGTTAATTACCGCTTTTGTGATGTCTTTACTTTTTTCTACTTTAAAAGAAAACTTTGTTTTCATTTCAAAAGAAGTACCAGTTACAATGCCTTTATATTCTATTATTTTAAAGCCTTCTATAGTATTTGTTGTGGTTAAAATCATGGTTTATATTTTATTAATTAGTCCTTTAAATTTATAAAATGTTACAAATAAAATAGATTCTTCGCTACGCTCTGAATGACAATAAAATTCACTTCGATAAACTCAGTTTGACAATTATAACTATTTACTCTTCGTGTTTACCAATTAAATCAAAATCTAAATGACGTTTTACCAAATCTGCTTGTTTTACTTTTACAACAACTTCGTCTCCTAATTGGTACATGTTTTTTGAGTCGCGTCCAATAAGTGCAAATTGGTCTTGATCAAACTCGTAATAATCATCTTTTATATCTCTAATACGGACCATTCCTTCGCATTTATTAGCAATAATCTCTACATAAATTCCCCAATCGGTTACACCAGAAATTACGCCTACAAATTCTTCATCTTGATGATCTTGCATAAACTTAATTTGCATGTATTTTATGCTATCACGTTCGGCTTTTGTGGCTAAATATTCCATGTTACTTGAGTGCATACATTTTTCTTCATAAATCTCTTCGTTTGCACTTTTTTCTCCATCTAAATAACGTTGTAATAAACGATGCGCCATAACGTCTGGATAACGTCTAATTGGCGATGTAAAATGGCTATAATAATCAAAAGCTAATCCGTAATGACCTATATTATGCGTGGTATATTCGGCTTTAGCCATAGTACGAATTGCTAAAGTATCTACTAAATTTTGCTCTTTTTGACCTTGAACATCTTCTAATAATTTATTTAATGAAGATGAAATACTATCGCGACTTTTAAAGTTTAATTTATGACCAAATCTAGCCACAACACCTTGTAAAGCAGCTAGTTTACTTTCGTCTGGCTCGTCATGAACACGATATACAAAGGTTTTTGATGGTTTCATTTTAGAAACAAACTCTGATACTTTACGATTGGCTAATAGCATAAATTCTTCTATTAACTTGTTAGCATCTTTACTGGTTTTAAAATGAACACCAGTTGGATTTGCTTGTTCATCTAAAGTAAATCTTACTTCAACTTTATCAAAACTAATTGCTCCAGAACGCATACGTTTGCTACGCATTTTTTTTGCTAATCGGTCTAAAACTAAAATTGCTTGGGCTATTTCTGGTTGTGTATTGTATGTTTTACCGGTAAGTGAAACGTCTTCTGGAATTTCTGTTTTTATGGATGAGATTTCTGTATTATTAGAAATAACAAAATCTGTGTTATTTTCTATAACAGCTTGCGCTTCTTCGTAAGCAAATCTTGCATCACTATACGTTACTGTTCTACCAAACCATTGGTCTTTAATTTCGGCTTTTTCATTTAGTTTAAAAACTGCTGAAAAGGTATATTTTTCTTCATGTGGACGTAAAGAACATGCGCCATTACTTAATATTTCAGGAAGCATTGGCACTACTCTATCTACTAAATAAACAGATGTTGCACGCTCGTAAGCTTCATCATCTAAAATGGTACCTTCTTCTAAATAGTGAGAAACGTCTGCAATGTGTATTCCTATCTCGAATAAGCCATTTTCTAAAACTTTAAAGGATAATGCATCATCAAAATCTTTAGCGTCTTTAGGATCTATGGTAAAGGTTAAATCTTTACGCATATCGCGACGTTTTTTAATTTCTTCTGGTTTAATAGAGGTATCTATTTGATTTGCAAAATCTTCGACTTCTTTTGGAAATTCGTACGGTAACCCATATTCGGCTAAAATAGCATGGATTTCAGTATTGTGTTCTCCTGGTTTACCAAGGACTTCTTTAACACGTCCGTTTGGTGAATCTGCTTTTTCTGGCCAATCTACTAACTCAACTAAAACTTTATCACCATCTTCAGCTTTATTAATTTTGTTAATAGGCACAAAAATATCTGTAGTCATTTTGTTAGAATCTGGGACTACAAATGCAAAATTGTTCTTTTCGTGTATTTGTATAACACCAACGTATTGCGTTTTTGCACGCTTAATAATTTGTGTGATTTCGCCTTCTAATTTACCGCGTTTACGACGTTTAAAGACATAAAGTTCTACTTCGTCACCATCTAACGCTTTGTTAACATTGTTAGAGGCAATAAAGATATCTTCTTCAAAAGCATCACAAATTACATAGCCAGATCCACGTGAAGACGCATCAAAAATACCAGTATGATACTCGGTATTTACAACTGCTTTAAACTTACCACGTTCTACTTCTTCAATCTCTTGCTTAGCTTTAAGCTGCGCAAGTTTTTTTATAATTTGGTTACGACTACTAGCATCATTAACGCCTAATTTGGCAGCAATTTGCTTGTAGTTAAAGGTTTTATTACGTTCTTTTCTAAGTATGTTTAGAATAGTCTCTGTTAGATTGGAAATCTTATTATGACTAGGTTTCCTTTTCTTTTTCTTCTTTGACATTTATATTTTTTAATGTATTGAATTTCTAAAGTTAAGTGAAATTCGGTTTATAATTAACTTAATTAGTGGGAAGAGAAAGTCATTAAGTTTTTACAAAGCTACATTTTTAAATTTAAAATAGAATTAAGGAAGCGTTAAATTAAAGACTTCAAACGTTATTCACATTTATATTATATATCATTTCTTTTCTTTTAAAATTTTTAAAAAATAATTGTAATGATTATTGCTTGTTAATAGCGGTATAACTTTTTGAAGTTTTTATTTGAAATTAAGTTAAACTTGTTCTATTAACAACTTATTAGAGTATTAACTATCTGATTTTAAAGTCTAATTAATATGTTATTAACAACTGTTTATAACGTAAATTGACAATTAACTTTTAATAAATACTTTTAAAATTGACGTTGAAAATTGACATTTTAGTGCTAATAAGTTTACAAAAAATTAAGGTTAACTATTTTGGTTGTTAACTAAACGTTATGGATTGTAAATTTTACTTAATAATCCAAATAAAAGTTTTAAAAAAGAATAAGAAGATATTAACAACTAATCAATACTTAAAGTAAAGAAATTAACAATTAATAAAGTTATTAACTTTTTTAGTTATTTAAAGATAAGTAACCATATAAAGATTATTAATAATGCTAAGCAATTAGTAACTTTGAGGCACTATAAACAACACAACATCAATTATTATGAAAATTTCAATAGGTAACGATCACGCTGGTACAGAATATAAATTTGCTATAAAAAAGCATTTAGAGGACAAAGGTATTACAGTTATTAATTATGGTACAGATGCATCAGATAGTGTAGATTATCCAGATTTTGTACATCCTGTAGCTAAAGATGTTACAGATGAAGCTGCAGATTTTGGTATTCTAATTTGTGGAAGTGCTAACGGTGTAGCTATGACAGCTAATAAACACCAAAAAGTAAGAGCTGGCGTATGTTGGACTAAAGAAATTACAGAACTTACCCGTTTGCATAATAATGCAAATATTATTTGTATACCTGCACGTTACACCGCTTTACAACAAGCTATAGCTATGGTAGATACATTTTTAGAAACTAAATTTGAAGGTGGAAGACACCAAAATAGAGTAGAAAAAATACCTATGTGTTAATAAGATGGGTCACCATCACACACATAATCATAATCACGCACATGATTTAAGAGGAAAAAAACTATTAATATCTATCCTTTTAAATATTGGTATTACCGTAGCACAGATTATTGGTGGTTTTGTTTCTGGTAGTTTATCATTACTTAGTGATGCTTTACACAATTTTACAGATGTTATTTCTTTAATTGTAAGCTATTTTGCTGCAAAATTATCAAAGAAAAAAGCGTCTAATAATAAAACTTTTGGTTATAAACGTGCCGAAATTTTAGCGGCATTTATAAACGCTTCAACATTAATAGTAATTGCTATATTATTAATTATTGAAGCTGTAAAACGCTTTCAGAATCCTGAAACTATAGAGTCTAATCTTGTTATTTGGTTATCTCTTTTAGCTATCATTTTTAATGGATTAAGTGTTTTATTATTAAGAAAAGATTCTCAAACCAATATCAATATAAAATCTGCATACTTACACTTATTAACAGATATGTTAGCAAGTGTTGCCGTGTTAATTGGTGGTTTATTAATGAAGTACTACCAAATATTTTGGATAGATAGCGTATTAACATTTTTAATAGGTTTATACCTAATTTGGGTTGGTTACGCTTTGTTAAAAACCTCAACAAAAATGCTAATGTTATTTACACCTTCGCATATAAATGTAGAAGATGTTGTAAAACGTGTTAATAGCTTAGATCATATTAAAAAACTACATCATGTACATATATGGAATTTAAATGATGACGAGCTTCATCTAGAAGCACATTTAGATTTAGATAAAGATATTACAATCACGCAATTTGATACTATTTTACAGCAAATAGAGCAGTTATTACATGACGAATTTGATATTAATCACGTTAATATCCAACCAGAATACAAAAAAGAAGATCCTAAAGATATAATTGTACAAGATTAAATTTATGCTAAACATTAAAGTAAAAACATTTAGTCAATTAACTACAAAAGAACTGTATGATTTACTACAATTACGTAGTGAAGTCTTTGTAGTAGAGCAAGATTGTGTATATCAAGATATAGATGGAAAAGATCAAAAAGCACTACATGTTTTAGGTTTTAAAGATGAAGTTTTAGTTGGTTATACAAGAATTTTTAAACCTGGAGATTATTTTGAATTAGCTAGTATTGGTAGAGTTGTAGTTAAAGAAAATGAACGTAAGCACAAGTATGGTTATGATATAATGGATGCATCTATAAAAACTATTAAAGATGTATTTAACACGACAGATATTAAAATTTCTGCACAGTGTTATTTAAAACGTTTTTATAATAATTTGCAGTTTTTTGAAGTAGGAGAGCAATATTTAGAAGATGGTATACCACATATTGCTATGATTTATGAAGATAAATAATAATTATTTTTTATCTGCAATATAGGTAATCAAGATTTCTACACGTCTATCGTATTTAGGATCACCACCAAGAGGAAATTTACGACGTAAACCGACATATTTCATGCGTTTTTTATCTACACCTTTACGTGCTAAATAATCATAAATATATTTTGCTCTAGCTACAGATAAATTACGTTTTTGTGTTCTTTTATCTACAGCATCACGACTATTTTGTGTACAACATACATGACCTTGTATAGTAAAATAGACGTTTTTCTTTGCAACTAAAATTTTAGCTAATTTTTCTAAAGTTTTTTTAGAATCTGAAGTAACATAACTGTAATTAGTTTTAAAATAAATTTTATCTAATCGTATTTTATCACCTGTTTTAATGTTGCCATTAGCTATATCTTCAGGTGTTATTTTTTTGTCTTTATTAGAAGTTTTATCAACAACTGTTTCTTCTATCTTTTGCTCTTTTGTAGCTAACTTTTTAGGTTTAACTATAATTTCTACTTTACGGTTTAAACCTCTAACTTTGTTTACTTCGTCTTCTTTTAAAACTTTTAATAAAATTTCGCCTTTACCATTAACATTGGTTATTAAATTTTGATCAATACCATAATCAGCAAACATCATTTTTATAGCATCTGCTCGGTTTTGAGAAAGCTCTAAGTTATAATCATTGGTACCACGATCGTCACAAAATCCATAAATTGAAATTTTATCAATTGTAATGGTGTCTAGTGTAGAAATAAAAAGCAGAAGCCTGTTTTCTTCTGTTAAAGGAACATCATATTCGTCAGTATTAAAATACACATCATGTTTTAATTCGCTTTGCGAAAAAATAGACGTGTTTATTAACAAAAAGATGATTAAAAAGTACTTCATTTTAAATTGCTTAACCACTAAATATAATAAATTTTTACTAGATTTTAATTTAAATATCTATTGTATTTACTTGGGTTAGCTAATATTTGTGTTGCTGTTTTAATCTCTTGATTATTTACTTTATAGTAGTCGTACAGTCCTTCTCTATATACATAACGTTTTACAATCTCGTCAGTTAGTAGATTAACTAATTGTGTTTTATTTTGGTCTACAGTTTGTGTTTTAGTTTTGTCTAAATGTTGTAATAAAGCATTGTATTCTTTTTGAATATCATCATTTAAATTTTCTGTTTTAGAGACTTCAAAAGCTTTTTTAAGTGCTTTTTCTGTTTCGGTTTCAAACTCAAAACTAGAGTTTTTTAAATGCGTTTTAAATGCATTAAAATCTGTATCAGATAATTTAAAACTATTGATATCTTCAATTTGATGATTGTAATAATATTGTGTAGCAAAATCAAAAATGGCTTGACTGTTTAATATAGCATCTGTAATTGCAGAATTTTTTGTTGTTTCTAAAGCTTCATCAGGAAAAACACCGCCACCATCATAGACTTTACGTCCGTTTTTGGTTTTAAACTCATGATAATTTTCTTGTTTTATACGTACTGCGTTACCATTTTCGTCACGATTCCAATAATCTAAAGACTGTATACAACGTCCTGAAGGCGTGTAGTATCTAGAAATTGTAACTTTAAGTTGTGTACCATAAGTTAGCTTTTTTGGTCGCTGTACTAAGCCTTTACCAAAACTACGTGCACCAACAATTACAGCTCTATCTAAGTCTTGTAATGCACCAGAAACAATCTCGGAAGCAGAAGCACTACGACCGTTAATTAATACTACAACAGGTATTTCTGTATCTACAGGTTCGTTTTTTGTATAATAGGTTTTATTGTATTTTTTAACCTTAGATTTTGTCGTTACTACCAATTGTCCTTTTGGTACAAAAAGGTTAACAATATTTATGGCTTCGCGAAGTAATCCACCAGGATTATTACGTAAATCTAAAATGATGCTTTTTGCGCCTTGTGCCTTTAAATCTTTTAAGGCATACTCGGTTTGCATAGACGCTTTTGCATTAAATTTTTGAAGTACAATGTAGCCTGTAGTTTCATTAATCATAGAAAAATGAGGTACAGCATTAATTTCAATTTCAGAACGTGTTAAGGTCGTTGTATTGGTTTTTCCTTGACGTTTATAAGTTACTTTTAATGTTGAATTTGGTGCACCTTTTAATAAGTTAGAGGCATCATCTTCATAACCATCTACTTTGATACCGTCTACTTCTATAATTTCGTCACCTGCTTTAAGACCTGCTTTATCTGCTGGATAATCTTTATAAGGCTCTACAACTACTAATTTATCTTTTAAAGTTTTAATTCTTGCACCAACGCCAGTATAATCTCCTGTACGACGTATACGCTCTGCTTCTACATCTTGTTCGTTATAAAATTTGGTATACGGATCTAAATCGTTAAGCATATTTTTAATGGCATTATCCATTAAATCTGCAGGATTAGTCTCGTCTACATAATTCATATTAAGCTCTTTAAAAAGTGTGGTAAAAATTTCGATTTGTTTAGCTATTTCGAAAAAATCACTTTTAAAGGCGCTTCCGGTTATAAAAATAGTTAACGCAAAAACAGGAATTAATAGGCGTTTTTTAAGTATCTTTTTCATTCTTCTCTATATTAGAAATTTGGTCATTAAATTTAGTTAGTAATGCCTTCATTTTTTTGTCAATAATCTTAAAATCCGGCATTTCTTTACTAATATATAAAATCATTAGCGTGTAATGGTCTAACTTATTGTCTATTAACAGATTTTTATTAAGTCTGTAGCCTTCACGTAGCAAGCGTTTTACTCGGTTACGATGTACCGCTAATTTAAAATTTCGTTTGCTTACAGATACCCCAACTTTTAATTGGGTTTGGTTATCTAGATAGACCATACGCAAAGGATATGCCGAAACAGATTTTCCTTCAGCAAATAATTGCTCAATTGCTTTTTGGCTTTTAAGTTTTTCGTCTTTATTGTAAGTGTAGCGCATTAATTTAGTTTTTTAATGCTTCTTGAAGTTGTAGCAATTTACTTTCAAGCTCGTGTAAACGGTCATAAACATCCATTGGTTCTGGTATTTGTTTTGATGCAAACATTGTGACGTGCCAAACTTCCATAATGTCTTCTGCATTTATGGTGTATGTTGGATAATTTCCGTTTGTGTTATCACTTTTTAAAATAAGTTGTCCTTTTTCTTCAATATTATTGATAATTCGTTTTAAAACAATACCATCATTTTTACTGACAATAACGTAAACACGACCATTTTTAATATCTTTTAAATCTTCTACATATTGACCAAAAACTAAATCGCCATCTGCAAATGTGCTAAACATAGAGTTGCCTTGTACTTCAAAACATCTATAGGTTCCATTAGTAAGTTGTGGCATATGAAACGTAGGTAAAGTCTCGATATACTCGCTATCTTCGTAACCATTTAAATAACCAGCTCTAGCTTTTACAGGAACGTAGACTACGTTTTCTTCATCATTTTGATTAACAGCAACTACTTTTGGTATTCCAGAATATGTTTGAATTTTAGCCACATCTTGCTTTAACATTACATCACTTTTACCAAAAAGATAGTCTGGATTGATGTTAAACTGATCTATAATCGCACTTAACACATCATAACCAGGTTTGGTTTTTTTACGAGTTCCATCTGGTTGAGGTCTACCATTAACAATGCTATCTATGGTTGTTCCGGTAACACCTATACGTTTTGAAAATGCATAATTATTAAGCTGAAAATGATTGATTATAGCGGTTATTTTTTGATCTATTTGCTGCATGTTTCTTAAAAGAAAGGTCTTGAAGACTTATATTTTAAGCTAAGATATGAAAATTCAAACATTTGTAATGATATTGAAATTTATCTAATCAAACAAAAACATCAAACGTTCTTGATTGTCTGGTAAACCAATAATATTGTTAGCATAATCGTTTTGATATGCTAAGTCTCCTTTTTTAATATAACCTTCAGCTTTTGGCATACAAGCGCTCCAAGCACCAGAAGGTTTACAGTCGTTAACATCTAATTTTACAATGGTATGGTTATCAACAGTGATGACCACATTTTTAAAGTCTTTAGCTTTAGTTAAAGCATCTTTAATATTGTCTTTGTTTAGTTTGACTACTTCGGTTGCAAGGTTAGTTGCTTTTGTTTTAAAGGCTTTAATTGGATTAGCAGACGTATCTTTTTCTAAGCTTTTAATATCTTTTAGAAAAGATAAATCTGTGGTAGTTTCAGTATCTTTTTCAGTGTTTTGTGTTGTGCTTTCTACTTTAGTATCTACTTTTTCTTTTTGGTTGTCTTTACAACTAAAAGCTAATACTAGAATTAATACGTAGGCTAAATGTTTCATTTTTTATTTTTATTGAATAGCTTTTCAAACATAGAGTTTTAAGAATAAAAAAAGCTTCAACAATTGTTGAAGCTTTTAATTTCATTTTAATAGATAGTATTACTCTAATGTATTGTTTGTTTTATCAATATCTGCCATTAGTTGTTTTGGATCTATTGTAATGCTTTTTATGGCGCTTTTTGGCTTGTTTATACTAAAACTATAGGTTGGATATGCCCAAGCCCAATCGTTTAATATTTTTACGTTTGAAGCTAACGGTTTTTCGCCTCTCATTATTCTTAAAGGAATATTATACCATTCAGACGTTCCGTCAGTATATTCTACTTCAATATCTAAAGGCATTGGCATTAAACCTTTACGCTCTAAATTTACTGTTGTTATGCTATTATTTTCTTCTGTAGAAGTTACCGCATAATCAATAGTATTAGTAGTTTGTGTCCAATCTATTAAGTACCAATCTAATTCTAAACCTGATACTTTTTCGGCAGTTCTAATAATATCAATAGGTCTTGGATGTTTAAAAGCAAAATCGTCAAAGTACTTTTTAAGTGTTTTTTTAAGATTGTCTTCACCTATTATGTAACCTAATTGAGATAAAAATACAGAACCTTTGTTATAAGCTGTTATACCATAAGCCATGTTAGTTTCGTAACGATCTGCATGTGTAGTTTGTGGTTTTTCTTTACCAGATTTTGCTAAATAAATGTAACCTCTATAAGCATTTGCGTTAGGAATTTCTTTCCCTTCGTTCATTACTTTATTCATCGCATGATCACTAATGTAACTTGTAAAACCTTCGTCCATCCACTCGTGTCTAGCTTCATTTGTCGCTAATAAAAATTGAAACCAAGTATGTGCTAACTCATGTGCTGTTACACCAACCAAACTACCAAAGCTACGTTTACCTGTAATTAAAGTACACATAGCGTATTCCATACCGCCATCACCACCTTGAATAACAGAATATTGATCATAAGGATATTTTCCTACGTTTTCAGAAAAATACTGCATTAACTCAACAGTTTTAGGTTGTAAGTCTTTCCAATATTTTAAGTTATCTGCCGGTAAATCTTTTTTGTAATAAAAATGAAGCATTGGACCGTTTGGAACTTGCATAGTATCGTGAATATAATCCGGATCTGCAGCCCAAGTAAAGTCATGAACATTAGGCGCTAAAAATTGCATAGTTTTTTTGTCGCCTTTAATTTCAGGTTCGCCTTGTAAGTAACCAGTACCGCCAACAACGTAATCTTTATCTATAGTTAAGTTAACTTCAAAATCTCCCCAAACACCATGAAACTCGCGTCCTATGTATGGATCTGCATGCCATCCTTCAAAATCATATTCGGCTAACTTAGGATACCATTGTGTCATAGAAAGTGCAACACCTTCGGCATTATTACGACCAGAACGACGAATTTGAACTGGTACTTGCGCATCAAAATCCATTGTAAATGTTACACTTTGTCCTGGTTGAATAGGTTGAGCTAACTCTACTTCTAATACAGTACCAACCGTTTCATAATTAATTTTTTTACCGTCTTGTTTTAGGCTATTTACGTTGATATAACCAATCTCGTTAGGTTTTAATTTACTTATACGATCGCCAACTCTAGAATCTGGATCTTCAATAGTACGAGAACGTACATCCATTTCGCTACCTGGTTGAAACGCATTAAAGTATAAATGATAAAACACTTTATCTAAAACGTCAGGTGAATTATTTGTATACACTAACGTTTGTTTTCCTTGGTATTGATAGTTGTTAACATCCATATCAATATCCATTTTATAATCTACATGTTGTTGCCAATATGTAGAGTTTTTTTCAGTTGAACTTTCTGAAGTTGAAACCGCTTGTTTTGTAGAACTACAAGCAGTTAAAAAACCGAAAGCAATGGTAAGAAGTAGTAATTTTTTCATTCTTTAAAAATTTAGTTGAAATAAAAAAGCCTCAACAGTTTTGGGTTGAGGCTTTTTGTATCTTTTTATGTATTAATTAGCAACTTGAGATGCCATAATTAAAGCATTGTAAGCGTTAACTATTTTTGCAGATTTACTAATATCTGATAGCGTTTTAACGTTATTAGCATCACCACCAACAATTACCTGAGATTTTACTGGTAAACCAGAATTCATGATAATTTGTTTTACTTGAGAAGCTTTTAAGTCAGGATATTGAGACCAGATTAAAGCAGCAACACCAGCAACTGCTGGAGCAGCCATACTTGTTCCTCCTTTAGTATCATATTCATTCTCTGGAGTTGTAGAGTATACTTTTGCTCCAGGAGCAAATACATCTACATTTTTAAGACCGTAGTTAGAAAAACTAGCAATCATTTTTGTACCATAACTAGGCGCTAAAGCACCAACGCGAATGTAAGTATCTGAAATCTCTACAAAATCTACATTATCATCAGGGAAGTTTGGTTCTACATCTACATCTTTACTATCGTTACCTGCTGCATGAACAAAAATTACGTTTTTATCACTAGCGTATTTAATAGCATCTCTTACCCAATCAGAATGAGTAGAATAGCTTTTACCAAAGCTACCGTTAATAATTTTTGCACCGTTGTCTACAGCATATCTAATAGCTTTTGCAATATCTTTATCATACTCGTCACCATTTGGTACTGCACGTAAAGACATGATTTTTACATTGTTTGCAACACCGTTAGCACCTAACCCATTATTACGTTCTGCAGCGATAATACCAGCAACGTGTGTACCATGACTTTCAGACTTAACAGAAGGCATTACGTTGTTGTTTCCGTAACCTGGTTTGTCATCAAAATCATCTGGATTATCTCCTGTTGTACGACCGTTAAAGTCTTTATTTAAGTTGTAGTTTACTTGGTCTGTAAAATACTCTACACCACCTTTTATTTGCTCTTTAGCTTCTTTCATAGACGTTAAACCATTTCCGTAGATAAAATTAGCAACACCAACAGCATCTTTTAGTGCTTGGTCTTCTGTATTGATTGCTTTAACTTCTTCTGCAGTGTAATCTTCTTTACCAAAATGCTTTGTTAACACATCGTGTGCTCCAGAAACTTGAGCGTAAATTTGGTCGTAGCGTTGTTTACCAGAAAGTGCTTCTTGATATTTTTTGTCTAGTTCTTCAACAGCTTCAGCATATCTTGGTATGCTAGCATTACCACTAGCTGCAATACGCGTCATTTCTAATCTTTCGTTGTATGCATCACCTAAAAAGTTCCATCCATGGATATCGTCTACATAGCCGTTTTTATCATCGTCAATGCCGTTTCCTGGTATTTCGTCTGTGTTTGTCCAAACTACGTCATCTAAATCTTCGTGTTCGATGTCAATTCCAGAATCGATTACAGCAACAATAATTTGTTGTCCTTTTTTTCCTTTAATAATTTCGGCGTAAGCCTTATCAACACTCATTCCAGGAATGGTGTCTTTAACTAAATCTAAATGTCCCCAATTATGTGCTTCTGCTTCTGTTAAAGGCGTTTCTTTAATTGGCGTATTGTCAATATTTTCAATTGGAGTTGAAAGGATTGGTGCATTACCACCACAGCTTGAAAGCACAACTGCTGCAAATGCAGACAGCATTAATGGCTTGTAATTAATTGTCATTGCTTTTTCTTTGTGTTTGTTTTGTTAATTAAATATATCGTTGCACGTGTAAGTGTCTTTTAATCGTACGCCTTTTTCGGTATGTTGTACGGTTATAATTTCGTTGTGTGCATCGTGTTCCAAAAATAAGTAATAATTATTATCTGCCGCTAGGTTTAAGAATTTTTCTTTCTCGTCTAACGTCAGTAATGGTCTTGTATCATAACCCATTACAAAAGGTAAGGGTAGATGTCCTACGGTAGGAAGTAAGTCTGCCATAAAGCAAATGGTTTTTCCTTTGTAATTGATCATTGGTATCATTTGCTTGTCTGTGTGTCCATCTGCAAAAAAGATGTCAAAGCCAAGTTCTGAATTTTTTAAAATATCATCTTGCGGAATACTTGTAAATTTTAAGTGACCGCTTTCTTCCATTGGTAAAATATTTTCTTTTAAAAATGAAGCAACTTCACGACGGTTAGGTTGTGTTGCCCATTTCCAATGGTCTTTATTGCTCCAAAAGTGTGCATTTTTAAAAGCTGGTTCTAATTTTGTACGGTCTTTATTGTAATTTATGCTTCCGCCACAATGGTCAAAATGAAGATGTGTCATAAATACATCTGTGACATCATCTGTAGAAAAACCTGCTGTTTTTAAAGATTTTTCTAAACTATCATCGCCCCAAAGATGGTAATAGCCATAAAACTTTTCACTTTGTTTGTTACCCATTCCTGTGTCGATTAAAATTAATCGATTACCGTCTTCAATTAATAAACAACGCGCAGCAATATCTATCATATTATTACTATCTGCAGGATTGGTTCTGGTCCATAAAGATTTTGGAACTACACCAAACATAGCACCGCCATCTAATTTAAAGTTTCCAGCATTAATGGGATATAATTTCATAAAAGAAAGATGATTTAAAAAGTCGCTGCAAATTACTAATTAAAGAAGAAAACTTAAGTCTTATTAGGGAATTATTAAGAAAAATAGAATAATTAAATAATTTGTTAAATTGACTTTGAATTAGATAACGTAATTTTTTATGTAATTGACTAAATTTGGGTTAAAATTTATAGCATAAATTTAAGAATTACTATTTTCACGCAAAACAAGTTTAAATGTTAGAATTAGCAGGAATAATCATTTTAGGAATATTAGCACAATGGGTAGCATGGAAGTTTAAAATTCCGGCAATTTTACCCTTAATTTTAATAGGATTACTGGTTGGTCCAATTGCTGCAGAATTTATAACAGACGATGGTTCTAAGTGGATAGAACCAATTTGGAACGAAAGAGAAGGCTTATTTCCTGGAGAAAGTTTATTCTATTTTGTGTCCTTAGCTATTAGTATTATTTTATTTGAAGGTGGACTAACCTTAAAGATGGCCGAAATAAAAAATGTAGGTCCTGTAATTACTAAATTAATTTCTATAGGGTCTATTGTAACATTTTTTGGCGCAGGTATTGCAGCACATTATATTTTTGAATTAAGTTGGGAAATTTCTTTTCTATTTTCTGGATTAATCATAGTTACTGGTCCAACTGTAATTACACCTATTTTAAGGAATATTCCTCTAAAAAAAGACGTATCTGCTGTCTTAAAATGGGAAGGTATTTTAATAGACCCAATTGGCGCTTTAGTTGCCGTATTAGTGTTTGAATTTATTAGTGTAGATGCTGGAGGCGAGTTTACCAAAACAGCCTTAATAGAGTTTGGTAAAATTGTGCTTTTTGGTGCTACATTCGGGTTTACTTTTGCACATGCTTTAAACTTTATTATTAATAAAAAATGGGTGCCACATTATTTACTTAACGTATTTGCTTTAGCAGCAGTTTTAGGTGTTTTTGTGCTATCAGATGCATTTGCACACGAGTCTGGATTATTAGCTGTTGTGGTTATGGGTATGGTTTTAGGTAACTCTAAATCACCATATTTAAAAGACTTATTATATTTTAAAGAATCGTTAAGTGTTTTATTGATTTCGATATTATTTATTCTTTTAGCAGCTAATATTAATTACAGTGATTTACTTTTAATCTATAACTGGAAAACCGTAATATTATTTGCAATTGTTGTGTTTGCAGTAAGACCTATAGGTGTATTTTTAAGTACACAAGGTTCTAAATTAAAACTGAATGAAAAACTATTTATTAGTTGGGTTGGTCCACGTGGTATTGTAGCTGCTGGTATTGCGTCTCTTTTTGGTTTAAAATTAGCCCGAAATGGTGTTGCAGGAGCAGAATATATTACACCATTAGTCTTTGTAATTGTATTAGGAACAGTACTTTTAAATGCCACAACAGCGCGTTTATTTGCTAAGTTGGTTGGAGTGTTTTTAACAAAATCTGGTGGAATTTTAATCGTTGGCGCCTCAAAAGTATCTAGATTAATCGGACATTATTTAGAATCTAACGGAAGACATGTTGTACTTATTGATAGTAATCAAAACAACATAAATAAAGCTAAAGAGTTAGGCTTAGAAGCCATCAATACCGATATTTATTCTCAAACTTTAATTGATAATATCGAATTAAATGACGTTGGTTATTTAATGGCATTAACAGGCAACAGTGACATTAATAAATACGCTATTAACAAATTTGGAAAACAATTTGGAGAAAACGGCGCTTTTAGATTAGTGTCTTCTTCTGAAATGGCAGATAAAAATAATAACCCAAAAGAAGGTTTATTTTCTCATACTGATGATTTTAATTCTTTATCTGAAGTGACCAGAAAATACCCTAGCATTCAAGAAATTGAAATAATAGATAAAGAACATTTAGACGACTTAATTAAGACAACTAATAATGATAAGGACATTATTCCTTTATTTATTAAAGATAATGAAGGCGAGCTACATATCATTTCATCTTACAATACCGAAATTACAGATGTAGAAAAAGGCTATCATTTAGTCTATCTAGGAAAACCTTTAGATGTCGAAAAAGTAGAAACAGTACAAAGCTCTTAAAAACAAAAAACCTTCAGTTAATATTGAAGGTTTTTTTTATATGTATAAGGTTTAAGTTTTAATCATTTAGTTTTAAAACCGCCATAAATGCCTGTTGAGGTATTTCTACATTACCGACTTGACGCATACGTTTTTTACCTTTTTTCTGCTTTTCTAAAAGTTTTCGCTTACGCGAAATATCTCCACCGTAACATTTCGCTGTTACATCTTTACGTAACGCTTTAATAGTTTCTCTAGCAATAATTTTTGCTCCAATAGCAGCCTGAATTGGAATATCAAACTGTTGACGTGGTATTAATTCTTTTAGCTTTTCACACATCTTTTTACCAATATGATAAGCATTATCTGCATGTATTAAAGCCGAAAGCGCATCTACATTTTGTGCGTTAAGTAATATATCTACACGTACTAATTTTGAAGCACGCATACCAATTGGATGGTAATCAAATGAGGCATAACCTTTAGAAACGGTTTTTAAACGATCGTAGAAGTCAAAAACAATTTCGGCTAATGGCATATCAAAACTAAGCTCAACACGCTCGGTAGTTAAGTAAGTTTGATTGGTAATTTGTCCACGTTTTTCAATACATAAACTCATTACATTACCAACAAAGTCTGCTTTTGTAATAATTGTAGCTTTAATGTATGGTTCTTCAACACGATTTAAAGTTGAAGGTTCTGGTAAATCTGATGGGTTATTAACAATAATAATTTCATCTGGATTTTTATTTGTAAACGCATGATAACTAACGTTTGGTACGGTTGTAATAACAGTCATGTTAAACTCACGTTCCAGACGTTCTTGGATAATTTCCATGTGTAACATTCCTAAAAATCCACAACGGAAACCAAACCCTAATGCAGCCGAGCTTTCTGGTTGAAATACTAATGATGCATCGTTAAGCTGCAGTTTTTCCATAGAGGCACGAAGCTCTTCATAATCTTCAGTATCTACAGGATAAATACCTGCAAATACCATTGGTTTTACGTCCTCAAAACCGCCAATTGCATTTTTAGTTGGGTTAGCAGCATCGGTAATGGTATCTCCTACTTTTACTTCTTTAGCTTCTTTAATACCGGTAATGACGTAACCAACATCTCCAGCTTTTATTTCTTTTTTTGGTAACTGTTTTAGTTTTAATGTACCAACCTCATCAGCACCGTAAGTTTTTCCTGTAGCGATAAACTTAATTTGTTGGTTCTTTTTAATAGAACCATTAATAACTCTAAAGTAAGTTTCTACACCTCTAAAAGGGTTGTAAACCGAGTCAAAAATTAAGGCTTGTAAAGGCTCATCTTCGTTACCTTTTGGTGCAGGAATACGCTCTATAATTGCTTTTAAAATATTGTCTACACCAAAACCTGTTTTTCCGCTAGCGTGAATTACTTCTTCTGGGTCACAACCTAATAAATCTACAATATCATCGGTAACCTCTTCTGGATTAGCACTTGGTAGATCTACTTTATTTAAAACAGGTATAATTTCTAAGTCATTTTCTAACGCTAAGTATAGGTTAGAAATAGTTTGAGCTTGTATACTTTGTGCTGCGTCTACGATTAGTAAAGCACCTTCGCAAGCAGCGATAGAACGAGAAACTTCATAAGAAAAATCTACGTGACCAGGAGTATCAATAAGGTTAAGTACATAATGTTCACCTTCATGAATAAAATCCATTTGAATGGCGTGAGATTTTATTGTAATACCACGTTCACGTTCTAAATCCATACTATCCAAAAGCTGATCTTGTTTTTCGCGTTCGGTAACAGAACCAGTGTAATCAAGTAACCTATCTGCAAGTGTACTTTTACCGTGGTCAATATGTGCAATAATGCAAAAGTTTCTAATGTTCTTCATAGTCCAAATATCTTCATTAAAAAAGATGTTGCAAATATAATGTAATTATTAAGGATTTAAATATATTTATTAATAAGGTAAATGATTGAAAATTGCGGTTTTTCCCACAAGGAAAAGTAATTAACAATTATTATCTTGCACGACCTATTAATTTTTAAATGAAATACTTAGCCAATATTTTATTCTATTTACTGTCTTTTTATGCTATTGGGCAAGAAGCGACCATTACTGGTCAAGTAGTAGATCAAAATAACCAACCACTATCTTTTGTTAACGTTTTAGTTACAGATGCATCAGATAATTCTATAGTAAAAGGAGCAAGTACAGATGAGTCTGGAAAGTTTATTATTACAGGATTAGACTTTAAAACTTATATTTTGCAAGCTTCTTTTTTAGGTTTTGCAAGTTATACTGAAAATTTAACTATAGCTAACACGACATCTGTTAAAAATATTATTTTAAAAGATAGCACAGAAAATTTAGAAGAAGTTGTTGTTACAGCTAATAAACCAACCCTTAAAAAGGAAGCAGATAGATTAATTTTTAATGTTGCAAATACTTCTTTAGTAGAAGGTACAATGTTAGACGTCTTACGAAGCACACCAGGTGTTTTGGTTTTAGGCGGAAATATTTCTGTTAAAAACAGTACTCCTACAGTATTTATTAATGGCAGAAAAGTGCAACTATCTGCATCAGAAGTAACACAGTTGTTAGAAAACTCTTCTGCAAATAGCATTCAAAAAGTAGAGGTTATTACCAATCCTTCTGCTAAGTATGATGCAGAAAGCGGAGTTGTTTTAGATATAGTAATGACTAAAAACTTAATAACAGGTTACAGAGGTAATGTGTTTTCTAATTACACGCAAGGTGTTTTTCCTAGGTATAATGCAGGAATCAATCAGTTTTACAAAACCAATAAAGTTAACATTAACCTTAACTACAACTATAACCAAAGTAAGATTAACAGAGATAATATTAACGAAATAAACTATTTAGATAATAACAACGCTATTTCAGAAAATTGGTATTCTACTTTAAATAGAAATACAACTTCAAAAACACACAATGCAAATTTAAATTTTGACTATTTTTTAAGTGAAAGAAGTACGCTTAGTCTAACATCTAACTTTTTGTATTTACCTTATTTTGATTATTTGACAAGAGGAAATACAACAGTAAATGATTTACAAGGAACAAATAATTATAATTTTAATGTAAATAATAATTCTAGTGATGATAAATATAATCTTGGAGTAGATTTAGATTTTGTTCAAAAATTTAAAAATGAAAGTTCTTTAGCTATTAATGTACATATGACTAAATATGATTATGAGAGACACCAGCAAGTAGAATCTCAGTATTATTTTGTTAATAGTAACTCTAATTTTGACACTGCTTTTACAACAGATAATAATCAAACTACAGATATTATAACATCACAAATAGATTACAATACGGCATTAAGTGATAACTCTTCTTTGTCTACAGGAATAAAAACGTCTGTAATTAATACAGACAGTGATATTAGTCAGTTTGATATAGATCCAAATACAGGAAATACAACATTTAACAATCAAAATTCTGATACCTATCATTACGACGAGTCTATTTTTGCTGCATATTTAGACTATCAAATAGATTGGGAAAAATGGAGTTTTTCAGGAGGATTAAGAGTAGAGCAAACAGATATTGAAGGTCAATCTATAAGCACAAACGGATTAAACAACCAAGATTATTTAGAATGGTTTCCTACACTTAATTTAAGTTGGCAAACTTCAGAAAATATAAATCTATACACTAATTATAAACGTAGTATTAACAGACCAGATTATCAAGATTTAAATCCGTTTAATTTCTTTTTAAACGATAACACAATAGCAACAGGTAACCCTTTTTTACAACCAACATTTACCAACAAATTTGTTTTAGGAACATCTATAAAAAGCAGATATACTTTTGAATTTTACTACAAAGACATATCAGATCAAATACATGAAATTCCAATTCAAGACAATACTAACAACATTTTAATCTATCAACCAACCAATATTGGTAATGCAACAGATTTTGGTTTAGATTTTATAACATATTTTGATGTTTCAAATAGCTGGTCTGTTTATTTTGTAACATCTTTTTATAACATACAAGAAGAAGCTTTTTTAGACAATCAAATAGTTAAACAAGATCAATGGAGCAACTACTCTGTGCTTAGTAATGATTTTTCATTTTTAAAAGACAAAAGCCTATCTGCTAATTTTACAGTTATTTACACAAGTAAAAATTTACAAGGGTTTCAAACAGTAGATGGTCGTTTAATATCAGATTTGTCTATTAGTAAAAAGTTATTTAAGGATAAAGCAACATTGTCTTTAGCTTTTGCAGATTTATTTAATAAGCAAGATTTTACTGTACGCACTAAATATGGTAGACAAGACAATTATAACTTCCATAACCAAGATAACAGATATGTTAAGTTAGGTTTTAGTTATAAATTTGGTAATACAAGTTTACAGACTAACGAACGTACCAAAGATAAGAAAGAAAGAGACCGATTAGAGTAAGAAAACAATCTTAACTAATTAAAACGTTTTTAATATAAAAAGACCGTGTAACATATAGTTATATGGTCTTTTTTATTTAGGCTCAAAAGAGTTTATAATTAACATGGCATCATCAAAATATTTATCAAATAATTTTTCTTCCATTTGAAACGCTATATAATCTAATTTAGAGTCTCTAACATAAAAAAACTCTAATCGTTTAAATTTTTCTTTAAAAGATTGTCGCTCAATAGTAGATTCAATTTTATAGATATATTTAGAACCTTCTGGTAATTTAGTTAGTACATATTCTTTATTAATTTCTCTTGGTCTTAGGGTTCTACCATGTTCGTTTAAAGTATTTTCTACGCCATTAAATTTTTCAATATAGAAAGGGTTTTTATTTACAGAGATGTTATTCAATTCATCTTCGGGGTTTAGATCTTTTAATTTTTTTGGAGTCAAATTAATGTGACCAACACCTCCAAACCTAACCCATGTATTAGGATATTGTATCTTAAAATGACTGTGTCTTATAGTTTTTAATTTTATCTGGCTATTCTGTGTACCACAGCTAAAAAAGATAACGCAAAAAATAATGATGAGTTTTTTCATTTAGAAACTAATTTCTATAAATATAGTTTAATCTTCTTTGTCTTACAATTATTTAAAAAGATGTAATTTTGCCAAAAAATTGTAACGTGGTAAAAATAGGTAATATAGAACTTCCAGAATTTCCGTTGTTGTTAGCTCCAATGGAAGACGTAAGCGATCCGCCTTTTAGAAAATTATGTAAAGAGCAAGGTGCAGATGTGGTGTATACAGAGTTTGTGTCTAGCGAAGGTTTAATACGTAACGCAGCTAAAAGCGTTATTAAGTTAGATATTTACGAAAAAGAACGTCCTGTTGGTATTCAAATTTTTGGAGCTAATATGGATAGTATGTTACAAACCATAGATATTGTTTCTGAGTCTAAACCAGATATCATCGATATTAACTTTGGTTGTCCAGTAAAAAAAGTAGTTAGTAAAGGTGCTGGCGCAGGTATCTTAAAAGATATTTGTTTAATGGAACAATTAACTGCCGAAATGGTTAAGCGTACCAATATACCTATTACCGTAAAGACAAGACTAGGTTGGGATCATGATTCTATTAGAATTGTTGAAGTTGCAGAACGCTTACAAGACGTTGGTTGTAAAGCAATAGCGATTCATGGTCGTACACGTGCGCAAATGTATAAAGGTAACGCAGATTGGAAGCCAATTGCTGAGGTAAAAAATAATCCACGTATGCATATTCCTGTATTTGGAAACGGAGATGTAAATACACCAGAACGCGCAATGGAAATGCGTGACCAATACGGTTTAGACGGTTGTATGATTGGTCGTGCTACAATTGGTAATCCGTGGTTTTTTAAACAAGTAAAACACTTTTTTGAAACAGGAGAACATTACCGACCAATAACTATGCAAGAGCGTGTTGATGCGGCAAGAAGACACTTGCAAATGGCTATAGATTGGAAAGGCGAAACTTTAGGTGTTTTAGAAACCAGACGTCATTACACCAATTACTTTAAAGGTATTCCTCACTTTAAAGAATACAGAACAAAAATGGTAACTAGTGATCATTCTGTTGATGTTTTTGCAGCTTTTGATGAAGTAGAAGAACAGTTTAGTGATTATGTGTTTACTGAGTAATCTAACCTGTTTTTACTAAATTTCTATTTATTCTAGATGCAGCAATCTTAGAAGCTATGACGCCTAAAACTGTTAGGGTTAGCATTACAATAACAAAGTTTTTAAATTGTAAAGCAACAGGGTAAGGTAAAACTGGCGTTATCATAATTAGTTTAAAAGATAATTGTAATTGCACTAATGTGTAACCAATAATTAGTCCAATGATACCGCCAATTAATGTCATTAATATACCTTGATATAAAAATATTTTTCTAATATCTTTTACGCTTGCACCTAAGTTATATAAAGTGTTTAGTGTCTTTTTCTTATCTAAAATAGCCATTATAATGGTGCCAATAATATTGAAAAGCGCAATGATTAAAACTAAAGTGAAAATAAGATAAACCGCCAGATTTTCAGTATTTAACATCTTATAAATAGCATCATTTAATTGGTCTTTGTTTTTCACCAAAATATTAGGTCCTAAAACAGAAGCTATTTTATTTTTTATAGTGTCTTCATCTGCATTTTCATTCAGTTTAAACTCAATGCATGTAATTTGGTTATCGTTGTAGTTTAATAACTGCTTTGCTGTTTCTAAAGATGTAAAAATGTATTTATTATTTATTTCTTCATTAATATCATAAATACCAACATTAACTACTTTTACTTGGTTTATAGCTTGATTTTGAGATGTAATTTGACCTTTTCCTGGTTTTGGTACAGAAAGCGTCATACTTTTTCCGTAGTCGTTAGCGCCAACATTTAAATGTGTAGAAATGGTCCAGCCAACAACAGATTGTGGTGTTTCTGGATAAATCCAACCACCAATAGGAATAACAGATTCTATTTTAGTAACTTCACTAAAATTTTGATCAACACCTTTTATGTAAGCAGGATGATTATTGCCATCAAAAGTAGCGATAACACGTTCTTCAATAATTTTTGAAAAACTAGCAATACCTTTAATATTCTTTAAATCTTTAGCTTGTTGTTGAGACAGTGTAAACGATTTTCCTACGGTAGTTTCTGCTTTTAAATCAGGATCGATTATAGAGGTAAATTCTAAAGTAAACTCACGTAAACCAGCAAAACCAGAAAGTACAATAAATAAAGAAGCAGATCCTAATACGATACCAACCATTGCAATAATGGTTATAAAGTTTATAGCATTATTACTGCTTTTAGAACGTAAATAACGTTTAACTATGTACAGCGGAAAATTCAACTAAGATTTTTTTCGTTTGCCTAATAAATCTGGGTTTTCAATAGGATTATCCTCTCCTTTTAAAGACTTTTCAATTTTGTCAATATATTCTAAAGAGTCGTCTATATAAAACATTAGTTGTGGCATACGACGTAATTGATTTTTAGTACGTTGCGCAATTTCGTGTCTTATAAAAGGCGTGTTTGCTTTAATACCTTCAAGCAACTCTTTTCCTTTATCGTTAGGAAAAATACTTAAATATACTTTAGCATCTGTTAAATCTGCAGTTACTTTTACTTTAGATACCGATATAATTACACCTCTTAATCCGCCTTTAGTAGCAGCACCTTGTAGTACATCTACCAAATCTCGTTGAAGTACCGAAGCTATTTTTTTTTGTCTTTGACTTTCTTCCATGCTACAAAAATAGTTGTTATTACAAGAATATATTACTTTTAAGACATATTTAAGCAAATATTAGATCTAAAATACGTTAAAAAATGGAAAAAATTGAACATATTGGTATAGCAGTTAAGAGTTTAGAGGATTCTAGCAAACTTTTTGCAAAACTATTTGGTAAACCACATTATAAAGTTGAAGCTGTAGAAAGTGAAGGCGTTAGCACATCTTTTTTTGAAGTTGGACCAAACAAAATAGAACTTTTAGAAGCAACAAAACCAGATAGCCCAATTGCAAAGTTTATAGAAAAAAAAGGTGAAGGAATACATCATATTGCTTTTGCGGTTAATGATATTGAAAAAGAAATTAAGCGTTTAAAAGAAGAAGGTTTTACAGTTTTAAATGAAACACCTAAAAAAGGCGCAGACAATAAGTTAGTAGCATTTTTACACCCAAAAACAACTAACGGAGTTTTAATAGAACTTTGTCAAGATATCAAGTAATTTAAAAAAGGTTTGCAGTATTTTAAAAATAGTAGTAATATTGCACTCCAATTTCGGGTCCTATAACTCAGTTGGTTAGAGTATCTGACTCATAATCAGAAAGTCCCTGGTTCGAGCCCAGGTGGGACCACTTCTAGAAATTGAAAAGCTTCACAGTTTTGTGAAGCTTTTTTTATTTTCGTTTTAAATATTTTTGATAAAAGTATTTAAATAAAAAGGACGTTATCATATCGTTAAATATGTATTTTAACGATAAAATTTGCACTTGAAAGATAAATTTTAAGTAAAAACTGTTTAAAAAATTTTGTTAGCAGTCTTTTTTTCATACATTTACAACCGAATTTCTCTCAAGTTCAATAAAAAAATAATAGCCCTAATGTTATTTATGTTTTTTAACCTAATTTTGGCTCAGGCGCAAACACCGCCACCACCGCCACCACCATTACCACCGCCACCTGGTTTACCAGTAGATAATGGTATTGTGTTTTTAATTGTTGCTGCTCTTATTTATGGTGTGTATAAGGTTATAAAACACAAACAAAGCTTAAGCGCTTAGTTCGGTTAAGCGTTTTACATATTTTCCTATTACATCAAATTCTAAGTTTACTACAGTTCCAACTTTAAAAGTTTTAAAATTTGTATGTGCAAAAGTGTAAGGTATAATTGCTACACTAAATCTGTTTTTTTGAGAGTTTACAACTGTTAGACTTACACCGTTTACAGTTATAGATCCTTTTTCAATAGTTACATTATTTAATTTTGGGTCATATTCAAAAGTAAATAACCAACTGCCTTCAGTTTCCTTTACATCAATACAAGTTGCTGTTTGATCTACATGACCTTGCACGATATGTCCATCAAGTCTTTCACCTAATTTCATTGCGCGCTCAAGGTTTACGGTACTATCAACAATTAAATTACCGATATTTGTTTTATCAAGTGTTTCTTTTATGGCTGTTACAGTATACTGGTTATTGTCAATAGCAACAACAGTCAAGCAAACGCCATTATGGGCAACACTTTGATCTATTTTTAGCTCATGAGTAATTTCGCTTTCAATAGTAATATGTAAATTATCTTTTTCAGTAACAAGATTGGTTACTTTACCAAGTGTTTCAATAATTCCTGTAAACATAAACGTAATCGTTATTATTTGGTTAAATTTGTTGCAGGTAAAATTACAAACAATAGTTAGTTTTATTAATGAAGAAAGAAGAAAATATTAAAGTAGGAATTTCAATTGGAGATTTAAACGGGATTGGTTCAGAAATCGTTCTTAAGATATTTGAAGATTCAAGAATGTTAGATTTTTGTACTCCAATAATTTTTGCTTCAATTAAAACAATGAGTTTTGTAAAAAAACATTACAAAATTGATATAAACCTTAATGGCATTAATCATATTAATCAAGCAGTGATAGGTAAAGTTAATGTGCTTAATTGTTGGAAAGAAAATGTTAACATATCCTTTGGAAAAGAAGATAAAACCATAGGAGAATATGCTATAAAATCTTTACAAAAAGCTACTAAAGCTTTAAAAAGTGACGAAATAGATGTGCTTGTAACAGCACCAATAAATAAAAGTAGTATACAATCAGATACTTTTAAATTTCCTGGACATACAGACTATCTTAATCAAGAGCTAGAAGGTAACAGTCTTATGTTTATGGTCAATGGAGGATTAAGAGTAGGATTGTTAACAGATCATGTACCTGTTAAAGATGTATCTAAACATATAACAACAAAACTAATTGAAGATAAAATAAATACAGTACACGATTCTTTAATTAAGGATTTTAAAATTAATAAACCAAAAATTGCTGTATTAGGTATTAATCCACATACAGGAGATAATGGAGTTATAGGTAATGAAGATGATAAAATTTTACGACCAGCATTAAAGAAAATTAAAGAAAAAGGTAAGTTAGTCTTTGGACCATACGCTGCAGATAGTTTTTTTGGTTCCAACAATTACCAAAATTTTGATGCAATAATAGCATCATATCATGATCAAGGTTTGATACCATTTAAAACGCTTTCGTTTGGTCAAGGTGTTAATTATACAGCAGGATTAAACAAGGTAAGGACATCTCCAGATCATGGAACTGCTTTTGAAATAGCAGGAAAAGGACAAGCAGATATTGGGTCTTTTAAAGAAGCTATTTTTACGGCAATAAAAATTTTTAATAACAGAAATGAGTACGCAGAAATAAGTAAAAATCCTCTACCTTTCTCTAAAAAAAAGATATAAACAAAAAAATGTTTATAAGTCTTTATAAATAAGAAGATTTTTGTATATTTGCAGGCTCAAAATAGATGTGAGAATGAAGCAATTAAAAGAATTTACAATACAGTTTGTAGGTTTAAAAGAAGGAAAACATCATTTTGATTATAAAATAGACCAAACGTTCTTTGATCATTTTGACTATGAAGAGTTTAACTCTAGTAATATAAATGTAGATGTTACTTTAAATAAAAAATCTACTTTATTAGAATTTCATTTTGAAGTTTCAGGAGATGTAAACGTTAACTGTGATGTAACTAACGAACCTTATGACCAACAAATATCAAACACATTTGATTTAGTTGTAAAATTTGGAGAAGAATATAACGATGAAAACATTGATATATTAATAGTGCCACATGGTGAGTATGAAGTAAACATACAACAATACATTTATGAAACTATTGTGCTAGCAATACCAAGTAAACTAGTACATCCAGGAGTAGAAGATGGAACATTAGACTCAGAAATACTCAAAAAGTTAGAAGAATTAAGTCCAAAATTAAAAGATAAAAAAGAAAAAGAAGACGAGATTGATCCTCGTTGGAATACATTAAAAAAACTATTAACGGATAAATAATAATATAAAATGGCACATCCTAAGAGAAAAATCTCGAAAACTAGAAGAGATAATAGAAGAACGCATTACAAAGCAACTGCGCCACAAATTGCAACTTGCCCAACAACAGGTGAAGCTCACTTATATCACAGAGCTCACTGGAGTGAAGGAAAATTATATTACAGAGGTCAAGTATTAATAGACAACTCAGTAGAAGAAAACGTAGCATAATTTATTATGCACGCATATAAGAAACGCTCACTTGTGAGCGTTTTTTTTATGAAACGCTTTTCTTTACGTTAAAAACGTTTTACTTTGCGTCAAATTAGTTCAAAAATGACTAATTTAGCTTAATTTATGTCATTTTTGCCCCGTTTTGGGTCTTTTAATGACCAAATTATATAAAAATATGAGCAAGATTACTGCTGCAATAACTGCTGTTGGTGCTTATGTACCAGAGTTTGTATTATCAAACAAAGTCTTAGAGACTATGGTAGATACAAACGACGAATGGATTACCACAAGAACAGGAATTAAAGAACGTAGAATTCTTAAAAAAGAAGGCGAAGGTACCTCTTACCTTGCAATAAAAGCTGCACAAGACTTACTAGAAAAAAGAAACCTAGACCCAAAAGAAATAGACTTAGTTATCGTAGCAACAGCTACGCCAGATATGCCAGTTGCATCTACAGCAGTATATACTGCCACACAGATAGGCGCAACAAATGCTTTTGCATACGATTTACAAGCAGCATGCTCTAGTTTTCTTTATGGTTTATCTACAGCAACAAGTTACATAGAGTCAGGACGATACAAAAAAGTATTATTAATAGGAGCAGATAAAATGTCTTCTATAATAGATTATACAGATCGTGCTACATGTATCATTTTTGGAGATGGAGCAGGAGCTGTTCTATTAGAACCAAACGAAGAAGGTCTAGGGTTTCAAGATGAATACCTAAGAAGTGATGGTACCGGAAGAGAATTCTTAAAAATTGAAGCAGGAGGATCTATATTACCTACCTCTCAAGAAACACTAGATAATAAACAACATTTTGTACACCAAGAAGGACGTACAGTATTTAAATTTGCTGTAGCAAATATGGCAGACGTTTGCGAAAAAATTATGCAGCGTAATAACCTATCCCATGAAGATGTTTCATGGTTAGTACCACATCAAGCTAACTTACGTATTATTGATGCAACAGCAAATAGAATGAATCTTGATGAAAGCAAAGTGCTAAAAAATATCTACAGATACGGTAACACTACATCAGCAACATTACCATTATTACTATACGACTTTGAAAAAAAGTTAAAAAAAGGAGATAACTTAATTTTTGCCGCTTTTGGAGGCGGATTTACATGGGGCTCAATTTATTTAAAATGGGCTTATAACTCTTAAACTAACTAAAACTTAAATTAATAACTTAATAATTATGGATTTAAAAGACATTCAAAACTTAATTAAATTTGTAGCAAAATCTGGCGCAAGTGAGGTTAAATTAGAAACAGATGATGTTAAAATAACAATCAAAACTGGATCAGATACAGAAACTACAATTGTACAACAAGTGCCAATGCAAGCACAAATGCCTGTACAGCCAATGCAACCAGCACCAGCTGCAGCACCTGCACCAGTTGCTACAGAAGCACCAGCTGCACCAGCAGAAGACTCTAAATATATAACTATAAAATCTCCAATAATAGGTACATTCTATAGAAAACCATCTCCGGATAAACCATTATTTGTAGAAGTAGGTCAATCTATAGCAGAAGGAGACGTATTATGTATTATCGAAGCTATGAAGTTATTTAACGAAATAGAATCTGAAGTGTCAGGTAAAATCGTTAAAATATTAGTAGATGATGCTTCTCCTGTAGAGTTTGATCAACCACTTTTCTTAGTAGACCCATCTTAATTTAGATTATTAGATCTGTTCAAGTTTCATCTTAAAAATTTGAACTATCAATAATCCTATTGTCTAATTATCTAATTCAATAAAGATGTTTAAAAAAATATTAGTTGCCAATAGAGGTGAAATAGCACTGCGTGTTATTAGAACCTGTAAAGAAATGGGCATAAAAACAGTAGCTGTATACTCTAAAGCAGACGAAGACAGTTTACATGTAAAATTTGCTGATGAGGCTGTTTGTATTGGTCCAGCACCAAGTAGCGAGTCTTATCTAAAAATGTCAAACATTATTGCAGCTGCAGAAATAACAAATGCAGACGCTATACATCCAGGATACGGTTTCCTTTCAGAAAACGCAAAATTTTCTAAAATCTGTGAAGAACACGATATTAAATTTATCGGTGCTTCAGAAGAGATGATTAATAAAATGGGAGACAAAGCTTCTGCAAAAGCAACAATGAAAGCAGCAGGAGTACCTTGTGTACCAGGTAGTGATGGTGTTATCGAAACTTTTGAAGACTGTAAAAAAATAGCAAAAGAAACAGGTTATCCTGTTATGCTTAAAGCTTCTGCAGGTGGAGGAGGAAAAGGTATGCGTGCCGTTTGGAAAGAAGAAGACCTAAAAGACGCTTGGGATTCGGCTAGACAAGAATCTAAAGCTGCATTTGGAAACGACGATATGTATATGGAAAAACTTATCGAAGAACCAAGACATATCGAAATCCAAGTAGTAGGAGATAGTACAGGTAAAGCATGTCACTTATCAGAAAGAGACTGTTCTGTACAACGTCGTCACCAAAAGTTAACAGAAGAAGTACCTTCGCCATTCATGACCGACGAGTTAAGAGATAAAATGGGTAAAGCTGCTGTAAAAGCTGCAGAATACATTAGCTACGAAGGTGCAGGAACTGTAGAGTTTCTTGTAGACAAGCACAGAAACTTCTACTTTATGGAGATGAATACGCGTATACAAGTAGAACATCCAATAACAGAACAAGTAATAGATTTTGATTTAATCCGAGAGCAAATATTAGTTGCTGCAGGAGTACCAATTTCAGGTAAAAACTATACGCCTAATTTACACTCAATAGAGTGCCGTATAAACGCAGAAGACCCTTATAATGATTTTAGACCTTCACCAGGAAAAATCACAACACTTCATGCGCCAGGAGGACATGGTGTACGTTTAGATACACACGTTTATGCAGGTTATAGTATACCGCCAAACTACGATTCTATGATTGCAAAATTAATTACCACTGCACAAACACGTGAAGAGGCAATTAATAAAATGAAACGTGCATTAGACGAGTTTGTAATAGAAGGTATCAAAACCACAATTCCATTCCATAGACAATTAATGGACCATCCAGATTACCTATCAGGTAACTATACCACTAAATTTATGGAAGATTTCAAAATGGAAAAACCAAAAGAAGATTAAAAAAATAAAACTCCGAAAGTAATTTCGGAGTTTTTTTATGGTGTTACCCTTTGTTGTTAAGTCAACAAACGGTCAGGCTATTCGTTATATCTTTTTTTCATACTTCAAAAAAGGATGCCACTACTATCCTTAACACAAAGCCAACAACAGTACTAAAAATTAAGTACATTTACATCACTTAATCTTTTACTTATTTTTTTGTGAACTTTAGCTATTGGGAAATAAAATCATGGTTAACCAACATAGACTTTACTATTATTGGCAGTGGTATTGTAGGTTTAAATTGTGCATTACAATTAAAAAAAACATATCCTAAAGCAAATATTTTAATCCTTGAAAAAGGAGTATTACCAAATGGTGCTAGTACTAAAAATGCAGGATTTGCATGCTTTGGTAGCTTAAGCGAAATTTTAGACGATTTAAATACACATACTGAAGCAGAAGTTCTACAATTAATAAACAAACGTATAAAAGGCTTAAAATTATTACGACAAACCTTAGGAGATCAAACCATTAATTATCAAGCTTTTGGTGGTTACGAGCTGTTTACAGAAAATGACAATCTATTTGAAAATTGCCTATCAAAAAAAGATTATATCAATAAGCTGCTAAAGCCAATATTTAATGCAGAAGTGTTTAGCATAAAAGACAATATATTCAATTTTAAGAACATAAAAAAGCAATACATATTTAATGCTTTTGAAGGTCAAATAGACACCGGGAAAATGATGGAAGCACTTCTTCAAAAAGTACAATCTAAAGGCATAAAAATTTTAAATAATATAACAGTTCAAAGCTTTTCAGAAAATCAAGAATCAGTTAAAGTAAAGACAAATCAATTCGAGTTTTTAACCTCAAAATTATTGATAGCTACCAACGGTTTTGCTTCACAATTAAACATTCAAAATGTAAAACCAGCACGAGCGCAAGTATTAATTACAAAACCGATAAAAGATTTATACATAAAAGGCACATTTCATTTAGATCAAGGCTATTATTATTTTAGAAATATTGATAATCGCATCCTTTTTGGAGGTGGGAGAAATCTTGATTTTAAAACAGAAGAAACTACCGTATTTGCGCAAACAAAACTCATTCAAAATAAATTAGAAGCACTTTTAAAAACCACGATTTTACCCGAAACTAACTTTGAAATTGATCACCGTTGGTCTGGTATTATGGGTGTTGGTAAACAAAAAAACACTATAGTAAAACAGGTTTCTAATAATGTGTTTTGTGGTGTTAGACTTGGTGGAATGGGCATAGCAATTGGAAGTTTAATAGGTAAAGAATTAGCAGATTTAACCCTAAATTAAGCAATGAAAAGAGTCTTTCGGTTTTTACTAAAATGTTGTGTTTGGTTTGTAATTTTAACTGTATTATGGGTTGTGATTTATCGTTATATACCAATATATTATACACCGTTAATGGTTATTCGTTCTTTTGAAAATACAGAGAAATCTTCAACATTTAAACATAATTGGGTAGATATTGAAGATATTTCAATTCACCTACAAAAAGCTGTAATTTGTAGTGAAGATCAAAAATTTGTAAACCATAATGGTTTTGATATGGAAGCGATTGAAAAGGCTTACCAAAATAATAAAAAATCAAAACGCATAAAAGGTGCAAGTACCATAAGCCAACAAACCGCAAAAAATGTATTTTTATGGCCAAACAGAAATTGGTTACGTAAAGGTCTAGAAACTTATTTTACGTTTTTAATAGAAAAATTATGGTCTAAAGAGCGTATTTTGGAAGTGTATCTTAACAGTATAGAAATGGGTAATGGCGTTTACGGCGCACAAGCAGCGTCACAACATTGGTTTGGGACTTCGGCAAAAAGATTAAATATCAATCAATCGGCTGCAATAGCTGCAATTTTGCCAAACCCAAGACGCTATAAAGCACAACCTGCAACCAGTTATATTTCGGCAAGAAAACAATGGATTATCAAACAAATGGGTTTTTACGGACCATTAAAATTTCCTAAGAAAAACGATGAAAACCCAAAACATTAAAACCCAATTATTACAGCTTTGTAATCAAAGTTTAGAGACGCGTTTACAGAGTGTTTTGGCGGTTATTGAAGATATAAAACAAAGTCTGCAAAGTGAAACAAAGAGTAGTGCAGGAGATAAGCACGAAACAGGACGCGCCATGTTGCAATTAGAACGGGAAAAAGCAGGACACCAATTAGCTGAAATTGAAAAAACGAAACAAATTCTGTCTAAAATTAACACCGAATTAACCTCTAAAAACATTGGTTTAGGTAGTGTTGTTTTCACTACAACATCTAATTACTTTATTAGCATTAGTGCTGGTGAAATTAAAGTTGAAAGTGAAGTTTTTTACGCTATTTCGGCAAATACACCAATTGGTCAATTACTTCTCGGAAAATCGGTTGGTGATAAAGTAACTTTCAGAAATATGTCTTTTGAAATTACAGAGATTTTATAATTAAAAAAGCAGACCACCATATGTTAGTCCACTTTTTTCCTTTCTAAGATTTATTTCTTCTTCTTTTCTCTCTTTTTACACGCCAAGGTGCATTTTTTTGCCAATCGCCTGCCATAATACAACCGTAAGGTAGTACCTCATCAATGACATTTCCTAAACCGAATTCCTCCATTTGGTTTCTAACGGTTTGAGCATTTTTATAAGCGCTTGGTAATTCGGTAATATCAATTTCTTTAGAGAAAAACCTAACATCTAATCCGCGTGTTTCTTCCTTAAAAATTTGCATAATGCTTCCCGTTTTGCTCTTTCTATGTTGTGTACGGCTTACGTTTCTACCAGCACCATGTGGCGCAAAACCTAAATTGGTTTTGGTAGTGGCACCATCAACAATTAATACAGGCTCAGACATATTTAAAGGTATTAATCTTGGACCTGTAATATCTGGCATAAACTTAGCATCTAAAGGTGTTGCGCCTTTCGCATGGTAAAATAAATCGCCATCTTTAAATACAAAGTTATGCTCGTTCCAGTAACGGTTTTCAATAGCAATTTCTAAACTTTCTGCAACCGAATTATGAATCACCTCATGATTGGTTTTTGTCCATTGTCTTATGGTCTGTAAAGCTTGCCAATAGCCTTGACCTTCTTTTGTATCAAAAGGAATCCATGCGTTTTGTTTTAACGTTTCTGGTGATAATATTTTTCTAAAACGTTCGGCTATTTTCATACCTTTTGTATACAATCTAGCACCAGGACCACGTGATCCGTGATGCGTTACCAACATAGTGTTTCCTGTTTTTTTAGAGGTACCAACAAACAAGAAATGGTTACCATCGCCTTGAGTTCCTAAATGAGCTCTTGCGGCTTGGATCATTTGTTGGTCTTTTAAGAAATAATTGTTTTCAAAAGCTTCTAATAGTTCTTTCGGAAATCTAAATTGCGTATTTCTATCGCGTCCGCCAGGACCAAAATGTGTATTAGCATGTGCTGCGTTTAGCACGTCTTTTGGGTTGACTTTTCCAAAGTCTGTTAGCATGACCGAACAACAAATATCTGCACTATGCATACCTGGATGAATAGCATTTTTAGCTACTGCAACGCCGCCAACAGGAATGGTTCCGTCTGGTCCCGTTGGGCAAGCATCTGGCATAATAGCACCATTGACTAATGTTGGTGTTTTCATTAAGGTTTGCATCGAGTTAATGACTTTAGAAACGTTATCTTCTTCTAACTCGTTTTCTGCTTTTATGTTAATTGAAAAGTCTAAAGGTTTACTATGTAGTGGTAATGGATCTGGTAACTTGTATTGCTCTAAATAACTTTGTAAAGCATTGCCTTGTAATTGGTTTTCGTTGATGTAAATCAATGCTTCTTGCATCCATTTGCCTTGTCTGTAACCTAAATTGATTAAGTCTTTTCCGGTTATTTTTGTGTTTGTTTCCATTGTTTTATTTCCCACGTTGGTGATAATGTTTTTTTCTTTTATCTTTCAATTTAACGAGATTCTTCGCTGTCGCTCTGAATGACATTACAAATATTATAGTGTATTACGCAATGTTTTTGCGTTTTTGTATTTTTTTATTTAACAAAATGCTTATTGGTTTAGCCCGCGTAAGCGATTGAAGTGGCATCCTTTTGCTTGCAAAAGATATAACGTAAAGCGCGACCACGCCACTAAAAGCGTGGTTACGCCCAAAAAATTACTTGTTTACCGAAAAAATATCTTTTAATTGCTCGATCACGTTTCCGTTTCCGGCTACAGTGATTTCGCCAATTTTATCGGCTATTTTTTCTACGTATTCCATTTCTTTTAATTTGAACAACATGCTGTTGTCTTCCATTAATTTTGCGGTATTTAACAAGCTACGTGTCGATGCGGTTTCTTCGCGTCTTGTAATTACGTTGGCTTGCGCTTTTTTCTGTGCAATTAATACTTGGTTCATGATGTCTTTCATGTCGCCTGGTAAAATTACATCGCGCATACCGGCATGTAATACGTTTACGCCTAACTTGCTGGCTTGCGCTTTTACGTCTTCTAGAACTGCTTTTGCTATTTGGTCTTTTTGCTCTAACAATTCGTCTAAGGTGTAAGCGCCAACGTATGCTCTTAAGGCTAATTGCAAGCTTGTGTACAATTGTTTTTCGTAATCTTTATTTTGCATTAATGCCGTTTCGATATCGATTACTTTGTACTGTGCGTAAAAGTTAATACGTACCGCTGCTTTGTCTTTGGTTAACAACTCTTGACCTGACACTTCTAATTGTAACTGACGTAAATCTGCTTTTGCGATTTTTATAGTTTGATTGTTTCTCCAGAAGTGGTATGTACCGTGATCTAAGATTTTATCGAACTTATCGTCTACAATCATAATGGCTTTTTCGTATGCTGCTACTTCGAAAGCGCGTATGTATTGTCTTAATTGCATATTGGTGTATAATGACTTGCTGATGTTTTCTGTGATTTCGATTTTACTTAAATCTACAGTAACAAATTTATAGTCTACCAACGTGTTCCAAAAGGTGTATTGACCAGCGGTTAGCACTTGCTTAAAGTTGTTGTACGTGTAAACTAAAACAATTTGATTGTCTTCTACATTTACAACGTGTAACATGTTGGCTAAAGCTTGGTCTTCTAGTAAGATTTCCAATGCTTTAGGCGCATTAAAAGCTGTAGTTAAGCTGTATGTTATAACGCTTTCGTTAAAGCCTAACCAATGTGTACCACTAGTAATTACGCGTTTGTAATCACCGTTTTTAAATACTAAACCTACGTTTCCTGCATGAATTCTTACTCTCTTCATGATTTCTAATTATTATGTTCTGATTGCATTATTTTTTAAATATCAGAACGGTTATACATTTATAATAGGATTTTCAAGCTTATGCTGAAAATGATCTATTCTTAGTTAAAGCAAAATAAAAGTTAACCATCTTTCTTACTACGGAAATACTACGGTTTTATAGCGCTTTACATAATGTTTAGTAGATGATTTTTAAATGTTTACACCGAAAAAATTTCAATGATTTGATTTAAAAATGAATCTTTAAAAGATTACCCAAAGTGACTTTAAATACATTAGTATTTCAAGGTGTTGTCTAGACTGCTTTTTGTAAAAATTACATAAGCTAGCCAACTTATACTTTGCTTTTGTTTTTAGAGCCATTTTTTACGTGATGGCAACACTGGTGGTCTATTTTTACAAGTGACCTTCTTGATCAAAAAAGATGGATTAAAGTCCATTTTCAAAACTGTAACCTAAATACAGCGCGTTTACCAATTTCGCCACAAGACCGTTAGATCTTGGTAGGATTCGAACCTACAATTTGAATCTATTGCTTAACCGCTAAGCTACTTCCCGTTAGAGAAGACAGGATTCGAACCTGTGTACATAGATGGGATTATTTATTTGGTCAAATAACCTAAAAACCTTCAAGCCAAGTTGAACATAAATACCTAATGCGAAACTGCAAGGATTTATACAATAGTGCTATACAGAAACACTTAACAAGACTTACTTGATATTTTAATTGTCTGAGAGATAGGATTCGAACCTACAACCTCTCGCTTCCAAAGCGAGTAAACCAACCATCGTTATCCTCTCAGTTATGTTTAAGAACTTTTATTAAGCTTCACCAGTTCCTTCGACTGGTGAAGCGCTGCTTTAAAAGTCTGATTCCAAAAGACTTTTTGTTATCTACTCTGCAAATATTTTACGCTATTGCGCAATATTTTTGCGTAGTTTAAAATTTATTTTTTCTTCTTCTTTTTCTTGTCTTTTTTGCTCTTTTTCTTCTTAGAGGCTTTTTTCTTTTTAGGTTTTATTTTGTCTTTAATCCTAGATATTTCATTATCTATATGACTTATAAAATCTCTATTGTAACCAAATGCTTTTGCTGTTTTTAATGCTTTTATGGCTTTTTTGTATACTGTTTGATACTCTAAAAGCATACCTTGATAATACCAGATTAAGCCTTTATCTATGCCTTTAACGGTTAGCGCAAAGTCTATTAAATTTTGAGCTTCTTGATAATCGTCGTTCCAGATTAATACTAAAATGTATTTATCATAAACCTTATGAAAATCCATTTTATTAGCTAAAGCTTCTGCAAAATAGTGCTTGGCTGTTTCATAGTCGCCTAACTGTTCTGCTTGTAATTGTCCCATTAAATACAAAGCGTAAGCGTTGTTACTTTCGTAAGACAAAGCGTAGTTTAGGTTTTCTACAGTTTCTTCTAATTCGTATGGATAAGCATCTATAGCCTTAAGCACGTAGTTGTTTAACAAATTCGTGTCCATTGTTTTATGTTTTTCTGAATTAAATTCAGTGTTATTTTTTTAATCAATTAAAATGAGATGCTTCGACAAGCTCAGCATGACATTCTGTTTTTATTTTAATGTTTCGGGGAAATGTTTTAGCAGACTTGCTAATGGCTGAAAAACAAAAAATCCGAAACAGTTAAAAATTTGCTTCGGATTTTTCATTTTGTATGAATTTACAAAAGTTTATCTACAATAATCACGAAGCAGCACAAAAGGTAAAAGTCCTTTTGGTTCTGGTTGATATGTTATAAATAAACGCATTGTTCTAATTTTTAATTTTAAATATTTTGACTGCTGTTTGTTAGTCAATTGCGATGCAAAGATTTAGATTTATTTTTCAATTTTCAAAATTTATTTTTTGTATTTCAGGAAATTACAACCCTTAATACGTAGTATTAACTTTTTTTGAAAAAAGCAAGAATTTTTTGTTTTAGCGTTATTTTTTTAGGTTTGATTATTGGTTTTATAACTTTTTTAGACTCAATTTTGATAGGTTTAAAAGAAGGTAATTCTTGTTCTAACATTATTTTTAATATCTCAAAATCGTCAGATTTTTCAAAAATATTAAGCGTTTCTTCGGCGTAAAACTTAGCTTCAGCTTCAAGTTCTCCTTCTTGTTCAAATTCTTCCTTTACAAGATCAAAGATGTCATACAAACAGTACAATTTCCATAGTATTGAAAAATTTGTATCAAAATTAAAACCGTTAAATTCTTCTTTTAAAATTAGATGTGTTTCATCAAAAGTTTTGCTGCTTATTATCTTTTCACAAATGTTTTCAATCCTAAATACTTCAATTTGTTCTTCGCTTATATATTCTTTGAAAATATTTGTTAATAATTGTTTCCACTTATTTGATTTATAATTGACTTCAATTACATCAAAATAAAAAGAATTAGAGTCCAAATTTTCTAAGATTTCTTCGCAATTGTATAACCAATTTTCAAATTCTGAAACTGTGATTTTTCCAGTTAACACATCAAATATTTTTCGTTTTAAAGTTTCCATTTTTTAATATTTGAAGCAAAGGTTTCATTTTAATACGCAATCTTTTTGCGCATTAAATTAAATGTGAATATTTTAGGTTAAAATTCCACTTAAATGGCTGTAAATAAAAATGCATTAATTAGATATAAAACCATTGATAAATGTCTTCAAAATAACTATCGAGAATGGACACTTGACGACTTAATTACTGCTTGTTCTGATGCGCTTTACGAGTATGAAGGTAAAGATGTAGATGTAAGTAAACGTACTGTGCAATTAGATATACAAATGATGCGTAGTGATAAATTAGGCTATAATGCGCCAATAGTGGTTTACAATCGTAAATTTTATAAATACGACAATCCAGAATACAGCATTGTAAACATACCTGTAACCGATAAAGATATTAAGGTAATGAACGAAGCTATACAAGTGCTAAGGCAATTTAAAGACTTCTCATTATTTAAAGAAATGGATGGCGTTTTACAGCGTTTGGAAGATTCGGTGTATGCGTCGCAAAAGGACAATCGCGCTATTATTCATTTAGATAAAAACGAACAACTAAAAGGTTTAGAGTTTATTGATGTTATTTATAACGCGATACAATCTAAAAAAGTGATTAAAGTGTCATATCAATCGTTTTCTGCAAGAACTTCTAGCGTTATGCAAGTGCATCCGCAGTTATTAAAAGAATTTAATAACCGTTGGTTTTTGCTAGCGTCTCACAAACAAAAAATGATCACTTTGGCTTTAGATAGAATAATAAACATTAATATTGAAGACAACGTAGATTATATTGATTTGCAAATTGAAGGTGACAACTTTTACAAAGACGTTGTTGGTGTTACGGTATCCAACTCTAGAGCGCAACGCATACAATTTTGGGTTGATAAAAAAAATGCACCTTATGTGGTTACTAAACCTTTTCATCCGTCCCAACGTACAATAAAAACCAGAGAAGATGGTACTATTTTTAATATTTTCGTTCAACATAATTTTGAGTTAGAACGACTCATTTTAGGTTTTGGTGATAGTATTGAAGTTTTAAAACCTAAAAAATTAAGAGACCGAATTTTAGGAAAATTAAAACAATCGGTTAAAAATTATTCCGAAATTGATAAGTAAATTTCTTGTCCTTTTTCTATTGAATTATGATGCTCAAAAAACACTTTGTCGCCATTTAAATTAGCTTCAATTAAGTAGTGATTGCCTTTAAAATAACTAGTAATTATAGTTGCTTTTAGATTAGATTTTTCAACGACTTTTAATTGATTTGCGTAAACAATTCTGTCATCAATCACATTAAATTCGTCAAAAAAAGAAGCAATTAATGGTGTTTTAGGATTGTTATATAATTGTTCTGGTTTACCTTGTTCTAAGATTTTTTTATCCTCCAAAACAATCATATTATCGGCAAATCCTAATACATCTTCTTTGTCATGTGTTGCTACAATACAAGCTATGTTTTTATCTTTTAAATACTTATATACATTACGTCTTAAGCTCTGTTTTTTAAAATTATCAATGTGACTAAAAGGTTCATCCAACAAGATAATTTCTGGTTGCTTTGCTAAAGCTCTTGCTAGTGCCACACGTTGTTTTTGTCCGCCAGATAGTGTTTTTACTTTTACATTGGCAAATGCTTCTAACTCTACAACGTTTAGTAGTTCTCCGGTACGCTCTTCTCGTTCTTCAGGATAAAATCTTGACAGATGTTTGGCAATATTTTCAGCAACGGTTATGTATGGCATTAAATCGAATTCTTGATGTACATATTTCATAAACTCATAACCAACCACTAAGTTATATTTTGGACCTAAAATTTCGGTGTCTTTCCAAAAAATGTGTCCTTGATTTAAATCAAATTCGCCATAAATAAGATTTAATAACGTACTTTTTCCTGAGCCACTTTCGCCAATAATAGCGAGGTTTTCACCAGTTTGAACTTTAAAAGAAATATCTTTTAAAATAGGTGTATTTTTATATGAAAATGTTAGGTTTTGTACGTTTAGCATAGTTGCAAAAATAGTATAAAAAAAACCGCTTAAATTAACTTTTAAGCGGTTTGATGTATTTTTATCTTTATTCTTAATTTTTAAAATCTTCAATTTTTTCAGGCAGTACATCAAATCCCATATTGAATAGTGTAAACCCGTAAATATCTGCATATTGTTCTATGGTTTTACTTACCGGTGTACCAGCACCATGACCTGCATCGGTTTCAATTCTAATTAAAACAGGGTTATCTCCTTTTTGTTTTGCTTGTAGTTCTGCCGCAAATTTAAAGCTATGTGCAGGTACAACTCTATCATCATGATCTCCAGTGGTAACCATTGTTGCAGGATATTGTGTACCTTCTTTTACATTGTGTACAGGCGAGTATCCTTTTAAGTATTCAAACATTTCCTTGTTATCTTCAGCCGTACCGTAATCGTATGCCCAACCAGCACCAGCGGTAAATGTATGGTAGCGTAACATATCTAAAACACCAACAGCAGGTAAAGCAACCTTCATTAAATCTGGTCGTTGCGTCATAGTTGCGCCAACTAGTAATCCTCCGTTTGATCCACCTCTAATTGCTAAGTAATCTGACGAGGTATATTTGTTCTCTATAAGATATTCTGCAGCAGCAATAAAATCGTCAAAAACATTTTGTTTTTTTAGTTGTGTTCCGGCATCATGCCAAGCTTTTCCGTATTCTCCACCACCACGTAAATTTGGTACAGCATAAATACCTCCTTGCTCCATCCAAACCGCATTTGCTATACTAAAACTTGGTGTTAAGCTAATATTGAAGCCACCATATCCGTAAAGTATTGTTGGGTTTTTTCCGTTAAGTTCGATACCTTTTTTATGTGTAATTATCATAGGTACTTTTGTACCGTCTTTTGAGGTATAAAATACTTGTTTACTTTCGTAATTTTCGGGATTAAAATCGATATCTGGTTTACGGTACAATTCTGATGTTCCGTTTTCGATATCGTACTTATAGATGCTTCCTGGTGTTACATAGTTTGTAAACGAGTAGTAAAGCTCTTTTTCTTCTTTTTTAGCACCAAATCCGCCAGCACTTCCAACACCAGGTAATTCTACTTCGCGCACTAGTTTACCAGAATAATCATATTGTAATACTTTTGATACAGCATCTACCATATATTCTGCAAAAAAGTATCCACCAGCTTTTGATGCGCTTAATACATTTTTAGTTTCAGGAATGATATCCTTCCAGTTCTCTGGAGCTGGATTTGAGGCATTAACAGTTACTAATCTTTGGTTAGGCGCATTAAGATTTGTTACTATAAATAGCTGATCGCCTTCGTTTTCTATAATGTATGTGTCACTATCTGTGTGATCTAAAATGGTTACAAAATCACTATTTGGTTTTGTTAAATCTTTAATTAATAATTTGTTTCCTGAGGTTGATACACGAGGAGAAAGAATTAGAAATCTATCGTCTCTAGTAACATTTCCATAGATATAACGGTGTTTTTCGGCTTCTGTACCACCATAAATTAACTGGTCTTCGCTTTGTGGTGTTCCTAATTTATGATAATAGACTTTGTGTTGGTCTGTTTTTGCAGATAACTCGCTTCCTTTAGGTTTATCATAGCTTGAGTAATAGAAACCTTCGTTTTTGTACCAAGACATACCACTAAACTTAATATCTACTAAAGTATCTTCTATAATTTCTTTAGTTTCTACATCCATAATTAAAATTTTACGCCAATCGCTTCCTCCTTCAGAAATGGCATAGGCTAAAATCTTTCCGTTTTTAGAAAAACTAGTTCCTCCAAGAGAGATTGTTCCGTCTTCTTTAAATGTATTTGGGTCTAAGAAAACTTCGGCTGTTTTTGGATCTTCACCTGTTTTGTAACGATAAATAACGTATTGGTTTTGTAGACCATCATTTTTATAGAAATAAGTATAGTCACCTTCTTTAAAAGGAGATCCTATTTTTTCGTAATTCCATAATTTAGATAGACGTTCTTTTAATTGCTCTCTGTAAGGTATGTTTGCTAAGTAACCTTGAGTTACTTTATTTTCTGCTTTAACCCAAGCTTCAGTTTCTTCACTTCTATCATCTTCTAACCATCTGTATGGGTCTTTTACTGTTTCACCAAAATAAGTATCTACAGTATCTACTTGTTTAGTTTCTGGGTAGGTAAGTTTGATTGTTTCTTTTTGCTTCATTTCTTCTTTACAAGACATTATGGTAATTAGGGAAAATAGACCAATAGCTAATTTTTTCATTTTTAAGTGAATTTGTATTTAATAGCTTTAAAAATACGCAAAAAAGCGTTTGTAAACTTGTTACAAACGCTTTTTTAAGATTTTTTTAAATAGAAAACAAACTTATATAAGTTTGTTTTCTATTAGATATTCTGCAATTTGAACAGTATTTGTTGCTGCTCCTTTACGTAAATTGTCTGCAACAATCCACATATTTAATGTGTTTGGTTGAGTTTCGTCACGTCTTATGCGTCCAACAAAAACATCGTCTTTATCATGCGCATAAATTGGCATTGGATAAGTGTTTGTATTTGTATTGTCTTGCACAGTAACACCAGGTGTTTGACTTAATAAAGACCTAACCTCGTCAAGGTTAAAGTCGTTTTCAAACTCTACATTTACAGACTCGCTATGTCCACCTGCAGTTGGTATTCTTACCGCTGTTGCAGAAACAGAGAATGTACGATCGTCAAGAATTTTTTGAGGTTCGCGTGCTAATTTCATTTCTTCTTTAGTGTAACCGTTAGCTTCAAAAACGTCACAATGCGGTAATGCGTTTTTGCCTATTGGATATGGGTAAGCCATTTCGCCTTCAATACCTGCAATTTCATTTTCTAATTGTCTAACTGCTTTAACACCAGTACCAGAAACAGATTGATAAGTTGAAACAACAACACGTTTCATTTTATATTTTTGATGAAGTGGTGCCAAGCACATTACCAATTGTATTGTAGAGCAGTTAGGATTAGCAATAATTTTATCTTCTTTAGTCAATTGACTTGCATTAATTTCTGGCACTACTAACTTTTTAGTCTCATCCATACGCCAAGCAGAAGAGTTATCTACTACTGTTGTGCCAGCATCTGCAAATTTTGGAGCCCATTCTAAAGAAGTAGATCCTCCAGCAGAAAATAAAGCAATGTCAGGACGCATAGAAACTGCTGTTTCTAAACCAACAACTTTATAATCTTTGTTTTTGTAGGTTATTGTTTTTCCAACAGATCTTTCTGAAGCTACAGGTATTAATTCTGTTATTGGAAAATTACGTTCTGCTAATACTTTTAACATGACTTCGCCAACCATTCCTGTGGCACCAACAATTGCTACTTTCATCTTTTTTGATTTAAAAAATTTGCACGTAAAATTAGAGTATTTATAGTATTAGAACGCTAATAATTTCTTAAAAAAAGACCAAAAAAAATCAGGAACTATTAATAATTCCTGATTTAGTATAAAATGTGTTATCTAGATTACTTTTTTAAAGCGTCTCTAATTTCTTTTAATAAGTCAATCTCTGATGGTCCTGCAGGAGCTGCTGGAGCTTCTTCTTTTGGCTTTTTAGTTTTGTTGTATGCTTTTACAATCATAAACAATACAAATCCTACAGTAATTAAATTAATGATAGCATTAATCCATTTACCATATAAAATTGCATTTTCTGGTGTTGTTACGGTTCCTTCTGCATCTACTACAGCTGGAGATAATACTACTTTAAGGTCTTCAAAGTTCATTCCACCAGCAAAATGACCAACAATTGGCATCATAATGTCAGATACAAATCCATTTACAACCATTCCTACTGCACCAGCAAGAATTACAGCTACTGCTAAATCTATGACATTTCCTGTCATGATAAAATTCTTAAATTCTTTAAGCATAATCTTAAAATTTTACGTTAGTTAATTTTTAATATGAGATTCAAATTACTTAAAATTTTAACACAAACCGATTTTAAGTAGCATAAAAAAAGAGTTTTTATCGATTAAAGACACGTTTTATACGTTGAGAGATAGCTGTGATTAATTCGTAAGAAATAGATTGCACAGTTTCTGCTAAATCTTCTGCAGTGTTATGCGCATCAAAAATTATGACTTCGTCTCCTTCTTTACAGTTTATATTAGTAACGTCTACCATAATCATATCCATACAAACATTACCTAAAATAGGTGCTTTTTGGTTATGTATTACTATATAACCTTTACCTTTACCATACTGTCTTTTTATACCATCTGCATGTCCAATAGGTATTGTTGCAGTTGTTGTATCTTGTTTAGCAATATAACCTCTGTTGTAGCCTAAACTGTCTCCTTTTTTAAGATGGTGAATTTGAGAGATAATACTTTTTAAATTAGCTATTGGCTTTAAATCTTTTTTGTGTTTAGCATCGTTACCAAAGCCATATAATCCTATACCACTTCTTACCATATCAAAATGTGCTTCGGGATAATTTAATATTCCTGATGTGTTACACATATGTAAGAAAGTATTGTAACCTAAACCAGAATTAAAAGTTTTTGCAATGTTTTTAAAACTTTCAATTTGATTTAAAGTAAATTCTCTTTCATTTAAATCTTCGCTTGCTGCTAAGTGTGAAAATAGAGATCGCACTTTGATACTTTTAGTTGTTTTTAAGCTACTTAAAACAGTTTGGATATCATGTTCTGAAAAGCCAATTCGGTTTAATCCTGTATTAAATTTTATATGAACAGGATAATTGGTTTGTTTATGTTTTTCCGCGCAAGCGATAAATGTTTCTAGAATACGTTTAGAGTATATGCTGGGTTCTAAACAACGTTTGATTATAGTATCAAAATTTACCGGTTGTGGATGCAGTACCAATATGGGTTTTGTAACGCCAGCATCGCGTAATGCAACACCTTCGTAGCTATAGGCAACAGCAAAATAATCTACGTCTAAGTCTTGTAAATATTTAGCAATTTCTACAGCATCACTACCATATGCAAATGCTTTTACTACTGCTAAAAATTTGGTGTTTGCAGTGGTTTTTGATTTTAAAAACGTAAAATTTTGTTTTAGTGTTTTTAAATCAATTTCAAGAATAGTTTCTTGTGCCTTATCCATTTTTTGCTTCTGGATTAGTATCTAATGGTTTAGCGTCGGTTACTTTTATGTTTTTAATTTTTTCGCGCATGGTTGCCTTGTAATATGCTGCGCGACTTAAAGGTTCATACTCTTCTGTTTCTCCTAAAAGTACTAAGTTGTCGTTTTGAGATTTACGATAGCTGTATTGTGCTAGGTTACCTGTTCTTGTACATACAGCGTGTACTTTAGTAACATACTCTGCAGTTGCCATTAAAAAAGGCATTGGTCCAAAAGGATTACCTTTAAAGTCCATATCTAAACCAGCAACAATAACTCTAATACCTTTATTTGCTAGGTCATTACATACTTTTACAATTTCGTCATCAAAAAATTGAGCTTCGTCAATACCTACAACATCACAATTATCTGCTAAAATAGGAATATTTGCAGCAGCCGGTACAGGAGTTGATCGAATAGAGTTTGAGTCGTGAGATACAACTTCTTCTTCGTCATATCTTACATCTATAGCCGGTTTAAAAATTTCGACTTTTTGTTTTGCAAATTGGGCGCGTTTTAGTCTTCTTATTAGCTCTTCGGTTTTACCGGAAAACATTGATCCACAGATGACTTCAATCCATCCAAATTGTTCTTTTTGATTTACTGTATTTTCAAGAAACATTTTGTAATTTTAACACTAGAATAAGAATGGTACTTGTTTTCTATAAAGGTGGCCCAAATTTATTAAAAAACAAAAGGCTATCTTGTATTAAATTTTAAAAATTATAAAAAAGACAAATCATGAAGAAGAAATTAGAGTCAGAATTAATAAGCATTGCGCACAGGATTCTAAAGTTAGGTGGTAAAGAAGATGTTAATAAAATGCATGCAGAAGTTGCTGCGCTTTATGAGAAGTTAACAGTTTTAAAATTTGCTAATGAAAATTTTGAGGACGATAAACCTACTATAGGTGATGATTCTTCTTTTTTTGGGATGCTAGATACCGCATTTAACAATAGAATAAGTGATAATATTGAAGTTGATAATAAAACATATATCAATTTAGATGATACAGAAAATGAAGAAATCACAGAGCCTTTAATGGAAAAAATTAAAGACATGGTAGCGCAAATGCCTGAAGAAACTCAAAAAGTTGATGAGTTATTAGAAGAGGTTATCCCAAAAAAGAACTACCATAAAAATGATTTTGAAGATATTACTGCTGGTTTTGAAGAAATGCCCGTTTTTGAACCTGTAACTAACCAAATTAACCCAGAAAAGAAAAGCCTTAACGATAGATTTAAATCTAGTTTAAACATTGGTTTAAACGACAAGCTTGCTTTTATAAAACATCTTTTTGATGGTAGTGCAGAAGATTATAACCGTGTGCTTTCTCAATTAAATACTACTTCAGACCTTACAGAAGCTACACATCTAATACGCAATGTTGTAAAACCAGACTACAATAATTGGGAAGGGAAAGAAGACTATGAAACTAGATTTATGCAAATTATTGAAGCTAGATTTAATTAATAATTTAAATATACGTAACCAGTAAAAATTTTAGATATTCCTTCTATCTTAAAAGTGTAAAAATACGTGCCAACAGGTAACACTTTATTTTGGTTAAGTGGTCCTGTGTTAGGTTTTCCGTCCCATTGATTTATGTAATTGTCTTTATGATAAATTAAGGTACCATAACGGTTATAAATATCTAAACTGTTAATTGGATAATCTTCTACGCAAGGAATTACGAAAGTATCATTTAAGGTGTCTTCATTTGGCGAAAAGCCTTCAGGTATTTGTAAACAGTTATTTACTAATACTTCAGCAAAATCTTCGTTATTAGTCAAATCTCTATCAACTTCGTTTACGTTACTTAAGGCAGCAACATTTAATAAGTTTTGTGCTGAAATTACCTGAACAGTTAATAACAGATTCTCTGATTGGTTAGGAGTAAGGTTAGGTATATTCCAGGTTGAAGAACTTTCATCATAAGTTCCAAAACTAGTTAAGGCATTTATAAATAAATATCCTTCTGGTAAATTTTCTATAATTTTGATATTAGTTGCTTCAGTTGTTCCAATATTAGTTGCGGTTATTGTAAAAACAACTTCGGTACCAATTGCTGTTTCTTCAGGGTTTACTGTTTTTAAAACTTCAATGTCGACATTAGTTGTGTCTTCTGTAACTAATAATGTTGCACTTGCCTGAGAACTATCTATATTATTTAAATTGCTAAAATTAGAGCTGTTGTTAACATATTCGCCTGGTGTATTTGAAGTTACTATTACAGAAAAGCTACAAGTACCTACACCTTCAGGAAAGGTTAAATCAGTAACCGAAATTGCTGTATCTCCTATTTCACCAGAAAATGTGGCTGTACAGTTATTAGCATCTTCCCAAACAATTGGACCAGCTATTGTTAAACCCGTTGGTAAATTGTCTGTAAATGATATGTTGTTTTGAGCAGGATTTCCTGATAAATTTTGAAGTGTAAATAGTAACGTACTAGTTTGACCTTGCATAATTTGATCTGGAGAAAAAACTTTTTCTACCAAAGGAGCAATAACTTGAGCGTTGCTAATTGAAATATTTGTTTCAGGAGTTAACTCTTCATTGTCCTCTCCGTTAGGTATGGCTTCTGCTGTATTTGTAAATGCACCGCCATAGCTAGGTGCTGTAACGGGTATTATAATTTGAATATTTGCAGCAGGATCCATATTTGATATATTTCCTGTAATAGTATTACCGTTTACATTGAAACTTGAAATACAAGTGGCATTTCCTGAAACAACATTACAAGTTGGTGTCCCGTTTATTGTAAACTGAGCACCTAACGTGTCTGTAAAATCAATATTTATAGCATTTGAGCTAGTATTACTATTGGTAATATCTACAATCCAATTGAAGTTATTATTTACACCTACAGAGGTAAATTCTGGATAAGTTTGTACAACTAAATCTACACAAGGAGCAAAATAAATAATAGAAGATGCTGTATTGTTACTTTCGTTATTATCTAAAACACCATCTAAATTTTCGATAGAGACATTATTTGTAGCTCTAACAAAATTAGCATCACAACCAGGAAACCAATCTACAATAACCTCATAAGTTATAGAGCTTTGAGCTGGAAGTATTAAGTTGTCTTCTGGTAAAATTTCCCATAAAACATCTGGTTGTCCATCTTGTGGTAAACCATCGTAGACAATGCCTACATTTTGATTTGTAACATCAAAGCACGTTGCTGTTCCTGTTGTACCAACACAGTTTACAGATATTAAGCTTGCATCTGTATTAGTGTTTTCTCCTAAAGGCATATAGTCTTGTACAGCTACAGTAGCATCTTGATCACTATTATTAGATATAACAATTTCATAGGTTACTGCTCCCCAAGTTGTAGTGTTAGTAGGAGAGTTTCCTGTTGGTAATACTGGATCAATTTGTGTTTTTGTAACACTTACGTCTACATAGTCTTCTGGCTCACAAACAGGTAAAGGTGGTAATAAAACAAAATCACTTTCTGCATTATTATTAATGTTAGGATCTAAAATAAAAGAGTCTAAGTTGTTTACACCACTTCTTACATGTCCAAGCGTGTTATCTTCTTGTTCGGCAGCACAATCGTCAGATTCTAAAAAGACAACAACAGTAGTTACTTGGATAGTTGTATTAGGTTGTAGTACAAAATTATTACTTTGCCAATATTGATCTAAATCTGTAAGTGTAAAGTCGCTACAATCTACTGGACCTGTTGTAAAATCGCAAGTTATAGAAATAATATCCCAGTCTACACCTACTGTTAAATTCTGTAAAAAGAAACGCATTAAAGTAGCATCAGGACCACTATTACAAACGGTGGTTTGAAATGTAACTTGTTCTCCCCATGCAACATCTTGGGAAGCATCAGGATTTATTTGAGTGGTTTGTACGCATAAATCTGCTTCTGGACATGCTTCTGCAAGTAATAATGGCGTAATAACATTATTAGAGTTATCAGAAGATTCATTTGTATGTTCAATAAGGATTTGTGCGAAGCTAGACACAGACATTTGCTGTATGTCTATACCACATAATGGATCCAAAAATCTTATATTAATTTCAAAAGTTAAAGAAGCGCCAGCAGGAAAATTAATAGTTTGATCAACGGTTAAAATTGTAGATATAGAGGATATAGTTTGAATACTATTATCTTGTACATTTAAAGAGCTAGGACAATTTATACCGTTTGTACCACCAATACAATTTATAGATTCTAACTCAATTCTTGGTCTACCATTTAATATACCAGACTCAAGATCAAATTTTTGAGAAAAGCTTTCAAGCGGAAACTCGATAGTACTATTATTAGTTATTGTAACTTGATAAGTCACGATCTCATTCCAAGCACTTATACCTGTCCCTAAACTAGGGTTTGTTTGGGTATAATCTACGGTAAAGTCTATTGGTGTATCAAAAACATCAATTGATATTACAGATTGATTATTGGATGTATTAGTATCTGTGACCGTATCCGGTGCAGATACAGTTGCACTACTAGCAATACCACCAAGGTTTAAAGGCGCTTTTACTAATACCTCTAACGCTACACTTGCATTTGATGGCATATTAGCAATAGTACCAGTTATAATACTACCGGTTATATTTATTGGGTCTATACTGCTAGCGCCACCAGTTTGGTTTTGACTTTGAGCGCTTAAAATGATTAAATTAGTATTTAAAGTTTGAGAAAACGAAGCATTATTTACAGCATTTCCTCCATTTAAAATGGTAACTATGTATTTAAATTCTTGATTAATTCCTATTTGAGAAATAGGATTTCCTGATAAATCTTGAGCTTCAACAACAATAGATAAGTCTGTTGTTTGAGCATTTAAAATGTAAGACACAACAGAAAATAAGAAGATAAATAGCGATTTTTTCATTAAAGGTTGGTTTATTAATAGATGACTAAAATAGCAAAAGGTTGCTTCATTATATATTAAAAGATTGTAAATTTGAATAATATTTCAAAATAAAATGGGTAAACTCTACATTGTACCAACACCAATAGGAAATTTAAAAGACATCACTTTTAGAGCAATTGAAGTTTTAAAAGAAGTTGATATAATTTTAGCTGAAGATACACGTACATCAGGTAAATTATTAAAGCATTTTGAAATTAGTACACCAATGCAAAGTCACCATATGCATAACGAGCATAAAACGGTTGAAAGTTTGGTGCAAAAATTAAAAGCAGGAACAACCATTGCATTGATTAGTGATGCAGGTACACCAGCAATTTCAGATCCAGGGTTTTTACTAACTAGAGCGTGTATTGAAAATAATATTGAAGTAGAATGTTTACCAGGCGCAACAGCATTTGTCCCGGCATTAGTTAATAGTGGTTTGCCAAACGACAAGTTTGTTTTTGAAGGGTTTTTACCAGTAAAAAAAGGAAGACAAACCCGACTTTTATTTTTAGCTGAAGAAACTAGAACCATCATATTTTATGAAAGTCCGCATAAATTAATAAAAACATTAACCAATTTTTGCGAGTATTTTGGAGAAGACAGACCAGTTTCAGTTTCTAGAGAACTTACTAAATTGTATGAAGAAACCATACGCGGTACAGCCAAAGAAGTTTTAGAATACTACACCAATAAACCACCAAAAGGAGAAATTGTAATTTGTGTTGGAGGTAAAAATAAATGAAACAATTACTTAAAAATATAAGTAATTGTAGTGTTTGTGCAAATTATTTACCATTAGGACCAAGACCAATTGTAACAGCACATCCAGAATCTAGAATTGTTATAATTGGACAAGCTCCAGGAACAAAAGTTCACCAATCAGGAATCCCATGGAATGATAAAAGTGGTAAAAAATTAAGACAGTGGTTAAATGTTAGTGATAGTGACTTTTACGACACAAAAAAATTTGCCATAATACCAATGGGTTTTTGTTATCCAGGTAAAGGAAAAACAGGAGATTTACCACCAAGATCCGAATGCGCTCCAGAATGGCATAATGCACTACTATCTAAAATGCCGAACATACAATTAGTCATTTTAGTAGGTGCATACGCTCAAAAATATTATTTAAAAGAAAAAGGTAAAAGAACATTAACCGAAACAGTCGGAGAATACAAAACCTATTTACCTAAGTATTTTCCAATACCACATCCGTCACCAACCAATCGTTTTTGGAGAAGTAAAAACCCTTGGTTTGAAAAATCTATTGTACCAGAGTTACAGGAAATAGTAAAAACTATCCTTAAAAATTAGTACTTTGATCCATCATGCTTCCCAACCTCAAAACCATGTTTACCTAAATGTTGTTTTCCGCTATCAATAGCATCATGCTCTAAGGTTGTTGCCATACTATCATTCCAACGGTTTAAATAACCAAATAGGCTAATTACGCCAAGCATTTCTACAATTTCACCTTCATTCCAATATTTATATAGTTCAGTTTTAATAGTTTCATCAACTGCATTTGGTACTTGACTTGCGGCTAAACTAAAATCTAATGCAGCACGTTCGGCATCACTAAAAGCAGGATGCGTTTTATAATCCCAAATATTATCTAATTGTTCTTGTTCTGCACCATAACGTTCTGCAGCTCTAATGGCATGAGCTTGACAATATCTACAACCTGTTGCGTTACTGCTAACCCAAGCAATCATTCGTTTTAAAGCAGAAGTCACTTTACCTTCATTAGCCATTACTGCTTTATTTAAATTTATAAAAGCCTTACTTATTGCAGGTCTGTGTTGCATGGTTAAAACCGAGTTTGGGCAAAAGCCAAGTGTCTCATTAAAAAAGTCTGCAAGTGCTTTGGTTTCTAAATCGTGATCTGCGTGTAAAGGGTTTACTAAAGGCATGGGTTTTCTAAATTTTATGATGTATTTTTGATACATTCAATAAACGAAAAAATTCTTAAAAATGACACATAAAATCACAACTAGTTGGAAAGGCGGAATGCTATTCGATTCTGATAACCCAAGTAATCATCATGTTTTAATGGATACCGATGTAGAAGGACAGAAGCGTCAAGGTCTATCACCAAAAGCAATGATGCTTTCTTCTTTAGCAGGTTGTTCAGGCTTAGATGTTGTTTCAATTTTAGAAAAAATGAAAGTTGAGGTTGACGATTTTAAAATGGAAGTTGAGGGCGAGCTTACCGAAGAACATCCAAAATACTATAAAACCGTTTGGCTTACTTACCACTTTACAGGTACAGATTTAAACGAAGAAAGAATTAACAGAGCAGTACAACTATCTGTCGAAAAATATTGCGGCGTTATGGAAATGTTTAGACAATTTGCCGATGTAAAAACAGATATTAAATTTCACAGCAAATAAACTTTTCGCTTTAAAACTTTCAACTTTTTAACTGAAATATGCGCTGGACATTAAAGCCAAATCCAAACCTAGAAATTGTCAAACAACTGCAACAATCTTTAAATGTAGATGAAGCAATTGCAACGCTTTTAGTACAACGTGGTATAGAAACTTTTGAAGACGCGAAACACTTTTTTAGACCTAGTTTAGAGCATCTTCACAATCCATATTTAATGAAAGATATGGACAAAGCAGTGACTAGAATTTTGCAAGCAATTAAAGACGGCGAAAATATATTGGTATATGGCGATTATGATGTAGACGGAACAACATCAGTAGCGTTAATGTCTTCCTATTTAAAGACCAAAACAGCAAATGTCGCAACTTATATTCCGGATAGATATGATGAAGGTTATGGCGTCTCTTACAAAGGAATTGATTTTGCAGACGATAATGATTTCAGTTTAATCGTTGCATTAGACTGCGGTATAAAAGCAATCGATAAAATAGACTATGCTAAAGAAAAAGGTATCGATTTTATTATTTGCGATCACCATAGACCAGGTAATCAAGTACCAAATGCTGTAGCGGTTTTAGACCCAAAACAAGAAGATTGTAATTATCCATACAAAGAACTTTGTGGTTGTGGCGTAGGTTTTAAATTAATACAAGCTGTAGCTGAAAAGTTTAGTGAAACGTTAAATGATTTAATCCCATATTTAGACCTTGTTGCCACAGCAATTGGCGCAGATATTGTCCCGATTACAGGCGAAAACAGAGTGTTAGCTTATTTTGGTTTACAGGTTATAAATGCGCAACCTCGTGCAGGTTTTAAAGCCATAATTAATCAGATAAAAAAGGATTCATTAACCATTACCGACGTTGTTTTTATCATCGCACCACGTATTAATGCTGCTGGTAGAATGAAACATGGGCAATACGCTGTAGATCTTTTAACCGAAAACAATTTACAAACAGCCATACAATATGCTGAAGAAATAGAAGCATTTAATACCGATAGGAGAGAAGCCGACCAAAGTATAACCCAAGAAGCATTAGAGTTAATAAAGTCTGAAAATGAAGAAAACCGTTTAACAACCGTAGTGTATCAAGATCATTGGCACAAAGGTGTGATTGGTATTGTGGCATCTCGGTTAATCGAAACCTATTACAGACCAACTTTAGTATTTACAAAAAGTGGCGATAAGTTAGCTGCTTCTGCTAGATCGGTTTCTGGATTTGATGTGTATAATGCGTTACAAGGTTGCGCCGAACATATCGAGCAATTTGGCGGACATAAATACGCAGCAGGATTAACCCTTAAAGAAGAAAATTACGAAGCGTTTAAACAAGCTTTTGAAGATGAGGTTTCTAAAACCATAGATAAAAATCTACTAACGCCAGAAATAAAAGTAGATATGCAAATTGATTTAGCTGAAATTGATGACAAATTTTGGCGAATAATCAAGCAGTTTGCACCATTTGGACCAGGAAATATGACACCAATTTTTATGACCGATAACCTAAAAGATACAGGTTATGGTAAATGTGTTGGCGAAGATAAAACGCACTTAAGGTTTACAGCAACGCAATCAGGTAAACAATTTGTATGCATCGGTTTTAATTTAGGTGAAAAACTTAATCTTATCAAAGACAAGCAACCATTTAGTGCTGTATATTCTGTAGACGAAAACCATTGGCAAGGTAACGTATCGCTTCAACTTAAAATTAGAGATATAAAAGGATAACATGCAAAAAAACGATCCTTACGCGGCACTTCGTATTAAAGAATTCAACACCTTTTTATTGTTAAGATTTGCCTTAGTTTTTGGTTGGTCTATGCAGTTTATTGTGATAGAATGGGAAGTGTATTCTTTAACAAAAGACCCGTTATACTTAGGTTTAATAGGGCTTATGGAGATTATTCCAGCCTTTACTATGGCGCTTTTTGCAGGACATATTGTAGACCAAAAAGAAAAACGAAATCTTTTAGCACTTTGTATTGCAGCATTTTCATTGATTAGCTTAGGCTTGTTTTTATTGACTTGGGATAAAGTGGTTGGCGATTGGAAAACCCAAAACATTTTATACTGTATTTATGCTTTGGTATTTTTTGGCGGATTTCTACGCTCGTTTTTTGGACCAACCATCTTTTCATTAATTGCGCTTATTGTTCCCAAAAAAATCTACCCAAATGCAGCAACTTGGAGTAGTAGTACATGGAAAGCAGCTACAGTAACCGGCGCATTATTTGCAGGATTTTCAATAGATTGGATTGGTGTTGATAAAACACTTTGTATTGTTTTTGCTCTAGTTACCTTTGCATTACTAATTACTTTCAAGATTAAAAAGAAACCTATTTTAAACCCAAATATTGGCGAGTCTGTTGGAAAAAGTTTAAAGGTTGGTTTACAGTTTGTGTTTAGTAATAAAGCCATTTTAGGCGCACTAACATTAGACATGATTGCCGTTTTATTTGGTGGTACAGTAGCACTTTTATCGGTGTTTGCGCAAGATATTTTAGAAGTTGGTTCTAAAGGATTTGGCGTGCTTAACGCATCTATTTCTGTAGGAAGTATTTTAACTATGTTTATTACTACCTATTTACCAGTTAATAAAAATGCAGGTAAAAAATTACTAATTTCAATTTTTGGTTTTGGTATTTGTATTATCGTATTTGGAGCTTCAAAACTATTTTGGTTAAGCGTGTTAGCGCTATTCTTTTCTGGAGTTACAGATGGCGTTTCTATGGTAATTAGACAAACCATTTTGCAGTTAAAAACACCAGATCATATGCGTGGTCGTGTTGCGTCTGTAAATAGTATGTTTGTTGGATCGTCTAACGAGCTTGGTGCTTTTGAAAGCGGTTTGGCTGCAAAAATTTTAGGTCCTTCTGTCGCTGTTATTTTTGGCGGAATAATGACTTTAGTTACTGTTGTTGCTATTGGAGCCAAAAATAAAACGCTAAGAGAATTAGATCTTACAGAAGATATTGAAGATCACAACGAGTAATTCAATTTAAATTTCTTTTATATTTGAACTTCGCAAGCTAATCTTTTTGATTTATGAAAAAACTAATCATCGCTTTAATTGTCATTATCGTATTAATTTTTGCTTACAACCAGTATAAAGAATATCAACGTTTTCATCCAGATAACTTTAATTATAAATCAAGTGAAAATATTGATTTAGAGTATTATAATCAAGATGTAGTTTATAGTTATTTTGAAGCAGTACAAGCTTTAAATGGTTTTGCTAACATGCAATGGAGTGTAAATGAAATTAATGTGAAGTCTCCAGAAGATGACGATGAATCTACAACATTTGTAGTTAACGAATATCGAAAAAAGTTAGCAAAAGTTAAGTATTACGAAGCTAAGTTAGAAGCCTCTAAACAGTTAAAAGATGAAGGATTAACCAACGATGTAATTAAGTTAAAACTTGAAGGAAATAGTACAAAACCTGATAGTAACGCTATTTTTAAATCTAAAATAAAAAGCATGTATGCAGCAAATCCTAAAGTTAGATTAGGCGAAAAAAGTGCTTTTATTTACGAAATACAAAAGCTGTTAGTTAAAAAAGGATTTGATTTAGAGTTAGATGGTGTTTATCATACAATTACCAGAAATGCTATAATGGAATTTGAAACTAAGCATAATCTTTTTCCTGATGGTAATTTAGATGTGCTGACCTTAGATGCGTTATTGGATTAATTTTTAAATTCTTTTAACTCCATTTTTTCACCATCAAAAACGCCATAAGTATAATATTGTATCCAATCGCCAAGATTGATGTATTTAGAGTTTTGGGTCAGGTCAATATTTAAAGGTAAATGTCTGTGACCAAACACAAAATAATCGCGGTGTTTGTCTTCCAGTTTTCTTTTGCAGTATTGTACCAGCCATTCATTGTCTTCGCCTAAAAACTTAGCGTCATCATCACCAGAAATAAGCTTGTTTTTTACCGATAAATAATTACCTAAACGCATTGCAAAATCCGGATGTAACAATCGTTGAAACATCCATTTAGAAATAGGATTGGTAAACAGCTTCTTCATGCGTTTATACCCTTTATCACCAGGTCCTAATCCGTCGCCATGACCTATAAAAAAAGATGTGTTATTAAAGGTAAATTCTTGTGGTTTATGATAAACAGGTATATTTAATTCTTCTTCAAAATAACCATTCATCCATAAATCGTGATTACCAACAAAGAAGTAAATTGGTATTCCAGAATCTGTAATTTCGGCTAATTTACCTAATGTTCTTGTAAATCCTTTTGGGACAACATTGCGGTATTCCATCCAAAAATCAAACAAATCGCCTAATAAAAAAATAGCAGCTGCATCTTGTTTTACTTCATCTAACCAAGCCACAAATTTTTTCTCTCTAGGTAAAGATGCTGCTTTGGTTGGCGCACCAAGATGATTGTCTGATGCAAAGTATATTTTCTTTCCGTTAGGTACTTGTATGTTAATAGGCTTATTCATTATCACTTGCATACCATTGTGCGTAACTGGTTGCAGTTTCAGAAAGTTTTAAAGAATGTAATTTGATAGTATTTGGTAGTCTGTCTTTAATTTTTTTTGCAAAATCTATAACCATCATTTCGCTTGTTGGTTGATAATCTACCAGTAAAACATCATGACCTCGATCTTGAAGTTCTTTTGCTAATTCTACATGAGGCGTATTTTTATTAAATACAGTCGCATGGTCAAAAACGTCTACAATTTCTTCTTTCACAATTTTTTTAAGGTCACCAAAATCTATGACCATACCAAACTTTACATTTTTAGTATCTGTAATAGGTTGTCCTATCACGGTTACGTCTAGTTTGTAGCTGTGACCATGAACATTTTTACATTTACCGTCGTAGCCATAAAGCGCATGACCAGTTTCAAAAGAGAATTGTTTTGTTATTCTGATGTTTGACATACATAAATTTTATGCTACAAAGATATTGATTTTGTAAAACCAAATAGTTTTTAGTTTACATTTGCGCACTTTTTTTAAAATAATAGGCTAATGAGTCAGCTTTTTGAAGCTATTGATTTTGTCGAAGTTCCTTTATATGAAAGGATTATAGACGATATTGCACATCAAAAATATTGTGTAATTGACAATTTTTTTGATGACACTGAAGTAAATATTTTAAGAACATCTTTACTAGAAAAATATGAAGAAGATGCGTTTAAAAAAGCTGCTATTGGTAATAAGTTTGATGAGGTAATTGCTAAATCCATAAGAGGTGATGTAATTTTATGGATGGATGAAGCAAGAGCTAATCCTTCTGAAAGCTTATTTTTTAATAAGATTAATCACTTAGTTAATTATTTAAATAAGACTTGTTTTATGGGTATTTTGCATAAAGAATTTCATTATGCTATTTATCCAAAAGGTACCTTTTATAAGCGTCATTTAGATACATTTAAAAATGATGATAGGCGTAAATTATCTTTTGTTTGTTACCTTAATCACGAAGATTGGCAACCAGAAAATGGTGGCGAATTGGTGTTATATCTAGATGAAAACAATCCTGAAAATGATAAAATAATTTATCCTTTACCAGGACGAGTTGTTATTTTTGAAAGCCAGATTATAGAGCACGAGGTTAAACCTGTAAATACAAAACGTTTAAGTATTACAGGTTGGCTTAAGACCCGTTAGTAGCGTCTGCGTTTATTGTAAAAATAAACGATTATAAGTACGATAGCTAGTAGTAAAAATATTCTATTCATAACTAATTGTTGTTTCTGTTTTTGTTGTATCTGTAAAGAAAGTATGCTAATAATACTAAAACAATTAGAGGTAAGAAAGAACCAATAAAGACACCAATTTCATAACTGTTATCTGGAGCATTTTTAATTTTTTCTTCAATATCAACTTGTTGTAATAAACCTATAAGCATAATCTAAAACTAATTGTGTTGTAAAGTTAGTTGTTTTGTGTTAGCGGTAAAAATTGTTTTCTAAAAATTATTATTAATGGTAAACCACGAGCAATAATCCAAAAGGTAAACGCAATAAAGATACCGTGCAATTTTAAGTCAAAATAATCTACAATAAAAAGTATAGGAATAAAGACTAAAAACGTTGACAGAAGTAATACATTACGTAAAGCCTTCATCTTACCTAAACCTTTAAATATTCCATCAAAAATAAAGGCTAAAGCACATAAAGGTTGCATTGCTAGAATAATCCAAAATACGCTGTAAAACTGGTTTAAAACATTACTTTCGTCTGTAAAAATTCTTCCAATAGGATAGTATAAAATACTACCAATTATGGCAACAGTTATTCCAAGATAAATACCATACTTAATTAATTTGTTACTTAGTTTGATTAGTTGATTGTAATTTTTTTGACCAAATAATTTTCCTGATAAAATATTACCAGCACTAGCATAACCGTCAATAATAAAAGCACCTAAAAACCATAAATTAATTGCTATAGTATAAGCGGCAATATAATTTTTGCCATATCCTGTAGCATATTTTGTAGCAAGGTAAAGCGTAATGTTTAGTGCTAATGTGCGTATAAACAGATTTAAAATCATAAGTGCAAAATTTTTAATCTGCGGATTTAAAGGAAAGCTAAATCGCAAAGGAATACTTGTTTTTGTAAGCAGTAAATATGCCGAAAATAAAGCCATAAAAACTTGAGCAATTAAACTTGCATAAGCAGCACCTTTAATGTGTTGACCAGTAATTACACCATCTATTCCATATACTAAAATGAAATCTAAAATTACGTTTAATGCAGCTCCAGAAATAGCTATAACCATTGGGTAATACGTATTTTGTAATCCTCTAAATGTTCCAAAAACAGCAATAACAAAAAGTGTAAACGGAAATCCTAATACGCGTATTCTATAATACTCTACACTGTAATCTAAAATTAAGTTTTCGGCATTATATAATTTAAAAATTGGTGTAGCTAGAGGATAGGTTATGGCAATAATTAATATACTTAAAGATGTAATCAAAAAAATTGCTTGTGCAGGTAATTGTCTTACTTGATCTAAAGCATTTGCACCAAGATGTTGAGAAATTATTGAAGATATAGCACTACGTGTTTGACCTAAAACCCAAATAAGCATAGAGATAAACGTTGTAACAATACCAATAGCAGCTAAAGATTCGGTAGCATTTAGGTCTACATTACCAACTACAGCTGCGTCTGTAAGTGATAATATAGGCTCTGATATGCCAGCAATTAATGCAGGAATTGCTAATTTGTTGATATGCTTTAAGCTAATTTTAGTTTTCACTTTGATAAAAGTTAATGCCAAAGGTCGTAAAACTTTATTTAAATTTAAGTGAATAAAAAATCTGTACTTTTGTAACCTAAACCATTTATTTATGAAATCTATTTTAGTACCTGTTGGTTCTTCAAAAAATGCACAAAGTCATTTACAATATGCGGTAGATTTTGCACAAGCTTTTGGTGCAAAATTATATGTAGTACAAATTTATAATGTCTACACAAAATCAGGTACAATGATTAAAGTAGATCATATTTTAGAAAGAGAAAGCATGGACTTTTTAAAAGGTCATATTGCTAAAGTAGATACTAAAAATGTTGAAGTTGTTATTAAGACGTTTAAAGGAAAACTAATTGACACATTAGAGTTAGTTTGTAAGTCTTTAGATGTTGATTTAATCCTATTAGAGCCTAGAACAAACTCTATTAAAGACGAGGTTTATCTAGGTAAAACATCTGGGAAAATTATTAAACAAACCAATATACCAGCTCTAATTGTTCCAGAAGGTTATAAGTATAAACCAATTATTTACATACTAATGGCTCTAAAATCTGCAACAATAAAAAAAGAAGGCGTTTTAAAACCATTACAAGACATAAAAGAACATTATAAGTCAATTGTTAATTTACTTTTAGTAAAAACACCATTTTATAATCAAGGCGATTTTGATGTTAATGAAGAGTTGAGCAGTATGATTACTAAAACTACAAAATCTGAAAACGCCACAACTTTTCAAGGTGTGTTAGAGCATTATAAAGATAATGATCCTGATTTGTTATGTGTGGTTAGACGTAAGCGTGGTTTTTTTACTAAACTATGGGAGAAAAATTCGATTTTAAAGAAAGATTTTCACTCTTCAACATTACCTGTTTTAGTTTTAAGCGGAATAAAATAATTTAAAATTTTATATAAAATTTTTATTTAAAAGGTCGAGCTAAGTTGCTCGACTTTTGCTTTTTAACGAATATATTTAGTCTTAAACTATTTTTTTAAGCAGTTAAACGTTTTATAGGTTTATTTATAAAACTTACAAAACCCCATTTTCGTAAGTAACCTAAACTTAACCTAATATGAAAAAACTAACCTGGCTGTTATTAGCTTTGTTTTGTGCGGTAAATTTTGCCCAAGATAAAATTGTATTCAACCCAAAAACCTCTAAAGGAAAACTTTACCAATACGCTAGTTTTGTAAATGTAGAAGATAACACGTTGTCAATTGAAGATGTTGTTGCTTCTAAAAATCTTGGTTTTAAACCTATACCATCAGACAATCTAAGTTTAGGTTTTACGTCTTCAAATTATTGGGTTTCATTTAGTTTAGAAAACACAATATCCAGTAAAAGCACCTATTATTTAGAAACAGCAAGACCAGTAACAGATTTAGCTAATTTGTACACACTAAATAATGGTAGTGTTACAAAGTATCAAAGCGGAGATCAAATACCTTTTAATAAACGACAAGTAGCACATAGATCAACAGTTTTTAAACTCCAATTAGAGCCAAATACTGTAAAAGATTTTTATTTAGAATTAAGTAGTGATGGCGAAACTATAAATGTACCTTTAAACCTTTATTCTGAAAGCGAATTTTTAATAGCCAATTACAAACAGCAATTGTTTTTAGGTTTGTTTTACGGTATTTTGTTTTTAGCAGGTATTGTTTATTTGTTTTTTTATAGCAGTTTATCTAACAAAACCTTTTTATATTATAGTTGCTATGTATTATCTATTGCACTTATGCAAGGAGCTTTAGATGGATTTATTTATCAATTTATCTTTACTAACGCAGGTTTTTTTAACAGCAAAGCAGTTTTAGTTTCAGCTTTACTATCTAACTTTTTTCTTTTAAAGTATTGCGAACATTTTTTAAAAATTGATAAACGTTTAAAAGTTCTAAAAAAGATTTTTAATGGTATTTATATTGCTATTGCTATACTTTTTATAATGACAGTAATTTCGCCTATAACTATGGAAGCTGTTTACCCTTTAAGTAATTTAAACGGTCTAATAAGCTTATTGTTAATATTAACGTCATTATTTATTTTAAAAGTTAAAAAGGTAAAAATTGATCCTTTCTTTTCAGTAGGAATATTCTTTTTAGTAATAGGTCTTTTAGGCTTTGTAATGAATAACTTAAGCTTGCTGCCTAATAATTTTTATACTTTAAATAGTGCAAAGTTTGGATCAGGATTAGAGGTTATTTTCTTATCGCTTTCTATGACAAATTTGATTAAAAAATTAAGATTAGAAAACGAATCTTCTCAAGAATTAGCCCTTATAAGAACAAAAGAAATAAGTGAGTTAAAATCCTATTTTATGTCTAACATGAGTCATGAGCTTAGGACACCAATTAACGCCATTCTAGGGATTGTACAATCAAATTTGGATACTAATGATCCAGAAGTAAAAGAACAATATCAAACTATTAAAAATGCATCCTTGAGTCTTTTAAGTAATGTAAACGATATTTTAGATTTTGAGAAGATAGAGTCTAACCAACTTAGGTTAAATATCAATAAGTTTAACCCAAAACAGTTAATTACAGATATAAGTGATAACTGGAAAGTAGAAGCAAATAAAAAAGGACTAAACTATATATTTGAAATAGATTCTGAAATACCAGAAACTGTAGAAGGCGATGCAGAGCGATTTATTCAAATCATAAATAATGTATTAAGTAATGCAGTAAAATTTACTTTAGAAGGCACCATAGTTTTTAAATTAAAATGTTCAAGCCAACCCAATGGTTTTAACCGGTTTTCTATACAGATTTCTGACACAGGAATTGGTATGACAGAAGAAGTTAAAAACAATGTGTTTAACAGCTTTAACCAAATGCGCAATAATCACAAACGTCAATTTGGAGGTATTGGTTTAGGTTTAAATATAGTAGAAAATTTAGTAACCTTGTTTGAAGGTACTATTTCTATAGAAAGTAAGTTAAATAAGGGTACAAATGTTTATATAGATATACCGTTACAAGTAGTTGAAGCAGAAGCACAAGTACAAAAAGAACAACAGCCTAATCAAGAAAAAAGCATACAAATCTTAGTTGTAGAAGATAACCGTTTAAACCAAATGGTAATGAAAAAGCTATTAAGCGCTAACCTAAGATTTAATTATACTATTGTTGAAAACGGTAAAGAAGCTTTAGACGAATTAAATAATAATACATATGATTTAGTTTTAATGGATTTACAAATGCCAATTATGGATGGCTACGAAGCCACTAAAGCCATTAGAGAAGGAAAAACAAGTATATTAAATAAAGATATTGCAATAATTGCAGTAACTGCAGATGCTATGCCAAAAACTAAAGACCGTGTGTTAGAAATTGGGATGGATGATTATATGACTAAACCAATTGATAAAAACGAACTGTTTGATAAAATAAACCACTTTAGTATAAAGCCAAAACTTAAGATAGCTTAGCGCTTAATAAAAGCTATTGTTTTATTAACTACTTTTTCTAAATTATCGGGCATATCCTTTTCTTTCCAAGGATGTTTTGCATCAAAAACATGATTACTGTTATCTATTGTAAGCAGTTCACTTTTTGGATTCCAATTGTTTAAGTTTATTGCTTCTTGGTATAAAACTGAAGGATCATCTTTTGCATGAATAATTAAGTGAGGCACAGTAATATTTTTTTCTGCATTTTCAATATTTAAGCGTTGCTCATTAGCTTTAAAATCCAGATAAAATTGAAAATTATGAGGCATTTTTTGGTTTGTTCTTCCGTTTAAAACGTATTTAACTCCATCCTTTTTCCATTGTTCTAAATTACCTGTAGTAGATGTGCGTTTGCCAAAGCTACTTACACTAGCCCAAGTAATTAACTTTTTAATACGTTGGTCTTCATTTGTTTTTAAAATCGAAATTCCGCCACCACGAGAATGTCCAATAACAGAAATATTATTAATATCAATTTGATCTAAAAATTCATTTTCTTCAGAAGTTAAAAACGTAATTATATCATCCAAATCGTCAAGTTCTTTAGAGTAGTTATTTTCTGCAAATGCTTCTAAATCCGGAAAATCTATAGGTTGATCAACCGTTCCTCCGTTATGTGAAAAATTAAATTTTACAAAAAATACATTAGCTTTCATAAAGGCTTCTGCAACTAAATCCCATGCGCCCCAATCTTTAAAACCCTTGTATCCATGACAAAAAATAACTAGTGGTTTTTTGTTGTTATTATTGTTAAAAAAGGCATCCCAAACAATTGGTTTGTTATTTTCTCTTTTTAGAACTAGATTTTTATTGATCATTTTTAGACTTCTTTTTCGGTAAACGGTATGTTTGGATTACAGATTTCTGTAATTAATTTTTTTAGCTCTAACTCAAAATCAGATAAAGTGTCTTCGGTAATATTGGTGTCCTTTTTACTGTTACCTGGTTTTTCTTTTTTTGCAAATTTTATAAATCCTTCACTTAAATTTTTAAATGAAATAATTCCAGCTTCCACAGGAAATTTAAGAGCTGTTTTTTTAGACAGCATATATGCATACATCAATACTTGAAATGACTTGCTGTATTTTGTGTAGTCTGTTGGCAAATCTTCCCAATTTACAACTGTTACGTTGGTTTGCTCTACTTTTCCCGTCTTATAGTCTATGATTCTTGTCATACCATTGCAGGTGTCAATTCTATCAACTGTACCTTTTAAGTCTATGTCAAAATTTAAACCTTCTATGTTGATTTTTATGCCTTCAATTTTTTCTTCTAAAGCTATGATTTTTATCTCGTTACCAGATTTTATAGCATCAATTTCATAGTTTAAAAAGTTTAAAACGTATCGTTTAGCAATTTCAAAAACAATTAGGTTTTTTCCTTTGGTTATATCGCCTTCTTTGTATTCGTCTTTAAAAAATTTAGTGATGTATTTTTCAATTTTTGGGATAAGATTTTTAATATCATCTACTGTTAATATTCTTCCCATTAATGGTAAATACAAAGCTTCTAATGTATTGTGAACAACTGTACCTAATGTGTTTGCTGCAACATTTTCTTCGGCTTCTTCAACATCTTTTACGCCTAGTATTTTTTGGTTATAAAAATCTATCGGATTACGAATGTAGCTGGTTAAAGATGAAGGTGAAAATCCGCTATTTGCTAACCTTTTTATCTGATTTACCAATGCTTCGGATTTTTTAACTTCTAATAGTTGAGGTTGATAATTTGGTACTTCTGGTGAAATAATTTGATGATTAATTTGATGAATACCTTCTAGCTCTAATTGACTAATAAATCTACTTTTTTCGCCACCTAAAAGTGTGTCTATTTCTGTATTATAAAGTATATATACATTTTTTGCACGTTGTAGTAAATGGTAAAAATGATAGGTATATACTGCGTCTTTTTCTTTGTATGTCGGTAGGTTTTTTTCAACTTTTACATCAAAAGGGATAAAAGAGTTATTTGTTTTGCCAGATGGTAAAACGCCTTCATTAACGTTTGTTATTATTACGGTTTCAAAATCTAAAACCCTAGATTCTAACATTCCCATTATTTGTAACCCTTGTAATGGTTCTCCTTGAAAATCTAAAGTCTCGCTACTTAAAAGTTCTTTGTAAATATTATACAGGCTTCTAATGTTTGTTAATGTGTTATACTTTTTATTTAGTCTATCAATCTCATTAAAAAGCACATTAAATCTATATAAATACTCTAAACTAAGTTGGTTAGATTTTCTGTCTTCAATAAGTTTATTTTTTATTAGCTGGATTAACTTAAAACTATTTTGAATAGCTAGTGTTGGATTATTATTCCAATTACTAAAAATGATATTAATAATGTCACTCTGTTCACTATTAAGTGATAAGGATAGCAGTTTTTCTTTGCTTAGATATATTATATTATTTGTGTTTATAATATCAACTATCTTTTGAGTGTAATTGTTATTAAAAACAGTGCTTAAGTATTGATCTTTTAGTATGTCAATAACATCTTTATGGTAATAGTTATTTGTATTATTTATTTGTACGCTAAAAATTTTCTCAAATAATGCTGCTAATGGGATTGAGTTTAAAGGAAATCCCATAGTTACATTTATTGCATTAATATGTTTTGGTATAGAATTTAACGTTGGTAATAATAAGTTTTCGTCACCTAAAACAACAGCTGTATTTTTTATGTCTTTTTCTGATAAACTATTTAGTATATTTCCTATAGTTTTAGCTTGTCCTATTGCTTTAGGTACGCCAAATATGTTTATATTTTTTAAAGTTGAATAATTACTCTCTTTCCAATTAAATGGGTTTTTCTGAAAATACTTCCAATTTTCTTTATGTTTTCTTGTAAATAAACCTGCATCATGATATGAGCTATCTATAAATATTTTATCTATATCCCAATATATAGCAGCTAGATCATTTTGTAATAATTCTTGGATAATGGTTTCCTCTGCTGTATTTAGTGCATTAAAACCAGCAAAAACATGTCTTTTAGAACAGCTTTGAATATAAGTTTCAAGGTTTTCTACTGCTTCTCTATAAATCAAACCTTGATATCCTTTTTTCAGATTTATTAAGCTTTTACTAAAGTGTTTGTAAAACGGATAGAGTTTATTCCAAAATTTTATATAATTGTTTACTACATCAGTTGGATTTGGATTTAAAGACCAATGATCTAAATCTTTTATAGCAGATAAATACTCAAATATATTTTTTTGAGGTATTAGATGTCTATCAATTTCATTAAAATCTTGAAGTAAGATTTGACCCCATTTTGAAAAGATATCAAAAGGTTCTTGCTCTTCTTTTGGTGTTAATTCTATATAGCTATTATAAAGCTGAAATAGAAGTTCTGTATTTGTTAAGGTTTTAAGTTGAGATAGCTCTTCAACAAAAGACTCTATACTAATTATGGTTGGAGAGAAAGATGTTTTATTAATAATATTACTTAATTCTTTCCTCAAAAAAACACCTGCTCTTCTACTAGGAAGGACAAATGTTATATCACTAAAATTTACGTTTTGTTTTTGTAAATCAAGTAGTACTTTGGTTATAAAACTTATCATAACATAAAAATAAAAAACGCTTCGGTTATCCGAAGCGTTTTCTAATAAATTATATTATTTGTTGATTAAAACTTAGTCTTTTTTAAGTTTTACTTCAACACGTCTGTTGTTTCTTCTACCAGCAGCAGTTGCGTTAGTGTCGATTGGGTAATCTTCACCAAATCCAAAAGCTCTTAATCTTTCAGTGTCAATTCCGTTTTCAATTAAGTAAGCCATTACAGCGTTAGCTCTAGCATCAGATAACTTTTGGTTTAAAGTTTTGCTACCAACACTATCAGTATGACCTTCAATTGTAAAGTTAGACTCTGGATATTCTTTTAAGATTGCAGTAATAGACTGTAATACAGAGTAAGATTGTTTTTTGAAACTAGCTTTACCAGTATCAAATAAGATAGTTTTAGCGTAGCTGTTTAATTGCTCCATAACTTCTTGAGTTGGCTCAACTATTTCTGGACAACCATCGTTAGCAACAGTACCAGCTTCGTTAGGACATTTGTCTACGTTATCTGTTACACCGTCACCGTCAGTATCAGGCCAAGGACATCCGTTGTTAGCTTTAGGACCAGCTTCATTAGGACATTTATCATCAGCATCTGTTACACCGTCACCATCAGCATCTGGACAACCACCTAAAGATTTTAAACCTGCAACTTCTGGACAGTTATCTTTATTGTCAGCAATACCATCACCGTCAGTGTCAGGACATCCGTTAAACTCAGCTAAACCAGCTTCGTTAGGACAAGCGTCTTTAGAATCTTCGATTCCGTCACCATCAGCATCTGGACAACCATTGAATGCTTCTAATCCAAATACTTCTGGACAAGCATCATCTTTGTCATATACACCGTCACCGTCAGTATCAGTTCCACCAAATCTTACAGCAACACCTGCAGAGTGTTGGAAGTGCTTAGTTAAATAGTCTTCAAAAGAGTGCTTGTATTTAGACTCTACGAATAAACCAATGTTTTCTGAGAACCAGTAAGTTAAACCTAAAGAAGCATTAACTGTACCAGCACCTACTGTATTGTTAGTACCAGCAGCTGTAGAGAAAGTGTTGTATGGACCTTCTTCAATCCAAGTGTAACCACCACCAATACCAATTGCTGGGTCAATTTTCTTTGAATTAATTAAATTAGCAAAGTGATATCTTACGTTACCATCTACTGCATAGTATGCTAAATCGTCTACTTCTAAACTAGGAGAAGTAGCATCTTGTCCCCATTTTTTGATTTGGTTTACAGAACCTCCAACTTGAACAGAGAAGTTATCTCCTACATATTTAGATACAGAGATTGTAGATAATGATGGTAAAATACTCCAGTGGTCACCAACATTAAAAAATTCGTCAAAATAACCTCCTTGTGGAGCGTCTTCACCTACTGGAAACACATCAACTGCGTTAACACCGAAGTTGATAGCCCAAGGATTGTTTTGGTCTTGTGCCATAACATTACCCATAGTAGTTACAAGTAACATTGTGAACATTAATCTGCTAAGATTTTTCATATTCAAAAATTTAATTTTTAAGTGTTAATTAGAAGCAAAAATAAGCTGTTAAATATTATTAACAAAGACAAATATATAAAAATATTGATTATTTAAGGTTTTTATTAAGGTTTAAACAATTGTTTATTAAATGATTTCTAAAGTTTTGCCAACCTTTTTAAAGGCGTTAATAGCTTTGTCTAAATGCTCTTTTGTATGCGCAGCTGAAAGCTGAACTCTTATTCTTGCTTTTTCTTTTGGAACAACCGGATAGAAAAATCCTATTACATATATACCTTCTTCTAACAATCTATTTGCCATTATTTGTGATAGTTTAGCATCATATAGCATAACCGGAACTATTGCAGAATCACCATCTACTATATCAAATCCTGCTGCCTTCATTTCTTTTTTGAAATACTTTGTGTTTTCTTCTAGTTGATCTCTTAAAGAGTGATCATTAGCTAGCATATCAAAGACTTTTATTGATGCTCCTACAATTGCTGGTGCTAGAGAGTTGGAAAACAAATAAGGTCTTGATCTTTGACGTAGCATTTCTATAATTTCTTTTTTTCCTGTGGTGTATCCACCCATTGCTCCGCCTAATGCTTTTCCTAAGGTTCCTGTAATGATATCTATTCTGTCCATTACGCCTTTTTCTTCTAAAGTACCACGACCGGTTTCGCCAATAAAGCCAGTAGCATGACACTCATCTATCATAACTAAAGCGTCATATTTATCTGCTAAGTCACATATTTCATCTAATGGAGCTACTAAACCATCCATAGAAAAGACACCATCTGTAACAATAATTTTAAAACGACTTCCAGCTTCGTTAGCTGCTATAAGTTGTTTTTCTAAATCTTCCATGTTATTATTTTGGTATCTATATCTTGCTGCTTTACATAATCTAACACCATCTATAATTGATGCATGATTTAATGAGTCTGATATAATTGCGTCTTCTGGACCTAATAATGGCTCAAAAACACCACCGTTTGCATCAAAAGCTGCTGCATATAATATTGTGTCTTCTGTTCCATAAAAATCTGCTATTTTTTGTTCTAAGGTTTTGTGTATGTCTTGTGTGCCACAAATAAATCTAACAGAAGACATTCCAAAACCATGAGTATCCATTGTGTCTTTTGCCGCTTGGATAACTTCTGGGTGAGATGATAAACCTAGGTAATTATTTGCACAAAAGTTTAAAACCTTTTCTCCTGTATTTAATGTAATCTCTGCACCTTGAGCAGAAGTTATTATACGCTCTTCTTTAAAAAGTCCACTGTCTTTTATGTCTTGTAATTCTTTATTTAAATGATCTTTAATTTTTGTGTACATAATTTAAGGGTTGTTTTTTTACAAATTTAGCAATGTTTTTGCGTTAGTGATAGAAACGACATCCTTTTTTGTTTTAAAAACAAAAAAGATATAGTGGATAGCACGACCCTTTGTAGTTTATGCGAAAAAGGGTAACGCCCTAATTGTAATTTTTTGTTTGAATGTTATCGTTGATAAAAACCAAAATTTTATTTGAAATTTGATATCCTATTTCTTTTAAATGTGTAGCATATATTTCTAATTGCTGTTCGTATTTTGGATTTGGTAATCCTGTTTTGTAATCAATAATTGTAGCTTGATTGTCCCTTATAACTAAACGGTCTGGTCTAATCATTTGTCCTGTGCTGGTTAAAATATCACGCTCGTTATAAATTGTATATTGATCTGTAAAAAACTCTTTAAGGTCTTTTTGGTTTACAATATCATTTATGTTTTTTGTGATGAATTCTACTTGGTCATCATTGATAAATCCATTGTCTAAAGCTAAATTTATTGCAAAATCGATATCGTCTTTTGTATAGATTTTTGACATTATATCGTGTATAATGTTTCCTTTTTCTATTGCATGCTGTTGATTAGTGTCCCATAAATATCCAGACTTGGTAATTATTTTAATGTTGTGTTCCTTTTTGTTAACACTTATAATGTTTTTGTTAGATGAAGTGTCTAAAGATTTTTCTACTGGAATAATTTCTCTTTTTGAATTGCCAAATTCGTAAAAGGTTTGATTGTCACTCCATAGTTGTTCTGTTTGTAAATAAGATTGGAATAGTTTAGAGTAGCTATTTAATTCATTTAAATTATTATCTATTTTACTAATAACATGTAATTGCTCTACAGGTCTTGTTAAAGCAACATAAAGTAAATTTATATTGTCTAGTTCTTGTTCTGCTTTATGTTTGGTGTAAATGTCTTGACCAATTTCCCCAAAATTTTCGACATCACTGTTAAAGTTTATTAGTGTTTTTGAAAAACCGTTAAAAAGGGTTTTATCTATTGGAAACCATTCTTGAGGGTCTATCTCTCGATAAATATCTAAATCGGCAAAAGGAAAAATAACCACAGGAAACTCTAAACCTTTTGATTTATGTATGGTCATTATTTGTACTGCATTTTGGTTGTTAGGAGACACAATACTTAAACTGTCTTTTTTATTGTCGTAGTAATCTAAAAAACCAGAAATACCAGTTATATGTTTTTGAGAAAACTCTAAAACTAAGTCTAAATAAAACTGTACAAATGCATCTGAAGTTTGTAGTAAATTAAACTGTCTTGCAATATCTTCTACACTATCGTATAGCGAAAGTTGTGCAATTTCTGTAGTATTAAAATCGATGCCAAATTGTTTAAAGCTTCCAAAAAAAGTATCAATATTTAATTTTAGATTTTGATTAAAAAATGTGTGTTTATCTTCAACGTTGAAAGTACTTGCTAAATAATGAAGTACATTAATTCTAACTTCAAAATTATTTGGATTGACTAATAATCTTAAGATGTTATTGATTAGCTGAACGGATTCGGAATTATCGATCAGCATTGTTTCAGAAGACATGATCTTAATGTCGTTTTCACTTAAATAATTTGCTATAGCAATTCCTTCTTTTTTCTTGCGTACTAAAACACAGATATCTTTTAAATCATAACCATTATCTAAGCATTTTTTTAAGGTATTGTATGTTTCTTTAGCATAAAGGGTTTCTTTATCGTCTTCGCTTTCCTTTAAATCTAAAAATTGAAAGCTTACATAACCTTCTTCTTTTATAGTAGGATTTTGATTAGCTTTTTTATACAAATTAGCATAATGCTCATTTCTAAAACTTGTGTTTGAAATGTATTTAAAAAACGAATTATTAAAGTTGACAATATTTTTGTGACTACGGTAATTTTCTTCAAGCTCAATGAGCTTTTTATCTACAGGAAAAGGATTTTTATCTTCGGTTAAGTCAATAAATTGTTCTGCCTTTCCGCCACGCCAACGGTAAATAGCTTGTTTAGCATCACCAACAATCATAGTACTTCCTTTTTCGCCTTTTAAATTTTCGGCGGTAAGCGAGTTTTCTATTAATGGGATTAAGTTATTCCATTGCATTTCGGAAGTGTCTTGGAATTCATCAATAAAATAGTGTCTAAATTTTTCGCCAATACGCTCGTAAATAAATGGTGTTGGTTGGTCTTTTAATTGATTTGAAATTAGTGTATTAAATTCTGAAATTAATAGTTTATTCTCATTGTCTTTTATAAGTTGAAGCTCGGTATTAATAGCATTTAATACAGAAAGTGGTGTAACGTTTTTATATATGGCTTTGAGAAAAGTTAGATTATAGACAGCTGCTTTTATGGTTTTATAGGTTAAACCAATCTCTGGAAGTAAACTATCTATAATATCTTTTTTATTAGCATCTAGCTTTGTAGTGTATACTTTGTTTTCTTCTATATTACTTTCTAATTGATTATTATATAATCCGTTTGTTTGTAATAATGAAGCTTTTTCAAAATGATTAAAAAGCGTTCCTCTAGAAAAGTCTGCTTTAGTTAATCCGTTATTTTCAAATGTTGTTAAAATGCTTTTAGCATTATCTATAATTTGGTTTTCTGTAGATTTAATTTGTTTGATTAAGCTGGTTTTTAAGCTTTCAAAGTCGTCCAAAGTTTTGTCCTTTAAAGCTTCTTTTAAATGTGGTATGTCGTTTTCGTTGGTAAGTTTTTTTGCAATTTTATTTAAGTCGTTGGAGATGTCCCAGCTTTTATCGTCATCAGCTTTTTCAATAGCAAAATCAATTAAAATTTTAGTAAGTTTTTTGTCGGTTCCTGCTTTTGCTATAAGGCTATCTACAGCTTCATTTAATAGGGCTTCGGTGTCTAACTCGACTTCAAAATTGATGGGTAATTTTAAATCGTAAGCAAACGTTCTGATTAATCTATGATTAAAACCATCTATCGTACTAATATCAAAAGCAGCATAATTATGCATTATGGTACTTAATAATGTTTTGGCTTTTTTGTTAACGTATTCTGGTTGTAAACTTAGTTCTAAACAAAGAGCATTAAACATAGCGTCGTTACCATCTAAAACGGTTTCTTCAGAAAAATCTTTTAATTTTTTAAGAATACGCTCTTTCATTTCTCCAACAGCTTTGTTGGTAAATGTCATTGCCAAAATGTTTCTAAACCCAAAAATATTTTCGGTTTTAAAAAGTAATTTTAAGTAAGATTTTACAAGGTTAAAGGTTTTTCCGCTTCCAGCAGAAGCGTTAAATACTTTAAAAGGAGCAATATTATTCATCAAAAAACTAATTTGTTACAAGATAAGGACAATCAATCTTAAAATAGTTATAAATTATTAGCATTATTGGAGAAAAAAGCTAAATTATTTTTAAGTTTGATACAAACAAAAATTAATAACCACAAAAAAATATATTATGGCTTTTGAATTACCAGAATTAGGTTATGCATATGATGCATTAGAACCACATATAGATGCAAGAACTATGGAAATACACCATAGTAAACATCACAACGGATACACAACAAAATTAAATGGTGCTATTGAAGGTACTGACTTAGAAGGAAAATCCATTGAAGACATTTTAACTAATCTAGATATGTCTAATAGCGCTGTTAGAAATAATGGAGGTGGATTTTATAATCACTCTTTATTTTGGACGGTAATGAATCCTGAAGGAAAAGGACGCTTGTCTGGAGAATTAAAAGATGCTATCGAAGCAGAATTTGGTTCTTTTGAAGATTTTAAAGATGCATTTAGTAAAGCAGCAGCAACACAGTTTGGATCTGGTTGGGCTTGGCTTTGTGTGCATAAAGGTGGTAAAGTAGAAGTTTGTTCTACACCAAACCAAGATAATCCTTTAATGCCAGGTGTTTCTTGTGAAGGTACTCCAATCTTAGGATTAGATGTTTGGGAGCACGCTTATTATTTAAACTATCAAAATAGACGTCCAGATTATATTGAAGCATTTTTTAATGTAATTAACTGGAATGAAGTAGAAAGAAGATACGCTGAAGCTAAGTAGTTATCTACTGAAATATAAATAAAAAGGCAGACTAATTAGTCTGCCTTTTTATTTTGTAAAACATTGATAATCATTTGTTTACTGTAATAAAAAAGCCGGACGAGAGTCCAGCTTTTTTGCCCCAAATCTACCATGAACTTAACCTACTTATGTTATGGTAAGCTCAAATATAACGAAGATTAATTTCAATAATTGTAATTAATAGTCAAAACGTAAAAAAAATCGCTTAACGGACTTTTAGGTAAGAAAACCCTTCAAATTAGTTAATAAGCTCTTTCTTTATTGCCTTCATAAAAATTAATAAAAGCTCTGTTAACCACACGGTTACCTCCAGCTGTTGGATAATTACCTGTAAAATACCAGTCGCCTAAATGTTCAGGACAAGCTTGGTGTAAATTGTCTACAGATTGAAAAATAATTTCTACATCAGCATTAACAGAACTGTCTGTTAATAACTCTGATATTTTAGCAGAAATTTGTTCTGGAGTAAATTGATCATAAATTTCTTTTACAAAATTTTGTACGTCTTTATCTGCAAGATCTACTTGTGCTTTACATTTTTTGTAAACCTCTTCAACTAAATTATAATTGTTATTTTCTTTTAATAGCTCTAAAGCAGCATTAAAAGCAACTAAAGATTCTAAGTTAGCCATGTCTATACCATAGCAATCAGGATAGCGTATTTGTGGTGCAGAAGAAACAACTATTATTTTTTTAGGATGTAATCTATCCATCATTTTAATAATACTTTTCTTTAAAGTTGTACCACGTACAATACTATCGTCAATGATTACTAAGTTATCGGTTGGTTTTATAACGCCGTAAGTTACATCGTAAACGTGTGCTACTAAATCGTCACGACTACTGTCTTCGGTAATAAACGTTCTTAGTTTTACGTCTTTAATGGCTATTTTTTCAATACGAGGTGTTTCTTCTAAGATAGATATAACCTGCTCTTTAGATAAATTACCATTACCTTTTAAAATATCTTGTGTTTTTCTTTCGTTTAGATGTTCTTCTACAGTATCAATTAATCCGTAAAAAGATGTTTCTGCTGTATTAGGTATGTAAGAAAAAACAGTGTTTTTTGTGTCGTTATCTATTGCTTTTAGTACCTGAGGCATTAAAAGTTTACCTAATGTTTTACGTTCTTGGTAGATTTCGGCATCACTTCCTCTAGAAAAATAGATGCGTTCAAAACTACAAGATTTACGCTCTAAAGGTTGTAAAATTTGTTTTATAGATACATCTCCAGAAGTTTTTGTAATTATAGCATGACCTGGCTCTAGTTCTTTTACATCATCAAATTCTACGTTAAAAACGGTTTGTATTACAGGTCGCTCTGATGCTACAACAACGACTTCGTCATCCTTATAATAAAAAGCAGGTCTAATTCCTGCTGGGTCGCGTAAGACAAAAGAGTCTCCATGACCTAAAAGTCCAGCCATAGCATATCCTCCATCCCAATTTTTAGCAGCGCGTTTTAATATTTTGTGTACTTTTAATCGTTCTGCAATTAAAGGTGAGCACTCATGTTTGCTGTATCCTTCTTTTTTTAGGTCTTTATAGACTTTACTTACTGCATCATCTAAAAAATGACCTATTTTTTCCATTATAGTAATGGTGTCTGTATATTCTTTTGGATGTTGTCCTAAATCTACTAGGTTTTGAAATAACTCTTTAACATTGGTCATGTTAAAGTTTCCTGCAAGAATCAGGTTACGGTGCATCCAATTATTTTGTCTCAAAAATGGATGTACACTTTCTACACTGTTTTTACCAAATGTACCGTAACGTACATGTCCTAAAAGTACTTCGCCAATGTAAGGAACGTGTTTTTTTTGTAGAGCAACATCATCTTGATATTCTGGATGTTCTGTTAGTACTTGATTAATACGACTATTAATTTGACCAAAAATATCTTGAATAGGTTGTTGTTGTATTGATCTTACACGACTTATGTATCGTTCTCCTGGATTTGTATTTAATTTTATACTCGCAAATCCAGCACCATCTTGACCGCGATTGTGCTGTTTTTCCATCATTAAATACATTTTATTAACACCATAAAAGGCACTACCGTATTTTTCTTTGTAGTATTCTAATGGTTTTAATAATCTAATATGCGCTATTCCGCATTCGTGTTTTAAAGCATCACTCATCTTAGTTGTGTTGTGTGTTGTTTTTTAAGAATGATAAATTTTTATGTCCTTAATTTAAAACAAGTTAATAAAAAATGCGCTCAAAAAAATTAGAGCGCATAGGTTTTATAATTCGATTTCAAATTGTGTTAAGTTTTTAAACTGTTGCAGTCGTTTGTTTACTTCGTCTTGTGTTAGTGTAAGCATACGCTCGGTTCCAAATTTTTCTACACAAAATGAGGCTAAAGTAGAACCGTAAATGACTGCGTTTTTCATGTTTTCAAAAGAAACATCATTTGTGCTTGCTAAGTAACCTGCAAATCCGCCAGCAAAAGTATCTCCTGCTCCTGTTGGGTCAAAGACTTCTTCTAGTGGTAATGCTGGTGCATAAAATACATTGTCATCATGAAATAGTAACGCACCATGTTCTCCTTTTTTAATCACTACGTATTTTGGACCCATTTCATGTATTTTTCTTGCTGCAACAACCAAGCTGTATTCTCCGGTTAGTTGTCTTGCCTCTTCATCATTAATTGTAATGACGTCTACACGTTTAATAACTTCATGTAATTGGTCTAAAGCTGTATCCATCCAAAAATTCATAGTATCTAAAACTACTAGTTTTGGTTTTTTTGTCATTTGGTCTAAAACACCAATTTGTACGATAGGATGTAAGTTACCTAGCATTACAACATCAGAATCTTTGTAATTATCTGGTACGATAGGATTAAAATCTGCTAATACGTTTAGCTCTGTTGCTAAAGTATCACGAGAGTTCATGTCGTTATGGTATTTACCGCTCCAGAAAAAGGTTTTACCTTCTTGGACTATTTCTATGCCTTCAATATTAATATTTCTATCTTTTAAAAGGTCTAGATATTCTTGAGGAAAATCTCCACCAACTACAGAAACTGCAGCTGCATCTAACTGAAAATTTGAAGCAGATAAACCTATGTAAGTTGCTGCTCCGCCAAGTATTTTGTCTGTTTTTCCAAAAGGTGTTTCAATAGCATCAAAAGCTACAGTACCTACTATTACTAATTTGCTCATAAGGGCGATTTAAATTAAGGCGCAAATATACGATTTTTACTGAGTATTTAAATGAAAGAAGATTTAACTTATTTTCTGCCAAAATCTGCAGGAATTTCTCCCCAAGCTTTGGTTTCCCATTTAACGATTGTAGTAGTGTAAGTATTTTCTTTAAGCCATTTTACAGCACGGTCTACCAAATCAAAAACTGGTTTGTTTTTATCGTTACGTTTTAATTTACTGTTGCAGTTTTTCTTTTTAACCCAACTTATTGCGGTTTTAGAGTCGGTATAAATAATACGGTTACTATTATGTTGTTTTAAAAATGCTAATCCGTGGACAATAGCTAAAAATTCACCAATATTGTTTGTGCCTTCTTCAAAAGGACCTTGAATAAATAATTGTTTTTTGGTTTTGGTGTCTACTCCACGATATTCCATTTTACCTGGATTACCAGAAGATGCAGCATCAACCGAAATGGAATTGTAATTAGGTTGACCTATTTTTTTTAGTTGTTCGGTAGAGAGTTCGCTTTTAAAACTCTTGGATTTACCAATGTAATCTTTTGGCCCATCTTTAAGAGCTTTTTTTGCAGATTCAAAAGTGGCGAAAGATTTATACTGAGCACCTTTAAAATCTTTGATTTGGGCTTTGCAGTCGTCCCACTTTTCAAAAACTCCAGTTTTATGACCTTTCCAAACGGTATAATATTTTTTTTTCTTTTTACTCATTTAAAAGTCGATCTATCACTTTAGGAAAATGTTCCATTTCTAATTTATGAATTTTTGTTGCAACATCTTCAGCGCTGTCTGAAGCTTCAACCTTACATTTTGCTTGAAATATGATAGCGCCTTCATCGTAATTTTCGTTTACATAATGTATTGTAATACCAGTTTCTGTTTCTTTATTTTCAACTACAGCTTTGTGTACATTCATTCCGTACATGCCTTTACCGCCAAATTTTGGTAATAACGCAGGATGAATATTTATCACTTTATTTGGGAAATTTTTTAAGATATTTTCTGGAAACTTCCATAAAAAACCAGCTAATACAATTAAATCTGGATTAGAAGATTTTAAAATATTAAGTACATCTTCTGTTTGTGTAAAAGCAATTCTGTTAAATGATAAAGCGCTAACTTTTAATCTTTTACATCTATCTAAGACTTTGGCATGAGGATTGTTAGTCAATACCTGAACAACAGAAGCATTGTCACTATTGTGAAAAAACTTTATTAAATTTTCAGCATTACTTCCGCTACCGGACGCAAAAATTACTACACGTTTCATTTATATAGTTTCAGTGTTAAATTCTTCAAACAAAAAAAGTAATAATTATTAACAATTACGGGCAAAACCGATTTAATTATTTAATTTAGTAGCACATTTTTCAACTAAAAGTGTGTTTTAAATTAAAGTTTTTTATTTTTGCCACTTAATTAAAACTAAAAAATTAAAATTATGTCAGACATTGCATCAAGAGTAAAAGCGATTATCGTAGACAAATTAGGTGTTGATGAGAACGAAGTAGTAAACGAAGCAAGCTTCACAAACGATTTAGGAGCAGATTCTTTAGACACTGTAGAATTAATTATGGAATTCGAAAAAGAATTTGATATTCAAATTCCAGATGACCAAGCAGAAAATATTGCAACAGTAGGTCAAGCTGTATCTTATATTGAAGCTGCAAAATAAGCACAATATTTATGGAACTTAAGCGAGTAGTAGTTACAGGTTTAGGTGCGCTAACACCAATAGGAAACACTAAAGACGAGTACTGGAATGGGCTTGTTAATGGAAAAAGTGGTGCAGCGCCTATAACATATTTTGATACCGAAAAATTCAAAACTAACTTTGCTTGCGAGTTAAAAAACTTCGTGGCAACAGATTTTCTTGATAGAAAAGAAGCCCGAAAAATGGATAGGTTTACACAGTACGCAATGGTCGCGTCAGACGAGGCTATTGCGGACTCAAACCTTGATTTAGACAAGGTCAACAAACTTAGAGTTGGCGTTGTTTGGGGAGCAGGAATTGGTGGACTAGAAACGTTTCAGAATGAAGTTTTAAACTACGCAGCAGGAGACGGTACACCAAGATTTAATCCTTTCTTTATCCCAAAAATGATTGCAGATATCGCACCAGGAAATATATCTATTAAAAATGGATTTATGGGTCCTAACTATACAACTGTATCTGCATGTGCATCTTCAGCAAATGCATTAATTGATGCCTTAAACTATATACGTTTAGGACACTGTGATGTTATCGTTACTGGTGGTAGCGAAGCTGCAGTAACTATAGCAGGAATGGGCGGATTTAATTCTATGCATGCTTTATCTACAAGAAACGAAAGTCCAGAAACTGCATCAAGACCGTTTGATGCTACACGAGATGGATTTGTTTTAGGTGAAGGAGCAGGCGCATTAATATTAGAAGAATATGAACACGCTAAAGCTAGAGGTGCAAAAATTTACGCCGAAGTTGTTGGTGGAGGATTATCTTCAGATGCATATCACATGACAGCACCACATCCAGATGGAATAGGAGTAATAGCTGTTATGAAAAACTGTCTAGAAAATGCAGGTTTAAAACCTGAAGAAGTAGATCATATTAATACACATGGAACATCTACACCATTAGGTGATGTTGCTGAATTAAAAGCTATTAAAGCAGTTTTTGGTGATCATGCTAAAAACATTAATATCAACTCAACAAAATCTATGACTGGTCATTTGTTAGGTGCAGCAGGAGCTATAGAAGCGATTGCATCTATTTTGGCTATGGAAAACGGTACTGTTCCTCCTACAATTAATCATACAACTGTAGACGAAAATATTGATCCAGAACTAAACTTAACATTAAACAAACCTCAAAAAAGAGATATTAGAGTAGCTATGAGCAATACTTTTGGCTTTGGAGGACATAACGCTTGCGTATTGTTTAAGAAAATAGATTAGTTCAAAAATTTACATGAAACGTATTAAAAACATATTTAATTCCCAGTCTAAGGACAAAGGGGAATTTTTTATGTCTATATCTAAGATTGTAAACTTTAAACCTAAAAATCTTAAATACTATAAAACAGCCTTTACGCATCGCTCTATGAATATTAGAGATAGTAAAGGGCACATAGTAAATTATGAGCGTTTAGAGTTTTTAGGAGATGCTATGCTAAGTGCAGTAATAGCTCACTACTTATATACAGAAGTACCTAGTGGTGATGAAGGCTATCTAACAAAAATGCGATCTAAAGTTGTAAGTAGAGAGCATTTAAATGAGTTAGGAAAAGACTTAGGTTTAATTAATCTTGTTGAAAGTAAAATACCTAAAGGACAATTTGGAGATAACATTCATGGTAATCTTTTTGAAGCATTAGTAGGAGCCATTTATTTAGATAAAGGTTATAAAGCCTGCGAAAAATTTATAGAAGATAGAATTATCGAACCTTACGTAGATATAGAAAAACTTGAAGGTAAGGTGATTAGCTATAAAAGTTTGTTGATAGAATGGTGTCAAAAAGAAAAAAAACATTTTGATTATAATGTTTATGAAGACACAGGTAATAGTAGTGTAAAACATTTTGCTGTAAAATTATCTATTGATCATAAAATCGTATCAAAAGCTAGAGCAACTTCCAAAAAAAAGGCAGAAGAAAAAGCATCCAAAAGAGCCTTTTTTGCTTTTCAAAAACAGATAACAAAAGCTGCTATTCTGTAAATATTTCATCTTAAAAAAGGAACACAACACTACAACGTTTTCGTATTTTTTCATGTTAAGAATACGTAAAACATGCTTAAAATAAGCGTTTAAACATTATATTTACATTTAGTTAAGTAAATAAAATGGCTGTAAAAAAATTATTGTTAGACGATTTTTTTGAAGAAGAACAGTTTAGCCTGATAGGTATACATTGTACCATAGAAGATTTTAGATTAGCCTATTTAATTAATCAAGTTTTAGATTTACAACTAAAAAGAAATAAAGATGACGTTTGTTTTACAAAAGACAAATCAAGATTTGCACTATTTGATTTTGATGAAAAACAGCAACATGTAACCTATCATCTAGTCTCTAATATTTGTAAAGTAAAACAAGAACAAAACCAGTCACTTAACTCACTTTTTGGAAACGAAAATTTTGGTTCGACCACACATTACTTGCTTCCAGAATATAAAAAGGTTAATTATCTGCTTAAGATAGAAACAGACCTTACGATTAACAAAGAAAAACAGATACTAAACAAACTGTTAGAAATACCACAAGTAGTTACAGCTTATAGTATAGATGTAGATACTTTAAAAACTAAAAACAACTTAATATTCGACTAATGCCAAAAAGAAAAAAAACCAAAATAGTTGCAACTTTAGGACCAGCAACAAGTAGTAAAGAGGTATTAAAAGGAATGTTAGACGAAGGCGCTAACGTATTTAGAATTAACTTCTCTCATGCAGATTATAAAGATGTAGAAGAGCGAGTTAAAATGATTAGAGAACTAAATGAAGAGTATGGTTACAATGCTTCTATTTTAGCAGATTTACAAGGACCAAAATTACGCGTTGGTGTAATGAAAGAAGAAGTTATTGTAAATCCAGGTGACGAAATTATTTTTGCAACAGGAGAAAGATTTGAAGGTACAAAAGAGCGTGTCTACATGACTTATGATAATTTTCCTCAAGACGCTAAACCAGGAGAGCGTATTCTATTAGATGATGGAAAATTAATTTTTGAAGTTGTTTCTACAGATAAGAAAAAAGAAGTTATTGCTAAAGTAATACAAGGCGGACCATTAAAATCTAAAAAAGGAGTTAACTTACCTAATACTAATATATCTCAACCAGCTTTAACAGAAAAAGATGTAGAAGACGCAATTTTTGCATGCAAGCTAGGTGTAGATTGGATTGCACTTTCTTTTGTGAGACATGCAGAAGATTTAATGGAGCTAGAAGAGTTGATTAAGAAAAATAGTGACCATAAAATACCAATTATTGCTAAAATTGAAAAACCAGAAGGTGTAGCAAACATAGATAAAATTGTGGCTTACTGTGATGGTTTAATGGTAGCACGTGGAGATTTAGGTGTAGAAATTCCTGCAGAAGAAGTACCATTAGTACAAAAGCAATTAGTATTACGTGCTAAAAAAGCTAGAATACCAGTAATCATAGCTACACAAATGATGGAAACTATGATTAATAGTTTAACACCAACTCGTGCAGAAGTTAATGATGTAGGTAACTCGGTAATGGATGGTGCAGATGCAGTAATGTTATCAGGAGAAACTAGTGTAGGACAATATCCTGTACAAGTAATTCGTCAAATGTCTAACATTATTAAAAGTGTTGAAGATTCAGACTTAATTAAAGTACCACAATCGCCACCACATATCCGTACTAAACGATACATAACAAAATCTATATGTTATCATGCTGCAAATATGGCTAATGAGATCGATGCAAAAGCAATTTCAACATTAACAAATAGTGGTTACACAGCGTTTCAAATTTCAGCTTGGCGACCAAGCGCACATATTTTAGTATTTACATCTAACCGTCGTATCTTAACTCAATTAAGTTTACTTTGGGGCGTAACAGCATTTTATTATGATAAATATGTAAGTACAGATGAGACTATTGAAGATGTTAATGCAATAGCTTGTAAAAAAGGCTTTTTAGAAGAAGGAGACATGTTAATAAGTCTTGCTGCCATGCCAATACAAGATAAAGGAATGGTAAATACATTAAGAGTAACAGAAATAGAAAGTTGTAATTTTTAAGTTTTAGGGCATTACCCTATCAAATCACGCTTTTTGTAGTTGCTATTAAAGAGCAGCTAACAATAGTATAAATATTAAAAACCAGTTTCTTACTAAGAAGCTGGTTTTTTATTAAAATTTAAATTTTAATTGTACGCTAACGCTTTTCTTTTCTTCTGTCTTTTTAGTGTTTTCTTCTGTGTTTAAGTTTGATAAAGAAATACCCAATAAACGTACAGAATTATTTAATTTTTCTTGATATAATAAATCTTTAGCAGTTTCTAAAATTACAGACTTATCTGCAAAAAAATAGGGTAGAGTCTTACTTCTAGTTTGCAAAGTAAAATCGCTGTATTTAATTTTTAATGTTACTGTTTTTCCTGCAACACTGTTTTTTCCTAACCTTTTAGATACTTCTTCGGCAATATGCTCTAATTTTTCAAGCATAAATATTTCGGAAGATAAATTTTTACTAAATGTACGCTCTGCAGCAAGGCTTTTTCTAATTCTATTTGGTTTAACTTGACTGTTATGTACACCTCTTACAATATGATAATAATAGGCGCCAGATTTACCAAAATTTTGCTCTAAATATTCTAAAGTTTTTGACTTTAAATCTTTACCAGTAAAGATACCTTTTTGGTACATTTTTTCGGCAGTAACTTTACCGATACCATAAAACTTCCTTATATCTAAAGCTTCTAAGAAATTTAAAACTTCTTCAGGATTAACTGTTTTTTGTCCATTTGGCTTATTATAATCGCTAGCAACTTTAGCAACAAATTTATTAATACTAATTCCTGCAGATGCTGTTAAGCCAACCTCATTGTAAATTCGATTTCTAATTTCTTCAGCAATTAAAGATGCGCTAGGATTTCCTTTTTTGTTTTGTGTTACATCTAAGTAGGCTTCATCTAGAGATAAAGGTTCAACTAAGTCGGTATAATCAAAAAAAATAGCTCTAATTTTATTAGAGATTTCTTTATAACGTCCAAAATCTGACTTTACAAAAATTAGTTCAGGACATAGTTTTTTTGCTAATTGACCAGACATAGCACTTTTAACACCAAATTTTCTAGCTTCATAACTGGCAGCACTTATAACACCGCGCGTACCGCTGCCACCAACAGCAATGGGTTTACCTTTTAGATCTGGATTATCCATTTGTGCTACAGATGCGTAAAATGCATCCATATCTACATGAATAATTTTTCTTATTGGTAAATTACTTGACATGATGTAAATTTATAAATTACAATGTATAATTATGAAAAAATCCACCTACCTTTTAATAACTTTTATTGTTGCATTAACCGCTATTTTCACCTCATTTTTTAAGTTTATTAATTGGTTTTATATTTTAAAACCTTTGACAACGGTTTTGATTTTACTTTTACCTATAATTTTCATTAAACTTAAATTAAGTAAATACGCTTTAATAATAATTCTTGGTTTGTGTTTCTGTTTAATAGGCGATGTTTTATTAATGTTTGAGCATTTATTTATATACGGTTTAGCTTCATTTTTATTAGGCCATATATTGTTTACTTATGCCTTTACAACTGTAAATGGATTTTTATATAATTTTAAACCATTAGTGTTTTTAATACTCTTTGCAATAGCAATGTTTTTTGTATTAAAAGATAATTTAGGGCAATTATTAATACCAGTTATTTTGTATATAATTTGTATTGTTATTATGGCTTGGCAAGCATTAAATTTATATTTTTTAAACGATAATAAAGTTTATAGAATAGTAGCTTTAGGAGCTATTTTATTTTTAATTTCTGATGCTGTTTTAGCTTATAATATGTTCGTTATTAAGTTTTCTTTTTCAGATTTAATTATATTATCTACTTATTGGGCTGCAATATGTTTTATAGCACTGTCCGCATTATATATACCAATCAATAAATAATATGTCATCTACAATAGAAATAGAAAGAAAATTTTTGGTTAAATCTCAGGTTTTTAAAGAGGAAGCTTTTAATAAAACACATATCAAACAAGGGTTTTTAAGTACAGATAAAGAAAGAACCGTTAGAGTTAGACTTAAAGGAGATAAGGGTTTTTTAACAATAAAAGGAGCTTCTTCAAATGATGGGTTATCAAGGTTTGAGTGGGAAAAAGAAATTAAAAAAGAAGATGCAGAACAGCTTTTTAAGCTATGTAAAAAAGGAATTATTGATAAGATGCGTTACGAAGTAAAACTAGGAAATCATATTTTTGAAATTGATGAATTTTTTGGAGATAATAAGGGTTTAGTTTTAGCAGAAGTAGAGCTTAATAATGAAAACGAAATATTTGAAAAACCTAATTGGTTAGGAGAAGAAGTAACAGGAGATATTAAATATTATAACTCTCAGTTAAGTAATCAACCTTTTAAAACATGGAAATAATGAAACGACTTTTAATTTTAGCTTCTTTATCAGTTTTAGCATGTAAAACAGAAAACAAGAATGTAGATATACAAGACAAGCAGGTAGTTAAAGAGTCCAATAAACTATCTATTAAAGAGCAAGATTCTTTATTAAAAAACAAAGGATTTAAAACTTTCTATTATGTAGAAGAAAAAACTAAAGACACCTTTTTAATGCAAGAATATTACATAGCTTTTTTAAAAGCAGGACCTATAAGAAGTCAAAACGAAGAAGAAGCTAAACAACTCCAAGACCAGCATTTAGCTCATTTAGGAAAAATGTACGAAATGGGTTTTGCAGACATATCTGGCCCATTTGGTGATGATGGAGATATTAGAGGCATCACAATTTACAATGTACCTAACCAACAGTTAGCAGACAGTTTAGCTAATTCAGACCCTATGGTTAAAGCAGGTAGACTTCAGGTCGAAATTCATCCATGGTGGGCAGCAAAAGGTTTTAAATTACGATAACCCAAAGCCTTGCTAATTAATTAGTGAGGCTTTTTTTATTGTAAAGATTTGGGCGTTTTAACAGGCTGTTCGTTATATCTTTTTTTGCCTTATATGGAAGCAAAAAAAGGATGCCACTACCAT